>DATDAX010000199.1:0-5019 GCA_036525175.1 Terrimicrobiaceae bacterium | reverse complement strand
CGGAACGTCCCGGCACGAAGCGTCGCCCCAGAAATGCGAGAATCAGCCCAGCGGCCGAACGGTAGAGCCGTTGGAATGCTTAGAGCCGAAACGCAGCGCTCGATTTGCGAATCCTGTCCGTGGCGGATGCGCGATTTGTGTTTGGAGAGGAAACTCTGCTGAACTTCAACTATAATTTCACTTCTGAGACGGGGACGATTACCACCGCTCCAAATCCCGTAGCAGAAAACCAGCTTTTCGCCCCTAACGCTGGTTTGAGGCCAGTAGGCGAACCACCATCTACGAACCAGTTTTGCGGGCGATACTTATATAGCTTTCGGAGAGCTGACCAATAGTGCTTTTCCGCACGTATTGAGCAAATTTGTCGCATCGGATGCAGGCAATGCCTTTTTCTATACAATAGGAAGCGGGCTTGGGGGCAGACTCCCCTTGACACGTTCTACGAACTTAGCAAAGTCCCCGAATGGGGAAAAAAGGGGTGTGCGGAACAGGGCGAAGACGTGTTGTTTTCTGGGTTGCTGGGACGGTGGCGCTGGCCTGTCTTATAACGATTGTTTGTTTTCTTAGTTATCCTGCGTACCGGAATTGGCAAGCCGACCGAGCTGTGAGACTGGCGAAAGAGTCTTTGGAGAAGCGGGATTTTCGCAATGCCTTTTTGAGTTTGCAGAACGCGGTGCGTAAGTGTCCCAATCATGTCGAGGCGCTTGGCGTCGCGGCCGCGCTCTTGGAGACCGTGGGTCAATCCCAAGCTCTCATCCACCGGCGTAGGCTGGTGGAGCTGCGGCCAGAGCTTCTTGCACCAAAGCTGGCCCTCGCACGCAGTGCGCTGCGGTTCGGTCAGGTTCAGGTGGCTGCGGATGTTCTTGATACTGTCGGTCCGGACCATCAGACGGCCGAATTTATGGAACTTCGGGCCGAGTTGTGCCTGGCGCGAGGCCGAGCCGATTTGGCCAGGGATATCTATCGTGACACAGTTCAACGACATCCCGAAGACGCACGTTCCCGCGTGAAGCTTGCCGTGCTCGAGTTGCAGTCCGGTAGCGAGCAAGATCGCGCTTCTGCGCGGGCGACGTTGGAGTCGATGGCATCCGAAGCCGACTTTGGCTTGTTTGCCCTTCGTGCGTTGACGCAAGACGCCTTACGTCGGCGACAGTTCGTTGCAGCGCTATCGTGGTCCGACCGCCTGCTGGAACAGCGCCCGGCTGAGTTTTCTGACCGGATGCTGAGATTACAGGCCTTGTCCGCGGCGAACCCTCTCGAGGGGATAAGGTGGCTTTCGGAAATTGAGAAGGATGCCACCGAGAGTCCGAGGTTCGCCTTCCAACTCGCAAAATGGAAGGCGGGCGCGACAGGCACACAATCCGCTGTCGATTGGCTGGAAGGCCAATCCAAGGCCGTGAGGGACGATATTCCTATAAGCATGTTGCTTGCCGATTGTTACAGCTCCCTTGGTCGCTGGAACGACCTCGAGTCGCTCGTTCGCTGGAGCGACTGGAGAGAGCTCGAGCCTTTGCGAGTTGCATTTCTGGCGCGAGCCCAAGCCGGACAAGGCAATAGTCATAGATCCGACGCAACGTGGAAGCTCGCCGTTGCTTCCGTGGAAAAGCGGCCTATGCTGCTCGTTCCGCTCCTGGAGATGGCAAGGGTTGACAAACGGGACGCGCGCCAAATTAAGTGGATGATCGCGGAGAAGGATCCGCGGAACGTTTCCATCCGGCGAGAGCTCTATCAAACGTGCAGGGACGAGCGAGACTCCGAGGGGATGCTTCGCATGATGGAACTCGTGTTGAAGGAAAAGCCGACGGATCGAGACGCACGATTCAACGTTGCCGGCTTGCTGCTGGTCACGGGACATCAGATCGCTCGCGCACAGCGGCTCGCCGAGGAGCTTTACAAAGGCGATCCTGCGTCTTTGGAGAACGCCGTCCTCTACGCGTTCAGCTTGCACTTGCAGGGAGAGTCAAGAAGAGGCATGGACGTTCTTGATTCGCGCAATGACTTGCAAGAGCTGGGCGGCCATGGCGTCGCCTATTACGCGCTCATCCTTTCGGCTTGCGGCCGCAATGATGAAGCACGCGACATTCTCGCGGCGGTCGAACGAGAATCTTTGCTGCCGGAGCTCCAGGAATCGCTCGATCGCGCGTTGGGCGCAGCTTCGGCAAGTGTCACACAAAGTGTGCATTCGAGGCGATTGAGGTGAGAGACGCTGCGTTCCGTGGCGGTCTCTTGAGGCGCGAGAAAAGCTACGCGTCCTATTTTTCGCCTTTCGCCTTCCGCCGAATATCTTGGGAGTGTGCCCGCTTGTAGCTCTGGATGTCCCTAAACCTTCCCTGTTCGTCCCGGACAGCGTAGAGCTTCTTGCCGGTCGCGCTGCGATGCGTGGTGCGTTTCTGAGGCATGATGATCACCTCCTCCGTGCACCTTTCATACCATCTTCCGCGCTTTATTCCACCACATAGTTTGCCACGGCCGCCTCTCCCCGTGCGTGCGCGGAGATCGTCCATGTTCCTCGTTCGAGAGGCACTAATGGGCGCTCGACCTTCTTGCCGTTGAGGAACCAGTCACATTGCGGCCACGAACTTCGCAGTGGGAGCATCTGTTGAGCCTTGGACATGGCGGGATTGTAAGAAAACGTTGCGCCATCCTTTGGAAATAGGATCTTCAGCGTTTCCGTCTGTGCGGCCGCGCCCAGCGCCTTGCGGGGTCCGGCGCACCATACGGAATATTCCGACGGCAGGTGCAGGACGCCGTCCACATACAAGGCCGCCGCGTGCTCGACGGGCTCGGTGCCTGCCAGGAACCACTCGCGGAGGACGGGTTCGTTGGGACGCGGTAGCAAGCCGGTCTCAGCTGCGATCTCGACAGCGTGTAGAGAAGCGCTTTCCTCCAACTGCGGCCATGGCCGATCGCCTGCAGCGTAGAGGGAATTCATTATGGCGGCCCAAAGCGGCGCTGCGGAGCGGACGGCGAGAAGCTCGTTCATGGATCGCCCGTTGAGGTTGCCCGCCCACACGGCCACGGTGTGGTCTCTATTGAAGCCGACGCACCAACCATCACGGAACCCTGAGCTCGTTCCGGTCTTGACTGCGGTGCGTTCTCGCAGATTCAAGGGGGAAGATGGTCCAAAGGCTGCCATGCGGGCGCGGTTGTCGCAGAGGATGTCTGCAATGATCGCGCATGCCTCGGCAGAAGCCAGGCGACGGCTCTCTATGAGATCGTTCGCTGCAAGTCTCGGCGGCCAAAATTCTCCACCCCGCGCGAGGGCGGCGTATGCTCCAGCGAGCTCAAGGAGACGCACGGGAGCATTCCCCAGTATGAAACCGGCGCCGTATGAGTCGAAGGAAGACGGGAAATTCAACCCCCAGCTTCTCAAATACTCGAAGGTCTCGCGCGCTCCGTTTCGACTTAGAGCGAAGACAGCGGGCACATTGAGCGAGCTACCCAACGCTTCGCGCACGCGCACCGGGCCGAAGTGACGCTTCGAATAGTTTTGAGGGTCGTAGTCGCGGTATTGCTCAGAAATAGCATCAGGCGTGTCGGGCAACAGAGAGGCTGCGGTCAGTTTTCGTTGATCGATCGCAGTGAGATAGAGAAACGGCTTGAGTGTGGAGCCGCAACTTCTGGGTTCGGCTGCGGAATTCAAGAACGCGTGTTTTGGATCGCCGGCACAGGCCAGAGCGCGAACGGCTCCGGTGGAATTCTCGACGACGACGACTGCAGCATCGCCGACGCCGAGGGTCGCTGTGACGGTCAGATGCTCGCGCAAGATGCGTGTCGTGATTCTTTGCAGGTCGAGATCCAGTGAAGTCGCGAGTCGTTCGACGGCGATCACCGGTTTCGCATGGGCAAGAAGTCGATCCCGCAATACCCCAACGAACTGCGGGGCTTCGTTCGGGGGCTCATGCTTTCCGACATGCGGGGGATTGCTCAGGAGCGATTCGATGGTGGCGCCGGGAGGAAGCAACCCCGCGGTCGCGAGTCGCCTCACATTTCGGCGATAACGCTCCGAAGCCGCATCGGGATTTCTCCATGGATTCAAACGCGTGGGAGATTGCGGTAGACCGGCCAGGAAAATTGCCTCAGCGAGGGAAAGTTCGCGGGCGTGCTTGCCGAAATAGGCTTTTGCGGCAGCCTCGGGCCCGATCCGGCGGTTGCCATAGTCAAGCCGGTTTAAGTACCCTTCGAGAATTTTCTTCTTGTCCCAATTTCGTTCCAGGTGGAGTGCCGCGAGCGCCTCGCGAACCTTTCCGGTCAGCGACCTTTCATCGCTTTCTGCAGAGATTTTAGTGAGTTGTTGTGTGATGGTCGAGGCGCCGGAGATGACGCGCAGGTTCCTGATGTTTCGCAGGGTAGCTCCTACTGCCGCGCGAATATCCACGCCCGGATGTGTCCAAAATCGGGTGTCCTCGATCCCGATCGTGGCGAGCGGAAGCCATTCTCCCATGTCCCTCAGGCTCAGAGGATAGCTTTCCCGGGCAACGGGGCTTGCAAACACCGCAACCGCTCGACCGCGAAAGTCCGTAATGACAGGCGTCCCGGCCGGTGGCTGCCACAGCCTTGCCGGGAGGCGAGCGCTGCGAATGGAGTATTCGATGAGCACGGCGAGGAAGGCGACTGCGAGGAAAGCGAGAAATAGCCATCGAAACGCTGGCCGTCGCAGGCAATGCCCGGCAAGCGAGGTTGCTTCCCTAATCATTGAGCTGAGACGTTGCATTCGCTTGATGCCGAACGGCCAAAAAATCGACTGTCGTACATCGGCGAGATTTGAGTTGCCGGCCAGATGAAGGATCCTTCCGCGGTGGCGCGTGCCAGGACGCTGTAGCTGCGAGCGCCGGAGGGCAGCTCATCGAAATAGAGGTTTGTCTGTTGGTCGCGTAGTTCGCTATGCGAAAGGCTGGCCGTTTCGATGCCCGGTTCTGCCGGAAGCGAATAGAATTTTCCAAAGAGGTCGAGGTTTGGGTTCACCACTTCCAGACCTGCAGGGATCATATCCTCGACGGCCACGTAGCTTTGAGGTTT
>DATDAX010000198.1:0-21132 GCA_036525175.1 Terrimicrobiaceae bacterium | reverse complement strand
TCGAATTCTTCTCTTCAAGGATGAAATCCCGCATCTTCGGATTCCAGCGCTTCGTCTGGTGGCCGTAGTGCACCCCGGCTTCAAGGAGTTCAGTCATAATTTCAAGATTTGGCAAGGACATGGCTAACTTGCAGCTTTGTGCGGTTCGGCCTCAGTCTGCAAGGAATCCCCGACGTGCACGATCTCGATTTCGCGATTTTTCTTAAAACCGGTGCCTGCTGGAATGAGGTGACCCATGATGACGTTTTCTTTGAATCCACGCAGCCGGTCGACCTTGCCAAGGGTCGCCGCTTCGGTCAGGACGCGTGTGGTGTCCTGAAAGGACGCCGCGGATATAAAGCTATCGGTTTCCAGCGAGGCTTTTGTGATGCCTAGCAACACGGGGCTCGCGTCGGCGGGCTTGCCGCCCTTTTCGATGACGCGTTCGTTCTCTGCCGCAAACGCGAGACGGTCCACCTGGTCTCCCCAAAGGAGGCTGGTGTCACCGGGGTCGGTAATTTTCACCTTTCGCAGCATCTGGCGCACGATGATCTCGATATGCTTGTCGTTGATTTCGACGCCCTGCAAACGATAGACTTCCTGGACCTCGTTGAGCAGGTGCTCCTGCAGTTCCTGAGGTCCGCAGACGTCGAGAACCTCGTGCGGGACGACCGGACCCTCCGTGAGTTGCTGGCCCTTCTTCACAAAATCGCCCTTGAAGACGATGATATGCTTCGAGAGCGGGATAAGGTGCTCCTCTTCGGCGCCTGTGTCCGGATCCGTGACGATCAGGCGGCGCTTTCCGCGGACGGTGCCACCGATATCGACCACGCCGTCGATCTTGGCAATCTCGGCGGCGTCTTTCGGGCGGCGAGCTTCAAAGAGCTCGGCCACGCGCGGAAGGCCCCCGGTGATATCCTTCGTCTTGGCGATCTTGCGCGGTGTTCGTGCCAGACGCGTGCCGGCGGGCACCTTCTGGGCCTCTCTCACCTCGATATGCGCGCCTGCCGGAATCGAATAGCTTGCAAAGATTTCTTTCTTTTCGCCCACGATGACGATCTGCGGATGCAGGTCCTCCTTGTGCTCGATGACAACTGTCCCCATGACTCCGGTCGCTTCATCGACTTCCTTTCGGATCGTCACGCCCTGAATCATGTCGCGGAATTCTATTCTCCCCGCCTTTTCAGTGATGATCGGCACGTTGTAGGGATCCCATTGGATGAAGGTGTCGCCCTTCTTCACAACGCCGCCATCCGCGATGGAGATAACCGAACCGATCACGATGTTGTAGCTCTCGAGTTCGCGTCCGTCTCTGGCGTGGACACTTACGGTGCCGTTCTTGTTTAGCACGACGAAGTTGTTCTCGGTGCTCTCAACAACCTTGAGGTCATTGAAACGCACCATGCCTTCGTTCTTCGCCTTGATAATGGGCTGTTTGAAGGTCTGGCTAGCGGTGCCGCCCACGTGAAAGGTCCGCATTGTGAGCTGGGTTCCCGGCTCGCCAATCGATTGCGCAGCAATAATTCCAACCGCCTCCCCGAGCTTGACAGAAAGTCCTGTCGCGAGGTTGCGTCCGTAACACTTGGCGCAAATGCCTCGCTTGGACTCGCAGGTAAGCGCTGACCGGATCTTGAGCTGCTCGAGACCGATTTTCTCCAGCGCCGCCGCGGTTTCCTCGTCGACGATCTGGCCGGAGGTGACTACGGCCTTGCCAGTGACGGGGTCCTTGACGGTTTCGCAACTTGTGCGTCCGATGATGCGGGTGGAGAGGCTGACGACCTCTTCGTCGCCCTCGTAGATCGGACGGACGATGATTCCGTTGATCGTTCCGCAGTCTTCCTCGGTAATAATGACATCCTGCGCAGCATCGACCAGTTTGCGAGTCAGATAGCCGGAGTCGGCCGTCTTTAACGCGGTGTCAGCCAGTCCCTTGCGGGCTCCGTGCGTGGAAATGAAATACTCCAGGACGGAGAGGCCTTCACGGAAGTTGGAAATGATCGGTCGCTCGATGATTTCGCCCGACGGCTTGGCCATGAGGCCGCGCATTCCCGCGAGCTGCTTAACCTGCGTGCGATTGCCGCGCGCGCCCGAATCAACCATCATGAACACTGGGTTCATATCCTTGCGGCCATCGTTGTATTCGAGTGTGCGGAACAACGCATTGGCAAGTTCCTCGCCGGTGTGCGTCCAGATATCCTGCACCTTGTTCTTGCGTTCGCCGTCCGTGATGATGCCACGGCGGTATTGCTTCTCGACCTCGGCGATCTCCCTGTAGGCCTTTTCAAGCTGGGTGGACTTCTCCCGAGGAATGATCATGTCGGTGATTCCAATGGAGATTCCCGCCTTGGTAGCCGAGCGGAAGCCCATTTCCTTAAGGCGATCCAGGGTCTCGACCGTGCGCTGCTGGCCGACTGCCCTATAGCAGCGCCAGATAATGTCGGAAAGCTGCTTCTTGCTGCAAACCTTGTTGTAGAATCCGAGCTCGTCCGGCCAGATCTGATTGAAGATCACCCTGCCTGCGGTTGTCTCGAGGATCTTGGATTCCCGGTTTCCGTAGATGGTATTGACGCCGAAATCGGGGTTCTTAAACCGGATCCGGCTGTGGGTTCCAACGGCTCCCTCCGAGATCGCAAGCTCGACTTCGAAACCGTCCGCAAACAGTGGCAGACGCGGCTCGTTCTTCTCGCCACGGGGATTCTGCGTCAGGTAATAGCAACCCAGCGGTATGTCCTGTGAAGGCGTTGTGATGGGCTTTCCGCTGGACGGCGAAAAGATGTTGTTGGGTGCCAGCATGAGCATGCGGGCCTCCATTTGGGCCTCCACCGAAAGCGGGACATGGACAGCCATTTGGTCGCCATCGAAGTCCGCGTTATAAGCCGTGCACACAAGGGGATGAATGCGAATTGCCTCTCCTTCGATCAATTGCGGCTCGAAGGCCTGAATGGAGAGGCGGTGCAGAGTCGGAGCACGATTGAGCAGAACTGCGTGGCCCTTGGTGACTTCATCAAGAATATCCCAAACCTCGGGCGTCTGACGCTCGATGAGTTTCTTGGCACTGCGTACCGTATGGACGTGGCCCTGCTCCTTGAGGCGCCGGATGATGAATGGCTCGAACAGAACGAGGGCCATCTTCTTGGGCAGTCCGCATTGGTTGAGCTTGAGCTCCGGACCGATTACGATGACCGACCGGCCCGAGTAATCCACGCGCTTGCCCAAGAGATTCTGACGGAAACGGCCGCCTTTGCCCTTGAGCATGTCGCTAAGGGACTTGAGCGGGCGGTTGGCGGCACCTGTCACGGCACGGCCATGACGACCATTGTCGAAGAGCGCGTCGACCGCCTCCTGCAGCATGCGCTTCTCGTTCCGGATGATGACTTCGGGAGTCTTCAGCTGCAACAGGGTCTTGAGCCTGTTGTTGCGGTTGATCACGCGGCGGTAGAGATCGTTGAGATCGGAGGTGGCAAAGCGACCTCCTTCGAGGGGGACCAGAGGCCTCAAGTCCGGCGGAATGACCGGCAGCACGTTGAGGACCATCCATTCCGGACGGGTCTTCGAATGCATGAAACCCTGGACCAGCTTCAATCGCTTGGCCAGCTTCTTGCGAAGCTGCTTGCTCCGCGTCGCTCCCATCTGCTGCTCGATCTCATCGTTGAGATTCTGCAGATCCGTCTGTTCTAGAAGCTTCTGGATAGCCTCGGCACCCATTCCTGCTACAAAAGCATCCCCGTACTGGTCCTCAGCCTCCCGGAATTCTGCTTCCGTCAGGAGTTGACACTTCTGCAGCGGGGTATTGCCAGGATCGATGACAATATAGTCCTCGTAATAGATCACCCGTTCGAGCTGCCTGCTCGTCATGTCGAGCATGAGTCCGATACGCGACGGCATGCACTTGTAGAACCAGATGTGTGAAACAGGGACAGCCAGGTCGATGTGGCCCATCCTCTCGCGGCGGACGCGGCTCAGGGTCACTTCAACGCCGCATCGATCGCAGACTACGCCCTTGTGCTTGATCCGCTTGTACTTGCCACACGAACATTCCCAGTCGCGCGTCGGCCCGAAAATGCGCTCGCAAAACAAGCCGCCCTTCTCGGGTTTGAACGTCCTGTAGTTGATGGTCTCGGGATTTTTGACTTCGCCCTTGCTCCAGCTTCGGACGCTGTCAGGCGACGCAACCGTGATGGCTACTTCGTCAAACCCGACCGGACGCTGCTCTCCAAAAATTTCGCCAATATTGACTTCTTTCATAGGTAATATCGCGCTAGATGCGCATGCTTACGCTGCCGACTCGGTGAAGGTGGGCTCTTTGCCCCCGACGCGAACATCGAGGCCAAGTCCTTTCATTTCTTTGATGAGCACGTTGAATGACTCCGGCGTGCCCGCTTCCAACGAATTGTCGCCTTTGACGATCGATTCATAAATGCGGGTTCGGCCCTGGACGTCGTCGGACTTCACCGTAAGAAGCTCCTGCAAAGTGTATGCCGCTCCATAGGCTTCCAATGCCCAGACTTCCATTTCGCCGAAGCGCTGGCCGCCATATTGGGCCTTGCCGCCAAGCGGCTGCTGCGTGACCAGACTGTAAGGCCCGACCGCGCGTGCATGGATCTTGTCTGCGACCAGGTGGCCAAGCTTTAGCATATAAATGTAACCCACCACGACCTGCTGGTCGAAGGCCTCTCCGGTACGCCCGTCGTAGACCGTCGACTTCCCCGTCTCGGTGACCCAGGTGAAATTCTCCTTGGTCTTGGCCTCGCGGAGATACTCTTTGATCTTGTCCTCGGAAATCCCATCGAACACCGGCGTGGCGACCTTGAAGCCCAGCGCTTTGGCAGCGACACCGAGGTGCGTCTCGAGCACCTGGCCGACATTCATGCGGCTCGGCACGCCAAGAGGATTCAGCACAATGTCCACGGGAGTCCCGTCCGACAGGAACGGCATATCCTCCTCGGGAACAATCTTCGCAACAACACCCTTATTGCCGTGACGACCGGCCATCTTGTCACCCACCGACAGCTTTCTCTTGCTGGCAACGTAGACCTTCACCTGCTTGATGATGCCCGGGTCGACATCGTCCCCGCTTTCGATGCGGCCGAGATTTTCCTCCTTCTCCCGGTCCAGGTCCTCGAAGCGATGCTCGTATTGACCGATGATCTCGCGAATCTTGTTGCGAATCGGGCTTGGATCGATCTCGATGTGATCGTAAACGGCCGCCAGCTTGCGAAGAAGCTGCTTGGTAATTTTGCGATTGGCCGGAATGATGATCTCACCCGTCTGCGCGTTCACGACATCGAGCGGAATCTTTTCATTCAAAAGGATGTTTGAAAGCGCCGCGGTCAGCTGCTCGTGCAACTCGTCTTTGCGCTTCTTATAATCCTCCATGATCATCTTCTGCTGCCGCTTGGATTCCGTGGGTGTCATCTTGTTGCGGGCAACCTCCTTCTTGGAGGAAACCTTGACGTCCATGACGATGCCGTAGGTGCCGGATGGCACAGTCAGCGAGGTGTCCTTCACGTCGGCCGCCTTCTCACCGAAGATCGCCCGCAAAAGGCGTTCTTCCGGCGCAAGTTCGGTCTCGCTCTTTGGAGTGATTTTGCCGACAAGAATGTCTCCCGGCTTCACCTCGGCTCCTATGCGGATCACGCCATCGGGACCGAGATTTTGCAGGGCTTCTTCGCTGACATTAGGAATGTCACGAGTGATTTCCTCCGGGCCGAGCTTGGTGTCGCGGGCGCCGATCTCGAACTCGTCAATGTGAATCGAGGTGTAGATGTCCTCCTTGACCACGCGCTCGGAAATGAGAATCGCGTCTTCGAAGTTGTACCCGTTCCAGGGCATGAACGCGACGAGAACATTGCGTCCCAGGGCAAGTTCGCCGTTTTCCGTGTTCGGCCCATCGGCGATCACGTCGCCCTGGTTGATGGGCTGTCCTTTGCGAACGATAGGTTTCTGATTGATGCACGTGCTCGCGTTTGAGCGCATGAATTTGCGCAATTCATAAACCCAGATGCCGCCGGCGGGATCGGTCTTGATACGCTTCTTGCCATCCGGCAAGGCGCCGTCCCGCGTGATGATAATCTGGCTGCCTGTAACCGACGCAACGACTCCAGCCGCCTCGGAGAGCACCACGGCTTTGGAGTCCTGGGCGACGCGCGCTTCAAGTCCCGTGCCGACCAAGGGCGAGTCGGAAACGAGCAGCGGAACGCCCTGGCGTTGCATGTTCGAACCCATGAGCGCCCGGTTGGCGTCGTCGTGTTCGAGGAACGGAATCAACCCCGCCGCAACGGAAACGAGCTGCTTCGGCGACACGTCCATGTATTGAACCTTGTCGGGCTCGACCTCGAGAAAGTCACCGCGATACCGCGTCGAAACCTTCTCCTCGGTGAACCGCCCATTGGGATCCACATGAGCGTTCGCCTGGGCAATGTAAAAGTTCTCGTCCCTATCTCCGCTCAGATAGACAACCTCCTCGGTTACGTGGCCATTGTTGACCTTCCGGTAAGGGGTTTCAATGAATCCGAATTCGTTGACCCGAGCGAACGTGCTCAGCGAGCTTATCAGACCGATGTTCGGACCCTCCGGAGTTTCAATCGGGCAGATGCGCCCGTAGTGCGACGGATGAACGTCGCGCACCTCGAACCCGGCCCGGTCACGGCTGAGCCCGCCTGGTCCGAGCGCTGAGAGACGGCGCTTGTGCGTCAGCTCCGAGAGCGGGTTCGTCTGATCCATGAACTGGCTGAGCTGCGAACGGCCAAAGAAATCGCGCACCACCGCGCTCAGAGATTTTGGATTGATGAGCTTCTGCGGAGTAATCTGGTCAACACCGGCGTCGAAAAGGGTCATGCGTTCGCGGACCAGGCGCTCTGTGCGGGCAAGGCCAACCCGGCATTGATTCGCCAGCAACTCACCCACGGTGCGAACACGACGGCTACCGAGATGATCGATATCGTCCGTCATTCCCTCCCCCTTGCGGAGTTCCACCAAATATTTCATCGCAGCGATGAAATCGTCCTTCACCAGGATGCGCTCCTCCTCGCTGACCTTAAGACCGAGCTTCTGATTGATCTTGTGGCGTCCTACCCGTCCGAGATCGTATCGCTTCGGATCAAAGAAAAGCCGCTTCAGCATGCTGCGGGCATTCTGCACTGTCGGCGGATCGCCCGGACGCAGCTTGCGATAAATGTCTTTCAGCGCTTCTTCCTCATCGTGAGCAGGATCCTTCTTGAGCGACTTGATGATCGTATCGTCCTGCTTCGTGTCGACCACTCTCACGCTCTTGTGACCAAGTGACATGAGTTGGCGGATCGTGGCGGCATTCAGTGGCTCGAATGCGCGAGCCACAGTGATCTCCCCGTCGCGAATATCATCGAAAAGCACCTTCGTGCTGATCTCCTCCTCGTCGAGATTCTCACTGAGATCCAACTGGATAACCTCATAAAACAGCTTGATGATGTCCTCATCCGAAGGATACCCGAGGGCGCGCAGGAAGGTCGTCGCAAGGAACTTGCGGCGCCGCTTGCGCCGATCAAGGTAAACGTAAAGCAAATCGCTGGTGTCAAACTGCACTTCGATCCATGAACCGCGGTCCGGAATGATGCGGAAACCATGGAGCAGCTTGCCGTTGAGATGCACACTCGTCTCAAAACAAATGCCTGGCGAACGGTGAAGCTGACTCACCACCACACGCTCAGCCCCATTGATCACGAAAGTCCCCTGGGGAGTCATCAGGGGAATCTCCCCCATGTACACCTTCTCCTCCTTTGTGCTCTTCTCATCCTTGTAACGAAAAGTCACATAAAGCGGAGCGCTGTACGTCTGGCCCTCACGCTGACACTCGATCGCCGACATCTTCGGCTCCCCCAATTCATAACTCACAAAGTCCAGGCTTGATTTCTCCTCAAACCCAAAAATCGGGAAAAACTCCTTGAACACCGCCTGCAATCCCACGCTCCTGCGACGCGAAGGCTCAATGTCCTTCTGAAAAAATTCGTTGTACGAGTTGATCTGGAGCTCGATGAGATTCGGGGGCTCAATAGCCTCCTTTAGCTTGCCGAAGTGAATGCGTTCAGACATGGCGATAAATGGACCGAATTAGGGTGCCTTCAAACGTGCGACCCACTGCGAGAACCGACAAAGACAAAACGCCACCGCGCGGGCCGGAAGGAACTTTTCCCGGCTCGTGCGGAGACGCGAGTTGTAGGCGTTTTTCCGAACGGTGCAGAAGGCGAGACGTGAGTCGGCGGAATTATTGATAGTGAACCGTCACGCCGGGAACGCAAGTCAAAAAATGAACTTTTTTGACTTGCACCCCGGAATATGTGTCGAGCTGGAGATCTACTTGATTTCCACCTTGGCGCCCACCGCTTCGATCTTCTTCTTGATCTCTTCGGCTTCTTCCTTGGTGATACCCTCTTTGAGGGTCTTTGGAGCGCTCTCCACGAGGGCCTTGGCCTCCGCGAGGCCGAGACCGGCTACAGCGGCGCGGACTTCTTTGATGACCGAGATCTTGTTGCCTCCCGCTTCCTTCAGAACGACGTCGAAGGCCGTCTTCTCTTCGACGGGCGGTGCGGCGGCTCCTCCGGCCGGGGCCCCGGCAGCGGCGACCGCAACGGGTGCGGCGGCGCTGACGCCCCATTTTTCTTCAAGTTGCTTCACCAGGTCAGCGATCTCAAGAACGGTGAGCGCGCTGAGCTGATCCACGATGTTTTGTGTGTCTGCCATTGTATTGATGTTTGGTATCGTCGCACCCCGAAGCCTCAGGGCATTTGAGGCTGACAGCCGTCAGCCCGACAAGGAGCCGATTGGTTTTTGATGCCCGCAGCGCGGCTTCAAACGCCGCGGGAAATTTGTTTCTTTGTTTACTGGCTCGCCGCGTCGACTTTCGCCTGGAGAACGCGGGCAAGGCTGGAGGCCGGTTCGTTGAGGACCCGAACAAGCTGGGTCGCGGGCGCGAGCAGGAGACCGAGAAGCTTGGCCTGAAGGACATCCTTGGACGGGAGATCGGCCAGCACCTTGACCTGTTCGGCGTTGAGGATGGCGTCGTCGAGAATTCCCGCTTTGACGGGCGGGCGCTCGAATTCCGAGACGAAAGTCTTGAGAACCTTGGCCGCCGCGCAAATGTCGATCTCGCCCGTGATCATGGCGGTCTGTCCATTCAGCGCGCCATTGAGCTCCGGCAGTCCCAAGCCCTTGATGGCCCGCTTGATGAAAGTATTCTTGATGACATGGATTTCGGCGTCGACACGGGCAAGGCGCGAGCGCAGTTCCTCGAAGTGCTTGACCTGCATGCCGGAATAATCGGCAATGAGCAGGAACGGCGAGTTCTTTAGCTTCGCCTGGATATCGGCGACAATGTTGGCTTTTTCGGGTCTCATGGCGAGAAAGGGTTAATTCTTAAGGAACGGGGTCGGGTCGACGCTGACGCCGGGGCTCATGCTGGCTGCAAGAGTGATCGCCTCAACGAACGCCCCCTTCGCTGTGGCAGGCCGGGCCCTCACAACGGCCTCGATGACGGCGCTGCCATTCTCCACGAGGGCATCCTCCGCAAACGAAAATTTTCCGACCGGAACAGAAACGTTGGCATTCTTATCAAGCTTGAACTCCACCCTGCCCGCCTTGACCTCCCTGACCGCCTTGGCGGTGTCGTCGGTGACAGTTCCTGCCTTGGGATTTGGCATGAGGCCCCTCGGACCAAGCACTTTTCCCAGCTTTTTTACCTCGGCCATGGCCGCCGGCGTCGCGATGGCGACATCAAAATCGGAAAAGCCCCCAGTGACCTTCTTTATCAAATCCTCATACCCCACCATTTCTGCACCGGCCTCTCTGGCGGCATCTGCCGCCGGCCCTGTGGCAAAGACCAGAACGCGGACAGTCTTGCCGCTGCCATGCGGAAGCGGGCAGGTCCCACGGACCATCTGGTCGCTCTGTTTCGGATCCACGCCCAGCTTGAAGGAGAGCGTGACAGTCTGATCAAACTTGGTCGGCGGAAGGGTCTTGAGAGTCCGAATTGCTTCCCCGAGCGGATACTTGCGCTTGCGTTCGACCTTTTCGGCCGCGGCGCGATAACGTTTGCTGCGATTCTTTTGCATGTTCTAGCAGTGCGAACGACCCGGACACGGGTCTCCTGCATGGTTAAAGTTGGTAGCTGCTTTCTTCCTCCTGGAACAGGGGCGAACATGCAAAATTATCCGATCCGATCCGCGGGTCAAGTACTGATTTGAAAAGAAATCGATCACCAAATGATGCAGACCGCATGACCTCATGATCCCCGGGCGAATGCGCGTCGCAGCGAAATTTGGGTTAATGCGCAGAGGGAAAAACTTCGCTTTACATTCGCTGAAAAATTCGGAATCTGGCGCCCGGTTAGAACGCGATTTTTGAAGCTGGAGCGTAGTATAGCGATATGCCGTCTGCGGCTGATGCTCTGAGAATTGGCGATGGCCCCCAAGTAGAAACATATCGCAAACATCATGAAACTCTATGTAGGAAATCTCTCCTTTCAGACCACGGAAGGAGCGTTGGAAGAACTCTTCGCCCAATTTGGGACAGTTACCGAGGCTATGCTGGTCATGGACAAAATGACCCAGCGTCCGCGGGGCTTTGGCTTTGTCACGATGGGCACCGCTGAGGAAGCGCAAAAGGCAATTGATGCGCTAAATGGCAAAAATGTCGACGGACGCAACTTGATCGTCAACGAAGCGAGACCGCGCGAAGATCGCCCACCACGTCGCGATTTCGGCGGTGGCGGCGGTGGTGGTGGTGGTGGACAACAGCGGCGCCATCAACATGGCAAGGGCGGCGGCGGCTACCGCGATCGCAGGTAGCGCTCACGCCAGCAAGCTACAGTTCTCGAAACGAAAGGGGCATCCTGAGAAGGTGCCCCTTTTCCTTGCGATGGATTAGTCGCTAATTTCAATACCCATTTGGCGGGCCGTGCCGCAAATGGTGCGAAAGGCCGCTTCTTCGCTCCGAGCGTTGAGATCTTTCATTTTCACCTTCACGATGTCCATCACCTGCTTTTTAGAGAGCTTGGCGACCTTGGTCTTGTTCGGCTCTTTGGACCCCGCGGCTAAGCCTGCCGCCTTCTTCAGGAGCACCGAGGCAGGGGGTGACTTCGTGATGAACGAAAACGTCTTGTCCTTATAGACGGTAATGACAACCGGGAGGATGTCTCCGGCTTGCTTCTGCGTGGCGGCATTGAATTCCTTGCAGAAGGCCATGATATTGACGCCTTGCTGACCAAGGGCTGGACCGACCGGCGGCGCAGGGTTTGCCTGACCGGCAGGGATTTGCAATTTGATCTGTCCGACGATTTCTTTTGGCATAAGCGAGAGACCGCCTATCAGGCGGAAAAGGGGCTAGGAAGCAACCATGGAATCCCCGGCGGGGCAAGGCTATTTTGCTATTTTTTCGAAAGGCGCCAGAAAAGGACACTCCCGAGCGTGATAAAGAGAATGTTGGGAATCCAGATGAGAAGGGTCGGATGCGCTGCGGCGTCACCGCGGAAGGTGTCCGCCATGATGATGAAGAAGAAATAGGTAAAAGCGATGACGAGGCTCAAGGCGAAGCCGACGGAGGTCTCCTTGCGGTGTGCGGTGATGCCGAGTGGAACCGCAATTAGCGCAAAGGCCACACACGCGAGCGATGCGGCGAAGCGCTTGTGAAGTTCCACAGTTGCCCTCAGTTTCTCTTCGCCGGCCACGCTCGGCACGTACCGCATCAACTCGGGCAGTGTATATGAACTCAGTCTGCGTCCGCTCAGGTATTCCTTGTAGAATTCCTCGAGCGAAATGGGAAACACCCCTTCGGTCACCTCGATTCCCTGACGGATCTTCGTCAACTCGCGAGGATCTTGCTTGTCCCGTTCCTCAAAGCGGGCGTTGAACAATCTCAGGAGCAAGCGGGTATTTGCAGGGTCGGGTGTCAAGACCCCCTCTTTTGCGTAGACCATCTTGATGGGCTCGCTGTTCTCATTGAGCTCAAAGACGATCAGGTTCTTGAGACGGTCCCCTTCCTTGGCGCCAACGTACACGCGGCGGTCCGGGAATTGATCCACCACCTCGTCCGAGCGAAAGAGCGCCGCGGGATTGCTTGTGGCGATATCCACGATCGTCTTGGTCATTTGCTGCTCGGCACGCGGCGCTACCTCGATATTGATCCAAAAGCAGATCCCGGAAAGCACGGCGGCCAGGACAAAGACGGGGATGCAAATGCGTGGAATACTTATTCCATTGGACTTCAAAGCGATCAGCTCGTTGTCGGCGGAGATTCGGCCAAAGACGAGCAAAAGGGCTGTCAAGAACCCCCAGGGAATCGTGAAGGTCAGCGAAAAAGGCAGAACCAGAGCCATAAAGGCCAGCACGGTCGCGATGGGAACGTCGGGGTTATTGATCAGAACGTCGAGCAACTGCTTGAAGAGGTTCCCCAGTACGAGCACCAAGCTCAGAACGACAACCCCAAAGAAGGCCGTCGCAATCACGCTCATACCGATATAGCGGTCGATAATCTTCATCAAAAAACCAGGCGCTTCCCGCGCGTCTCCGGCAGGAGAAGCACGGGAGGGGGCATGGAATTAGGCCATCGGAGACGCCTGTTCAAGCGTTTTACCAAAAACCAAGCGCCTTGCGCCTGACTTCACCGCTTTGGACAAAGTTGTGGCTTTTCAGCCAGGACTCAATTTCTGGAAGATGCATTGCCCCCCAGGGAACAACCACACAACGATAATCCTTGAGCGAGGACTCGATCTCGGAAACAAGACGCTGATTTCGCGCGAAAAGAATGTCTTCCATGACCTGCTCTTGTGCATTTTCATCGGCGATCGGCGACGAGGGATCCGCGAGAAATCCCAGGAGCTCGCGTAAATCATTGCTCTGAAACAGGGCCATCACAGCGAGGATAAAGGCGATGGTCTGAGGGTGGAACGTTTCGACATCAACATCCGCATGCTTGAAATGAATTCCCGGGCCTTTCGATACGCCAGAACCTTGCCCGTCGGCACCACCTCCCGCATCCTGCTTTCCCAGTTCGGCTGCGACACGATCGGAAAACTCGCTGTCCGACTGGGGCGTGACATTCAAGAGCTTTGCAAGACGCCCGTAGTCCAGACTGCGTCCGCCAAGAAGACGCTTCCGATCCGTGACACCTTCGACCAGCACGACCGAGGGCACCGCGGGATCAACCGGCGGCAGAAGGCCGGAGTAGAATTCCCTCCTCGCCACATGCATCATGCCGGCAAGTCGCACTTCGCGATCTGCCGATTCGAATTTGCGTTCGATTAAGTAAATACCATCCGGGCGCACTCTCACATACCCTCCAGTAACCACTTCGACCTGCGCGGAGAATCCGAGGAGGACACAGGTTGACGCGAATACGCCGAACACCAATGCCGTGACCGGCAACGCCAGCAACAAGTACCTCCACGACAACGCCGGCGCGTCTCTCAATGCAAATGGCAAGGTCCAGCGTGCACCATTTCCGGCGCGAGACGTATACCACAAACCTAGAGCCAGTAGCACCTGCACAATGGCCAGGCCGAGCGCCAAGTAGGGCACGTTCCAGAAACCCAAGGGAAACGCCATTGCCGGCCCGGCCCACCACACAAACAGAATCAGCGGAATAAGGACCCGCCTCGGCGCCCTTGGCGTGATGCCGAGGATCGCTACCATGAAAATGCTCATCGCGAGCACCGCAAAAGCGACGAAGCCTCTCACTACGGTCAGGGGAGAAAGCCCGGTGGCCACCGAAACCGATTCGTCGGCAAAAGAAACAAGCCCATCCGCTAGAAACAACAACCAGAACAAAGTAACGGCACCTCGGAGCACCCCCGCAACGTAGCAGAGCCCGAAAACCGCTCAACTGGAGTCTTTCGGCCCGAATGCTGGAGGAAAAAAGCTGCCCTACGCCAACGGTAAAGCGGGAGGCAGCCGTCAGGCATCTGTAGAGTTAGCCCGTCTGTTGACTCACCGCGGAGCGAAAACCGCGCCCGGCCAGAGCGGATACCGTCAGCGCCGCAAAGAAGAGACAAGCCGACGAAACCAACAACGGCCAAAGAGCATACGGCCCACTACCTCGATGCAGCTGCGCACTCAAAAGCACTCCGGCAAGCATGGGGCCCACCCACCGCGCCAGACTGCCACTCGACTGCATGACACCCAGAGCGCGGCCCTGCCAACTCGACTCTGCGCTTCGCGATGCCAGGGAGGAAAGCGTTGGCATAAGCAGGCTGTTTCCAATTCCCACAGCGGCGGTCGCCGCGATCATCCATCCCACGCCCGAGCTGAGGGCAAGCGCGCACAGGCCCGCGCACATCCACACTGCTCCCGCCAGCGCAACCGGCGCCTCGCCAAATCGCTTCACAAGCCGCCCGATCAAACCCCCTTGAATGATGACACCCAAAATGCCCACCCCCGCGAAGACATACCCCGTATGTAACGCATCGAGACCGAAGCGATGGAAGAGCAGGAGCGCAAAAAGAGCGGTCATCATGGAAAAACCAACGATCACAAGGAAATAGCTCGCAACGCTCCATGCGTATGTCGTCCTTTCGACATGGTCCAAAAGGTTCGGGAAAATTGGCTCGCTCGTGCCCTTGGGAACCGCTCGACGAGATTCCGGCAGAAAAAACAGCACGAAAAAGAAATTCATCAGCGAAAGACCCGCAGCGATGAACATCGGTGCGGCGTAGTTGAAAGCGACGCTCGCCCACCCGCCAAGCGCCGGGCCAAACACAAATCCAAGTCCGAAAGCTGCACCAAGAAGCCCCATCGCCTTGGCGCGGTTCTCCGGCGCCGAGATGTCGGCGAGATAGGCCTGCGCTGCGCTAATGTTCGCTCCGGAAATTCCATCGATCAGGCGCGCCACGAAGAGGAGCATGACCGATGTGGCCAACCCCATAAGCATATAGCCGACAACCGTGCCAACTAACCCGAACAACAGCACCGGCTTGCGCCCGATACGATCGGATACCTTGCCCCAAACCGGCGCGAAAAAGAACTGCGCGAGCGAAAAGATTCCGACAAGCCATCCGATCTGCACGGGGGTCGCCCCAAAGTGTTCCGCATAAAGAGGCAGGACAGGTATGACGATTCCAAAGCCGAGAATATCGATAAAGCAGGTGAGAAAAATCGTCAGATATTGAAGCGGGCGGCTGGCCATGTAACGGGAGCAGAATCAACAGGAGTTCACGCTCAAAAGCAAGGGCTCGCGGGCCGCCGGAAACCACGAGGAACAAATCATTCGGCTTGAAAATATTCTCATCCGGTCGCGGCGCTTGCGCGGGGAAACCCTCCTCAACTAAACTGCAACCACCGTCCCGAGCTTGCACGATTCGTCGATGGGCTGTTACTTGACGGCGAGCTTTTATGGCGCCCTCTACTCCAAAAATCTCCAGATGGTTCCCAACGTTGCTCTGGGGGAACTCCATCGCGCTTTCGTGGATGTGGGGGCTCGGGCTGTTCTTTTCGGTCCAATTTACCACCCAATTTGGACTTTTCGGTCTGCTCACCTTTGCCATTCCCAATGCGCTTGGCCTGCTCGCCTTCGGCCTTGTCACACACCACATCGCCCGTCGAGACCCGGGATCCGAATCCCTGGCGCGCTTTTTTAAGACCTGGTCGCGACCGTTTCGCCTGGTGTTCTTCCTCTACCAACTCCTTGCGATCACGCTGACCATCTTTGCCTTTATCCGGTATGTCTGGCTGCCGCTCGGCTTTCAACCCTGGGCGCTTTACCTTCCTCTGACCCTGCTTATCGTGCTCGCTGCGGCTGTGCTGCTTGGCGAGGAATTCGATATCACTCGCATCAAGTATAGCCATGGGGTGATGGCACTGATTCTCGCGGTGGCGATCGGCTGGCTGCTTGTGACGGTGATTTCGGTCGGTCCCGGCGTTGTCCGTTTTCCCAAGCTTCCTACCAATGATCTGGCCTACTGGGGATACGCCATTCCGATCTGCATTGGGTTTCTGGTTGGCCCATGGCTCGACCTGCAACAGTGGCAGCGGGCGATCCAGATGCACCGTGAACGTATCTCCATCGCCGCAGCTTATTGGGCTGGCTCGACCCAGTTCTTCGTTCTCCTGCTTTTCCACGGTTTTTTAACGCTGTGGGCGCTCAACTGGGGCGCGGGTTCCTATTTGCGGACGGGAATAGCAAACTACGTGTACGGCCACGAGCTGCTCCTGAGGCTCTTCTTTGAGCAATATTCCCCGTGGACTTTCGGGGCTTATGTCGTCTGGCTCGCCATTTGTATTCTATCCACACTTGACAGCGGTTACATCGCGCTGCGCTGGTTCCTTCAGAGCCATGCCTCTGCCAGCAAGAGCCCGATTTTCTCGCTGATACCAGAGAATGTAATCGCGTCCCCGATTCCCGTCTTTATCTTCGCCGGCCTCTTTGCCCTGTTCGCTGCGGTGGTGAAGCTGGAACTCGAGTACTTCATGATCTTTTATGCGACGTTCTTTGTCGGCTACTCGGCTCTCGCGATCACCCGGTGCTACATGAACACGCCGGCAAATGTTATCCCGCAAGTGAAGATGTTTTGCATCGGCTGCCTCGCGGTCGTCATCTTCGCATACGGATACTTCCTCCGTCTGCCGACTCTCCAGATCCTCGGTTCCCTGCTGCCCCTTGCTCTCGTCATCTGGCTGATCTTCAAGCCGGGCTCTTCCCAGGAGTTTATTGGCGACTCGCGTGCGCTGAGTCCCGCGTCTGAGATCCCCTTGGCCCCGGGAGCGGAATCGGCGCCGGAGTCCTTTGCGTCCACCCAAAAGGAGTCCATCCGGCAACGCGCGGAAGCGCGCGCCAGAGAACTCGGCGTTCCGGTCGCTTCGTCCGCCGAGGAGAACGGTGAGCACAGCGCCCGAGGGCACGACCTTTTCGGTCACTTCGAGGGCAAATGGTTCGTACACTCGTTCATTGCGACGTATGCGGATACCAATTCGGTTGGCAACGTCTATTTCGGGATGTACGCGATGTGGGTCGGAAAGACGCGCGAGCTTTTCTTCAACAAGGTGCTGCCCAGATTTAATCTCAAGGAAACTCCATTTTACATTCTCACCCGTTCCTTTGAACACAAGTTCGTCCGGGAAACCCGCGAGTTTGAGAGAGTCACCGTCCGGCTTCGCATCGCTGACTGGAACCGTAAGTTTGTCACGCTCGAGCACGAGGTTAAGGACTCGTCGGACCAACTGCTTGGAAGGGGCAAGCAAACGCTCCTATTCGTATCTTCTTCGGATTACAGGATGATCGATCTTCCCGCAGAGATCGCCGCGGCCTTCGTCAATTACGCGTGACGATGCGCCGCCTTCTATTGTGCCTCCTTGTTATCCTAAGCGCCTGCAAGCCGCCCAAATATCGGCCGCCGCCTACCCCCAGCCCGACGGCCACGCCTGTTCCCACCCCAACGCCGACCCCTACGATTCCACGCAAGACGTTGGATGTTTCCCAACTCTTCAACGGGATTACACTTTCCACAAAGTTTGAGACGCCCCAAAGCGAAAAACACGCCTCCTTTGAGCGAAACGAAGCCGACAGTTACAAGGTTCAGATCACCTTCACGGCACAATTGCCACGTCCCAGTCGCACGCTGGAAGAACTCGCCGAGAATGACCCAAAGCTGCCCGAAGTTCTTGCCAAGATGCCGGGGCTGACCGAATCGGCTCGGGTCTCTCCTTACTTTGAGAAGCTCTACAAGAACAAAATCGAGTACGTGCGCGATCGGCTCAATCGACTCGATTTGATTCTTTCCCGCCACAACTTTTACGACTGCGAGACAATTCTCGAGCTGCAGGATTCTGAGACCGGCCGCAAGGCTTTGCTCATGCAGGGCGACATGGATTTGAATACCGACGGGTCAGACGGAGATCGCAATTTCCCAGTCGAAGCCACTTCGACTACCTTTCAGCCCCAAACCAGCTATCGCTGGTCGAAGCTGACAGAGCGCCCGAATCCCTTCCTGCCGGTCTACGAAAGCAAGCTCGCAAGTCTCAAGCAGGAGCTCTCGCTCAAGGGCCTTTCCATCGAACGCAATCGGGAGCTCAAGCGGTCCATCGACGAAACAAACCGCGTCATCAACGATCTTAGAACAAGAAGCTTCCTGATCTCGGAAGCCGATCCGTCCATCGTCGTTCCGGGATTCATGCTGGCGGACGACAACAATCCCTTCTCGCCCTCGATCGGCGACTATGCCGCCGTGATTTACGACGGCAAGATCTACCCCGCAATCGTGGGAGACGCCGGTCCATCCAGCAAGATGGGCGAAGCCTCGGCGCGGATCGGTAGGGAAATCAACCCCAAGACCTCGGCCTTCAACCGCGCCGTCAGCAACATCAAGGTCAGCTACCTCATCTTCCCCGGAACAGCCGAAAAGCCGGGGCCGCCCGACGTCGTACGCTGGCGGGAGAAATGTAAGGAGCTTCTCGACGAAATCGGAGGCACGAACCCCGAACTGCATACCTGGGCAGATATTGTTCCTCCGTGGCCGACTCCGACTCCCAGTCCCACTCCCACGCCTACGCCGGCGGAAACCGCATCTCCCAGCCCGTCACCGACCGTTTCACCCGCCGGTCCGTCTCCGCAATCCACAGCATCACCCGTGGCTTCTCCTTCAACATCACCCGTGGCTTCGCCCTCAGTGAGCCACTCCCCTGCCACCCCTCAGGCCGCTTTGCCCTCGCCGGGCAGCGTTCCATAACGGGACCTTCCCCATCTGCCATTGATGAACTCGACCATCGCGGAGTCCATTCGCCAGCTCCTCTGCTCTCTCGGAAACTCCATCCGCACCGGTGTAATGGATGGCCGGCGCTCCATCAGCACAGAAGCCTTGTCGATGGTCGCAAACCATTCGGTCGCAGACACGATCTATGCGATCGACAAGTTTGGAGAAGAAGCGATCCGTCACTGGTTCGCCTCGCATTGGCCGGCGTCCGAACCCGTCGAAGTCGTCATGGAAGGGCCCCAGGAAACGTTGTGTTTTCCCAATGGAACTCGCTCCGCTGACACCAAATGGAAATGCTTGCTCGATCCGATCGACGGCACCCGGGGGATCATGTACGACAAACGCAGCGCGTGGGCATTGAGCGGAGTCGCACCCCAGCGCGGCGAAGCAACACGACTCTCCGATATCTTCGTCGCAGCAATGACCGAACTGCCCACGACCAAGCAGTGGCGAGCTGACCAGGTCAGCGGCACGCGCGGCGGCGGTGTCCTCGCCGAGGCCTGCAATGTCCTGGACGGTTCAACCTTGCCCGTCTCTCTCGCTCCTTCACGCGCAAATAATTTTCGTCATGGGTTCGCGTGGATGGCCAAGTTTTTCCCGGAGGGTCGTGCATTGACTGCGCACATCGAGGAGCAGCTTTGGGACGAACTGGTAGGCATCGGGCGTGACGCGTCGCCCACCGTATTCGACGACCAGTATATTTGCAGCGGAGGGGCTTTCTATGAATTGCTCGCCGGGCACGACAGGATGGTAGGCGACCTGCGGCCACTGGTCTTGCCGTACCTCAACCTCGACGCATCGCTGGTTTGCCACCCATATGATGTCGCGACAGCACTTCTCCTCTCCGAGGCGGGAGTCATCTACGAACATCCCATGGGCGGCTTCCCGGATGCTCCACTCGATACGACGAGCGGCATCGCCTGGGTCGCCTACGCCAACGACGCGCTCGCCTCCCTGGCGCGCCCGGTGCTGCAGCGAATCCTCCGTCAAACTCTTCTCAAAGACCGGTGACCCGCGAACGATTCCTTGCGACTCTTGGAACGACGATCCTGCGGGTATTGTTCCTAACACTTCGACTCCACTTCGAAGACCGTTCGGGATTTACCGAGAACATCCTCAAACGACCCGTCATCATGTGCTTCTGGCACAACCGCATCCTCGGAATCACACTCGCCTTCCTGCGACACTACCCGGACAACGTCCGCAAAGGCGTGAATGTGCTTACGAGCGCCAGCCGTGACGGCGAGATCCTCGCCCAAGTCATGGGCCAACTCGGGATGGACGCCGTGCGGGGATCGAGCTCGCGGCGCGGATCGCGCGCCGTGCGCGAACTGGTCGACCTCGTTGAGGAAGGCCATGATGTCGCCATCACCCCGGACGGTCCTCGGGGGCCACGATACGCATTCGGTCCAGGAGCGATCTCACTCGCACAGTTGACCGGCACCCCCATCACGCCGGTTCATGCAAAATTCTCCCGCTGCGTCCGCATGAAAACGTGGGACGGCTTCATCATCCCGTTGCCTTTTTCCAAAGTCTCCGTCACGGTGGACGATCCCATTTACGTGCCGCGAAAACTGGACGACGACGAATTTGAGGCCGCGCGGTCACAGGTGGAAACCCAGTTGCGAAATGAAGCGGATTGACGGCGCGGCCATCGCGCAAAAAGTTCACCAAGAAACCAAAAAGCGCATCGATGCGCTCACGACACGGGGAATGCGTCCAGGGTTGGCGGTCGTCCTTGTCGGGGACGATCCCGCATCGCGAACCTACGTGCGCTCCAAGGATAAGAAGGCCGCAGAGCTTGGTCTTCACTCCGTCAAACACGAGCTTGCCGCCGACACTTCGCAACAACGACTCACTGACCTTGTGCGCGAATTGAACGGCGACCCGCTTGTCCATGGAATCCTCGTTCAATCTCCGCTCCCACCGCATATCAATGAACAAGCAGTCGTCGCAACCATCGATCCCAACAAGGACGTCGACGGCTTTCATCCCATCAACGTCGCCAAGCTCGCTATGGACGACCCAACCGGCTTCGTCCCCTGCACGCCCCTGGGTTGCATGCGACTTCTGCAGGAAAGCGGCGTCGAAACCTCCGGCGCAAATGCCGTCGTCGTCGGCCGCAGCATGATCGTCGGAAAACCCATGGCCCTGCTGCTCATGCGGCGCGGCAAGGCCGGCGATGCTACAGTGACCGTCGCCCATTCGCGCTCTCGTAACCTCCCAGCCATCACCCGCGCCGCAGACATCGTGATCGCCGCAATCGGGCGGCCCCATTTTCTCGGCGCCGATCATATCGGCAGCAACGCAGCCGTAATCGATGTCGGCATCAACCGCGTCGAAGACCCGGGATCGACGAAAGGATACCGCATCGTCGGTGACGTCGATTACGACGCGGTCGCACATCGATGCTCCTGTATTACTCCAGTGCCCGGCGGAGTAGGCCC
>DATDAX010000197.1:0-5100 GCA_036525175.1 Terrimicrobiaceae bacterium | reverse complement strand
GCGAGGATGTCTCCGGTTTCCACGGTGTCGCCTTGTTTCTTTTTCCAGCTAGCGATGGTTCCTTCGACCATCGTGTCGCTCAGCTTTGGCATGGTGATGATAGGCATACGATTATCAGGGGATTAGAATTCAGGCCTTGGTTAACAGATCTCGAGAACTTTGGCGACGATTCGCTGGGGGGTAGGAAGCTGGAGAGGCTCCACCGCTGGCGAGTAAATCGACGGGGCGTCGAGGGAACCAACGCGCTTCACCGGAGCGTCGAGATCGTCAAAAGCGTTCTCCATTATGATGGTGGAAATCTGGGACGAAACGCCGCAAAACGCCTTGCATTCGTCGACGAGCACAGCGCGATGCGTCTTGCGCACGGAATTGAGCACTGCGTCCTGGTCGAGAGGACGAATCGAGCGCAAATCGACAACCTCGGCGTTGATTTCATGCTCGGCCTCCAGGATCTCGGCCGCCTTGAGAGCGAGAAGAGCTGATCGCCCATGCGCTATCAAGGAAACGTCTGATCCCTCACGCTTTACATCGGCCAGACCAAGAGGAATCAGGTATTCCTCCTCCGGTACTTCACCCCTCTCGCCGTAGAGAAGTGTGTTCTCCATGAACATCACCGGATCATTGTCGCGAATCGAGGATTTCATCAATCCCTTGGCGTCGTAGGCGGTCGCGGGACATACGACTTTGAGTCCCGGAATGGCGGCAAGCCAATTTTCAGGAGTATGCGAGTGGGTAGCGCCGACGTTTGTGCCACCGTTCGCGGGACCGCGGATTACAATCGGACAATTGATCAAGCCTCCGCTCATGTAACGGATTTGGCCCGCGTTGTTGACGATCTGGTCGTACGCCACGGTCGAGAAACTCCAGAACATGAGTTCAATCACCGGTCGCAGACCCAGCATGGCAGCTCCCACGCCCATCCCGATGAAAGCCGCTTCGCTAATCGGGGTGTCCACAACCCTCTTGTCTCCGAACCGCTTCCACAGCCCGCGCGTTACCTTGTACGCCCCGTCGTATTGGGCAACCTCCTCGCCTATGAGGACAACGTTGGGGTCCCGTTCTATTTCCTCTGCAAATGCCTGATTGAGAGCGTCGCGGTATTCGATAAGAGCCATGATTCAGAGTGTACGGATTGAGGTAACGGATGGCAGAACGGGGTGCGTCTCCTAGTCGTTGAAGAAAAATCTTCCGGTCTTGCCCGCCTCTGTCTTGTGGTCGACTTCGTAGTAAACGTCCTCGAAGATGCTTTCCACCGTTGGAGGGGCGCTCTCATCGGCAAACTGCGCCGACTCGTTCGCCTCTGCCTTCAGCTTGGCATCGATGGCTTCATATTGTTCCTCATTGAGGACCTTTTCTGCTACCAGCCTGTTTTTGAAAATCCGGATGGGATCGTGCTCGTTCTTGTATTTCTCGATTTCCTCCGCCTTGCGGTAGCCGCCCTTGTGCTTGGCGTCCGCGACGGAGTGGCCATAGTATCGATAGGTGTCGAACTCGATGACTGTCGGCCGGGATTCATTATGCGCCCTGTCCAAGGCCTTTTGGGTAGTGGCCCGAACTTCATAGACATCCTCGCCGTCCGCCTGTTCCCATTCAATGCCAAAGGCCTCCCCGCGCTGCGCCAGGCATTTGTCCACCACCGAGGAACGATCCTGGCTTGTGCCCATCGAATACTTGTTGTTTTCGATGATGTATATTGCCGGAAGATCGAAAAGGGAGGCCATATTAAGGCACTCATAGAAGCAGCCTTGATTCACTGCTCCGTCCCCGAGGAAACAGAGCGACGCGCCTTTCAAGCCCTTGTATTTGATACCATACGCGAGACCCAGACCGAGCGGCGTCTGACCTCCGACGATCCCGTGACCGCCCCAGTAATTCTTGTCCGGCGCGAAGAAATGCATTGAGCCGCCCTTGCCCCGCGAGCACCCCGTTGCCTTGCCATAGAGCTCGGCCATGCATTCATTCATGCCCATGCCCGACGCGAGCGCGTGCCCGTGGTCGCGATACGCGGTAATCACATGATCATCGTCACCCAGCAAAGACACCGTTCCCACTGCGATGGACTCCTGGCCGATGTAAAGATGCAAGAACCCGCCCATCTTCCCCTGGCTGTAGAATTTGAGAGCTGTCTGCTCGAACCGCCGGATGCGAACCATTTCGTGCAGTAGCGAGATCTTCTCTTCTGAAGTAAGCCGAGCGTTTACAGGCGCTTTTGCATAATCGACGGGGGTGGATGCGGCTGCGGTCATTGTTATTCGTACGATATAGATTTTTAATTGCGCCCCTTCTTCCGCGAAGCTCCACGGTCTCCGCCGGCGTCAAGAGCGACTATCATTTGCATAGCGCTCCATTTTGACAACTCGGAAATGGCGGGATTTTCTTTTCAAGTAACAGGTTCTTGGCTTGGGATATGATCCGTGAGACTTTTTAAGATCTTTTCGCTCCCGCTGGTTACGGCATTCTGCGCCATCGGCGCGGGCTGCGCGGTTGTGCAGGACATTGAAAATCGCCAGGCGAAAGCTCGGGAGGAACGCGAGCGTGCTGAGCTGCGCAAGCTGGCAATGGCTGAGCACGCGGTGTTCCGGTCCGCGGCCGGCTGGAAGAAGAGAACATACCGGAACAAAGAACTCCTCACTCAGGCAAACTCAGAGAACGTTTCCATGGAGATCTCTCTCGGCGAACAGCGCGGGCTGCTCCTGGTGCGCACCGCCATTGCGATGGACTTTCCGGTTGCCACGGGCAAGAAATCCCATCCCACTCCTGCCGGCGAATTCACTATCCGAGCCAAGGAGAAAAACTATTCCTCGAACCTTTACGGCAAAATCTACGACGCCCTCAACGTCGTGGTCGTCAGCGACGCAGACGCTCGAACGGATCCTGTGCCGGAAGGAGGGCGCTTCGAGGGTGCTACCATGCCGTATTGGATGCGCCTTACCGACACAGGCGTCGGTTTGCACGTTGGTTACGTTCCGGGGCGTCCCGCCTCTCACGGCTGCATTCGTCTCAAGCGGGATTCCGCCACGGAACTATTTGAGCTCGTGAAAGTTGGGACGCCTGTAGTGATCGGGGATAGCGCGCCGAGCCTGGTCGTGCCAGCACCCGTAAACTAAAAAAGCTCGAGCTGCTGACCCGCGGGGTTCCGGAACGAAGCAGTGGACAACGCCAAGGTTTCCCGATTCAACCCCGCGCGCGCCACACCGAGCTCGAACAGTCGACGGATCGTCTCCGCCTCCACGCCTTCCCCACGCATACGCGTTCCGAATCGAGCGTCGTTGAGCAGACCGCTTCGCATGCCACGGATCCTATCAAGGATTTTTTCGTGAGCGGCTGGAAGATGCTCCTCGAGCCAGGCGGAAAAGATATCCTTAACCCCATAAGGCAATCTCAGAAGCGTATAACCCGCACCTTCTGCTCCGGCTTCGCGCGCCGCCGCGAGAATAGAGGGGACTTCGTGATCATTGAGTCCAGGGATAACCGGTGCCACCAGGACCCGCACGGGAATCCCTGCCGAGCTCAACACCCGAATCGCTTCGAGCCGGTGTGCAGGCAGCGACGCCCGCGGCTCCAATCGGCGAGCCAGATCCGCGTCAAGTGTTGTGATAGAGATATTTACACTAGCTGCAGCGACCGCAGCAAGCGGACTCAAAAGGTCCAGATCACGCGTGACCAAGTGGTTCTTAGTCACGATGACCACGGGATTTCGAAACTCCGCCAACACCTCGAGGCAACCTCGAGTGATCCGCATCTTTCGCTCGATCGGCTGATAGCAATCAGTCACACCGCTCATTGCGAGGGGCTGAGGCCGCCACTTAGGCGATGATAACTCGCGACGCAGGATTCCTGGCGCCTCAGTCTTCACCATGATCCGCGTCTCAAAGTCCACCCCCGCTGAAAAGCCCAGGTATTCGTGAAAGGGCCGCGCATAGCAATAAGCGCATCCATGCTCGCAGCCTCTATACGGATTGATGCTCGCACGGAATCCAATGTCAGGGCTCTCGTTAAAGCTGATCAGCGACTGCGTGTCGTCACGCAAATACTGTGTCGCCGGATTTCGTAAATCTTCGGCAAATTCCTCATCCAAAATAACTTCCATCTGCTCGAAGCGATTGCGCGGATTGATCGACGCCCCGCGCTTTGGAAAGTCCATCGCCGCCCGGGGCCTACTGGCCCTTTTGGAACTTCTCCAGTTTCGGTCGGATAATCGCCCTGCTGTACGGATAGTTCGGGTTGTTCTGATAGAAGTCCTGGTGATACTTCTCGGCCGGGTAGAAAGCCTCCAATGGCACAACCTCGGTGACTATCGGATCCTTGAAGCGCGCCTGAGCGGCTTTCTTCGATTTCTCGGCGACCACCTTCTGGCTTTCGTCCTCGTAGAGGATGATCGAACGATATTGAGGTCCCGCATCCGGCCCCTGCCGGTTCAACGTCGTCGGATCATGGGCGTCCCAAAATAAATCGATAACCTGCTCGTACGTGATCTTGCTAGGATCGAACTCGATTCTAACGACCTCGGCATGTCCGGTGCGCCCGGTACAGATCTGCTCATACGTGGGATTTGGAACATCTCCGCCCGCATAACCACTCGTCACGGAAAGAATTCCCGGGACTGTTTCGTATACGGCCTCCACGCACCAGAAGCAACCTCCACCCAGCGTGGCGTGGGCAGTCTTTTCATCAGCGTTCATCGAACCGAACGCTAACACAGCAAAAAGGAAAATCCATGCCTTCACTCTGAAAAGGATCGGGCATGGCGCATGGAAGCGCAACCGCTACCAATTCTCGATCAACATCGCGAGATCCCCGACGACGCTCTCGATCTTCTTGAGCTCCTTACGGCGGCCCTTGTCGGCCTTGACCTGCCTGTGGCGCAGCAGCGTCAGCATGTCGCGAAGATCCCGAACTTTCGCGCTCGCAGAGTCACCCCCTCGGGATTGCGCCTCTACGGCCGCCCGCACACGCTCGATTTCCGCGTCGAGCCTCGCGGCATAGCTGCTTGCCGCTTCGCGCAATTCTGCGCGGAGATCCTGAAGTTCACTGACTACGGCCTTGCTGGGCGAAGCCTCTCCTCCGTCGCTTTTCATTCGATGTGCAGATAATCACACT
>DATDAX010000196.1:0-19370 GCA_036525175.1 Terrimicrobiaceae bacterium | reverse complement strand
CGCAGAGCGCTGGATCAAGCGATGCCTTTGGATTGAAGAAACCGGCGAGCGGCCCGTATTCGATCGAGCGCGCCGCATTGGCGTAATATCTTCCTTCGGCAAGGACCGCGATATGCCGGTAGCCAAGGATATCCAATGCGCAGTCCGCAAAATTCTCGCGAAGCAGTCGAATTGCGGGCAGCGTGAGGATGAAGTCGCCCAGGGCTCCGCCGCGGATCACGAGAATGCGGCCCGGCATTGGCGGGAATCAGGCCCTATTGAGTTCCCTGAATTTGAGCGCCGAGTACGCCCGGACCTTCCCACGTGGCCGGTCTATTCCAAGGGAGGGTTCCGCCCGCCTCCTGAGCAGCTCGCCTCTCCTCGTCCTGCGCGCAGCCAACAAGACTGAGCGCTAGAACCCAGCAAGCCACGATAACGATGACGCGCATGCTATTCTTCGACCGACTGGTAAATCACGTCGTCACCAGGAGAGATCGTCGTGCCTTGCGGAACGCTGTTGCCGACGATATCTGCAATGGACGTGGATGGCTCAACCGACGTGACGCGAACCTTGCCAATGAACTGGGTGCCGCGCTTGACCAGAAGTTCAGCGTTGCTCACAACGCCGTTCTTGTCTCCAAGGCTTAGGACGACGAAGTTCCATGCAGGATTCACCGCCAGGATCCTCCCCTCGAGGCCGTTACGCATCTTCTGACGCATGCGGTCTTCCTTTTCCTTTGTAAATGTGGCCACTTGGGAGCGGGCCGCATCCAAGTCTCCCTGCAATTTAGTGATGAGCGTTTGCTGTTCGGCGATCTGGGCTTGCTGGTCCGAACCGCCGTCAGCAGTGGTCGAAGTGCCGGTGCTGCTCCTCTGCTCCAGTTCCTGTGTCTTCGCCTGAAGGTCCGTCGTAAGTTGGGTGATCTGCGCCTCAAGCGAAGTCCTGTCGTTGGTGAGCTGGGCAACCTGTCCCTTGGACTTTTCGAGCTCGGTCTGGACTCCGGAAAGCTTCGAGGTGAGTTGATCCTTCTCCGCCACTGTGGTTGCAAGATTTTGCGAGGCAGTTTTTAGATCACCCTGCACCTTGGTAAGTTGTGTTCTGGTCTGGCCGGCGGCAAGCTCCGCATCGGCCGCGCTCTTCTTTACCTCGGTCAATTTGATCTGATTCAAATAGCCGAGAACCGCCGAAACGGCGGTCAGGACAATAGCGATAATGACAAGAAATTTTCCCATAAATGGAGGAGGAGATCGATTCGGAGAGGGCGCAAGCGGATGGGTAGCAGATCCCTTTAAGTACCGCAAGAGGCAAAATCACACAAGCGATTTTGAAATTGCCATACAAGTGAAGCGCATTAGCTTTGGAGTTGCCAGGGACTATGGATTGCAGACGGAAGAACCCCGCCAGGGCAGGAATGCAGCAACGGTATTTCGCTTTGCCTTGCCGTAGTTCTCTGGCGCTTTCTTGACTCCGTGACGGGGACAAGTACTCTTAACTCGAGATGGATCCCACTGTGTTAGAGCGCGTGCGTGAGAGTCTTCAGGAATTTCTCACAAGCAAGGGCATGCGCAGAACGGTCCAGCGCGAGGCCATCATCGACGCAGCCTTTGGGACGAAGGAGCATTTCACGGCTGAGGAGTTGCTGACGATGGCGAGGCGCATTGAGAAATCCGTTTCGCGGGCGACTGTTTATCGGACGCTGCCGCTGCTCGTGCAAAGCGGTCTGCTTCATGAGCTGGACTTCGGTTCAGACACGAAGATCTACGACCCAAATTTTGTCGAGCATCCCACTCACAATCATTTGATTTGCGTTGACTGCGATAGGATCATCGAATTCGAAGACACGAACATGGAGCTGCTGGAAAATTGTATTTCTCGGCGGCTCGGATTTTCTCCCTCGAGCAAGGCAGTGAAGATTGAGGGACATTGTGACGAATTGAAACTGAGGGGAACCTGTCGCAATCGTCGGCGGCCGAAATCGTAACCCTCATGTGGAAGGGACGCTTCCGGCAGGCGACATCCAGCCTGCTCAAAAGCTACAGCGAGTCTGTATCCTTTGACTGGCGGCTCTACCGCCAGGATATTCGTGGCAGTATCGCGCACGCACGCGCTTTGCGGAATGCCGGGATTCTCACGACGGAGGAGTTTGAGAGCATCGAATCGGCGTTGCTTGTGATCAGAGACGACATTGACGCTGGCCGCTTTGTTTTTGATCCGGAGCTTGAGGACGTGCACATGAATATTGAAGCAGAGCTTACGAGGCGCATTGGCGACGCAGGAGCGAAGCTGCACACCGCACGCAGCCGCAACGATCAGGTCGCTCTCGATCTGCGCCTCTATTTGCGGGACGAAATCTCCGCCTTGTGTGAAGGGATTGCGGCCTTTCAGAAGGCTCTGGTAGGATTGGCAACGAGGCATGCCGGCGCGGTCGCGCCTGGATACACGCACCTCCAGAGGGCGCAACCAGTCTACATTTCCCACCACCTGCTTGCCTATGTAGAGATGGCCGCGCGCGACTTCGATCGCTTAAGGGATTGCGCCAGGAGGTCCGATCAAATGCCCCTCGGTGCCGGCGCGATCGCGGGCTCGACGATCGTCCTGGATCGGGAGGCGGTCGCTCGCGAGTTGGGGTTCTCCGCCGTGACGCAGAATAGCATGGATGCGGTCTCCGATCGTGATTTCGCATGCGAGCTGCTCTCGGCGCTTGCGATCCTTGGCATGCATCTCTCCAGGCTCAGCGAAGACGTTGTTCTTTGGTGTTCCGCGGAGTTCGGCTTTCTCGAACTCAGTGACAGCCACACCACCGGCTCCAGCTTAATGCCCCAAAAGAAGAACCCTGATATTGCGGAGCTGACCCGCGGCAAAACCGGTCGGCTTTACGGCAATCTGATTTCGCTTTTGACCACGATGAAGGGCTTGCCGCTCGCGTATAACAGGGATATGCAGGAGGACAAGGAAGCGATCTTCGACTCCGTGGACACAGCAAAGGCCGCACTACAAATCTTCGCCGAGATGATGGACGGCGCGAGCTTTCGAGAGGACAGGATGGCCGAGGCAGCCGCGGATCCGAGTCTGCTTGCCACGGACCTTGCCGATCGGCTTGTGATTGCGGGTATTCCTTTTCGCAAGGCGCACGAGATTGTGGGCAAGCTCGTCTCCACCGCGGCACAGAGAAACGTTTCGCTCGACCGGCTTGATTCTCAGGAATTCCTGAATGCGGCATCGGTGCTTACTCCGCAGGTGATTCAGGAGGCCTTCCATGTGGGCTCCGCACTGGCCGCGCGCCGGGCTCCGGGAGCACCGTCCATCGAGAACATTACCCAGCGTCTGGCCCATTGGAGAAGGATCCTTGTATGAACAACGATTGGCGCATTCTTAGCAGTGAGAAACTTTGTGAGACACCCTACTTGCGTGTTAATCGCCAGCATGTCGCCACACCTTCACGCCCGGAGGGCGTCACGTGGGTCGTTGCAAGGCGGCACACCGCCGCGGTCGTGGCTCCCCGTACCGTGGACGGCAAGTTCATCATGATCAGGCAGGAGCGAATCGCCGTTCAGAAGGTGCTTTGGGAATTCCCAGCCGGGCAAGTAGATGGGGAAGTCGACGAAAAGGCGATTTACCAGACCGCATTGCGCGAATTAGGGGAAGAAGCGGGTGTTACTTGTTCGAGCGAACTGATTGCCCTGGGGTACTTCTTTTCTTCCGTCGGATTTACTGACGAATGTTGTCATCTTTTTCTGGCGAGGGATGTCGTTCCGAGGGTTGAGGGTTTCGATCACGACGAGCATGAGGCGATTCTTGAGGTGCGCGCGTTCTCCGAAGACGAATTGGCCGAATTGATTGGGGCAGGGGAGATTGTCGATTCGAATACGCTCGCAACCTATGCCAGATTGAAGGCGCGGAGATTGATCGAATGAATTGGCGGCGCTTTTTTGATTTTCGAGAGCTCAAAGATGATCCCAAGCCGTTTCTTGATCACATCGAAGATCTGCGGAAGATGCTCATCAAGATGCTCATTGTGTTGGGCTTGATGATGGGCGTCGCATTTGCATTCCAGAAGACCGTCGTAGAAATCATCGAACGCCCTTTGCTGGCATTTGATCCCGAACGGACCAGCCTCACAAATTTTGGAGTAGCGGACCCGCTGACGATAGCCATCGAATTGTCCTTCTACGCGGGTTTGGTCATGGCGTTCCCGTTTCTCGTGCTTTTCCTGGCGGAGTTCGTCCTGCCGGCGTTGACCCACAAGGAAAGGCGCATGCTCTATCCGGCGGCTGCAGTGTCGTTCGGTCTTTTTCTTGTCGGCGTTCTTTTTGCTTACTATTTCGTGTTGCCGCCCACGCTCGACTACTTTTTCAACTATTCGAAGGCGCTGAACTGGAAGCCGCTGTGGAGTGTGCGCGAGTATTTTTCATTCACCACGCAATTCATTGTGTCTTTTGGCCTGGCGTTCGAGCTTCCGCTGGCGGTCTTGCTGCTGGTAAAGCTGGAGATTCTGAGCTACGAAGTCCTCCAGAAAACGCGTGCGTTCGCGGTGATCATCATTCTTTTCCTGGCGGCCATCATCACCCCGACGACAGACATGTTTACCCTGATCCTCATGGCCGGGCCCATGTATTTGCTCTACGAGGGTTGCATCCTCATTGCGTGGGTTATGGAAAGGAAGGCTCGCCGTCAATCACTGGCCGCGAATTCGACGCGCGGGTAAGCATTGAGATGTGCGGCAATTTCCGACGCAAAGGCTTCGCCCAATTCGAGGAGCTTGCGTTCTCCCACGCCAAAGACGGCGCTCATCGCTTCCTTGGTTGCGGGATACCTCCGAGCCATTTCGCGCAACGTCGCGTCTCCGAAAATCACGTAGGCTGGGACGCCGCGCTTGTCGGCGAATTGTTTGCGAAGTTCACGCAATCGACCGAAGAGGATTTCGTCGCATTCGATTTCTCCGTCCCGGCGCGCTGAGCGCTTGCTCTTCGGCCGCACCAGCGGTCTTGTGAGCCTAATGATTTTCCGCGAGCGCAGGGCATCGAGGCCTGAAGCGGTGATCTCCACGATCGGGAATTCGCCTTCCGACTGGCTGAGATAACCTTGTCGGAGCAATTCACGACCGATTGCGCCCCACTCGGCCCGGTCAAGATCCGCCCCAATACCGTAAGTCGTCAGCCTGTTGTGGTTCCAGCGCCGAACTTTTTCTGTGTCCGCCCCCGTAAGCACTTCGATCACGTGATTGATGCCGGTGCCGAAGCGGCTTGATTGGCGTATGCGATAGACACAGGAGAGGAACTTCTGCGACACCGTTGTGCCGTCGTAGGTCGCACGAGGTTCAAGGCAATTGTCGCATCCGCTGCAGCGAGGGACGGACTCCTCGCCGAAATACGCAAGCAGTTCGCATCTTCGGCAAGTCGAGCATTCCGCGTAGTGGATCATCTGGCGAAGCTGCAAACGTGCGGCATGCTGTTCCTGCGGCGCTGACATCTCTTCGATGAAATGGGCTTGCTTGGCGGCATCTCCCGGACTGAACAGGAGCAAGCAATCCGCCGGGAGACCGTCGCGCCCGGCACGCCCTGTCTCCTGGTAGTAGCCTTCGACATTTTTTGGCAGATCGTAATGGATCACCCAGCGAACGTTTGGTTTGTTTATTCCCATTCCGAAAGCAATCGTGGCGCAGATGATCCGCGCTTCATCGCGCAGAAAGAGCTCCTGGTTTTTGGCGCGCAGATGGCTTTCGAGGCCCGCGTGATAGGCAAGGGCGGCCAACCCGCGCGATGCAAGGGATGCCGCCACCCGTTCGGCGCCTGCGCGGGTAGCGCAATAGACAATGCCGCTCTCGTCCTCTCGCTTTGCGATAAAATTGAGGACCTGCCGAAGCGGCTGGTTCTTCGGCATCACGTGATATGTAAGGTTGGGCCGGTTGAAGCTGGCGACGAAGACGGCCGGATCGCGGAGAGTGAGGTGTCTGATGATATCCGTTCTCACCCTGGTTGTGGCCGTGGCCGTCAAAGCCGTGATCGGAACTTCCGGCAACAGGGCGCGAAGCTCGGCGAGTTGCCGGTATTCGGGGCGGAAATCATGCCCCCACTCTGAAATGCAATGCGCCTCGTCGATCGCCAAGGCGGCTATCTTCCAGGAGCGGAGGTTGGCTTTCCAGTCATCGAGCATCAGGCGTTCTGGCGCGGCATAGAGCAGGCGGTATTCTCCATTGTGCAAGCCTCGAAGGCGCGCCCTGGCCTCCGCGTAGTCCAGAGTTGAGTTAAGGAATGTTGCTGCAACGCCGGTGGCCTGCAACTGATCCACCTGGTCTTTCATCAGCGCGATAAGGGGCGAGACCACCACCGTGAGTCCCTGGCGCAGCAGGGCGGGAAGTTGGAAGCAAAGCGACTTTCCGCCGCCCGTCGGTAGGAGCGCAAAAACGTCGCGGCCTTCCAGGCTCGTCTCCATGATCTGTCGCTGCAACGGTCGAAATTCGGAATAGCCGAAAGTCTGTTTGAGGGTATCGAGGAGAGAGTCAGCCATTCTTGCCTTTCATGATACCGCACGTTTTGCGGCGGGAGGAATGAAGAAGCGTCCGAAGTTTGTGTCGGCGGCCACGGCTCGTCGCTCCAACGAAAAAAGCCCCGGCGCTCTGAGCGACCGGGGCCTTTTCCGCGGGAGGGAAATTCCTGCGCGGCTACAGCTTCATCTTGACCATGGCCTCGTGCTGCTCGTCGCTGCACGGCGCATTAAGAGGGATGTCCGTGGTCTTTTCGCTGGAACCGACCAATCCGCTGTCGAGAAGGTATCTTTCAAGCTCTTCGCCGCTGATGTCTGGGAGCATCGTGCCGTTGACAATCACACAGGGAGAAAGCGGTTGGCCGCTGAGCTGTTCCATTTCGAACCGGAACTCCGGATTCTTGATAATGTCCTTTTCCTGATAGGGAATGTCGTATTTCGCCAGGATGGCTCGTATGCCCTTGCTCCATCCGCAGTAGGTCTTCAAGTAAGCCGTGATTTCAATGGTGTCCATAATTCTAGAAAGGTATCAAACTCCGACGTTCACGCTCGTTATTTCTTCCTCTTGGAATCGCCGGGCCGGTATTCCTCCTCGGCGACCTCGAAAGCTTGGGCCAAGCCGACCATGTCTTCGCCAGGCCGCAGGGTATCGAGAGTTTCCGCCTCGCGGCGAAGAGCGTCCTGATCGTAGTTTGCAGCTTTGATCGAGAGACCGATCCGGCGCTCAGCCTTGTCCACTTTGATCACACGCGCTTCCACCTCCTGGCCAACCTTTAAGGCGTCCTTCACCTTTTCCACGCGATCTTCGCTAATTTGGGAAATGTGCACGAGTCCGTCGATGTCGTCCTGAAGTTGAACAAATGCACCGAAGTTCGTGATCTTGGTGACCGTTCCCTTGACCAAATCACCGATCTTGAATCGTGTGTCGATTTCCTTCCAAGGATCGTCCTCGAGTTGCTTGGTTCCAAGGCTGATGCGCTGGTTGACCTTGTCGATATCGATTACGACTGCTTCGATCTCGTCGCCCTTTTTGAGCACTTCGCTCGGATGATTGATTTTACGTGTCCACGACAGATCCGAAACATGGATCATGCCGTCGATCCCTTCCTCGAGTTCCACGAATGCGCCATAGGCGGTCATATTGCGGACCGTACCCTTGACTTGCTTGCCAATCATGTAGCGCACCTCGATCTCGTCCCACGGATTGGGTTCGAGTTGACGGACGCCGAGCGAGATCTTTTGCTCGTCCTTGTTGACTCCCAGCACTACCGCTTCGATATCCTGTCCCAGCGTAAGAACATCCGAGGGGCGGGCAACGCGTTTTGTCCATGACAGTTCGGAGACGTGGATGAGTCCTTCGACGCCCTCTTCGATCTGGACGAATGCGCCATAGGGCATGAGGCTGATAACCTTTCCTTTGACCTTTTGACCAACGGGAAACCGTTCCTCGATGCGGTCCCAAGGATTGGACTGCATTTGCTTAATTCCCAGGGAGACGCGCTCTTTATCCCGATTGATGTCGAGGACTTGTACTTCGACGTGTTGGCCGACCTTTAGCAGCTCACCTGGGTGGGTTAGCCGGGCCCATGACATATCGGTGACATGCAGGAGCCCGTCTATGCCGTCGAGATCAATGAACGCACCGAAATCCGTGATATTCTTGACTGTGCCGCTCACCTTGTCGCCCACATTGACGCTACTTAAGAATCGCTGGCGCTTTTCGGCACGTTCCTGTTCAATGATCTCGCGCCGGCTAAGAACGACGTTTTTGCGCTCTTCGTTGATCTTGACGATCTTGAAATCGTAAGTATTGCCGACAAATCCCTGCAAATCCTTGGGAGGACCGATATCGATTTGTGAAGCGGGCAGAAAGGCTTCCACACCGACGTTGACCGTGAGTCCGCCCTTTACGACGGCTTTGACTTTCCCCTTGATAAGCCCTTCATCTTTAAAGACAGAAACAATTTTCTCCCAGTTCTGCCGCGCGGCCGCCTTTTCTTTGGACAGGACTACCATGCCCTCATCGTTTTCGAGGCGCTCAAGCAGGACCTCGATCTCATCGCCGACTTCGACGTCTGAGGGGTCCTCGAATTCGCTCGCCGGGATTACCCCTTCGCTCTTGTAACCGATATCTACGAGAAATTCCCGAGGGCGGACTTCGAGAATGTGTCCTTTAACGATGCTGCCCTCGCGGTAGTTCTTGACCGAGTTGGCGATCAGTTCCTGCAGTTCTGCCATAATGGCCATGTTGTTGTTATTGTTAGTCTTAAAGTCGGCCCGAACGCCTTTTTCACAAATGGTGAGAGCGTCGGCCAGACTAACCGCATCCAGCCGCTAACGGGTTTGTTAGAGTAATGAGTCGTGATGAGAAAGCAAATACAAAATCGACGCCGTTATTTCCAGCGCTTGAGAGACTCTTCGTGCAAATGGCGCTTGCGCAGCCGTTGTGAGGCGATGCCATACTTTGGCCCAAAGAGATAGGCAGCCAGAAAGAGGATTCCCAGGACCATGATGATGGCGGGACCGGACGGGATATTTGCCCAAAAAGAGATTTGCAGCCCTGCCACCGCGCTCGTGGCTCCGATAATTCCGCCTCCCCAAGACATCGCGGCGTAGGAATCGGAGAGAAGATAAATGGTCGCGGCTGGTAGGACGAGGAGCCCGAGGGAGAGCAGCACGCCGACGGCTTGAAGCGAGGATACCATCGCGAGCACGATGAGGACGATGAGCAAGGCGAGCAGAAGGCCGACGCGTATTCCCTGCGTCCGGGCTACGGAGGCCTCAAAAAGGGCAAGCAGCAGAGGTCGTTGAAGTGCCACGAGCGAGAGCAATGTCGTTACGCTTATCAGGTAACTTGTCAGCAAGTCGCTGTCGGCGATGCCAAGAATATTGCCGAAGAGAAAGTGATCCAGGCTCACCTTCACGCGCGCGTATTTGATGAGAGCTATGCCGAGGGCGAAAGCGAAAATGTAGAGTGCGGCGACGGCCGTCTCGTCCTTCACGCGGGAGCTGCTGGCGATCAGGTGCCCGCCAAGCGCCACGAAGACGGCAGCGAAAAGTCCTCCGAGAAGCAGGCCGCCGGGGTTCAGTCCAATAAGCATAGCCGCCAACGCGAGCCCGGGAAGCATCGAATGGGAAAGGGCATCCGCCACAAGGGCGAGTCGGCGCAACACGACATAGGCGCCGAGAAAGCCGTTCGTGAATCCGATCAGCACGCACGCCACCAGGGCTCTTCGCATGAACTCGTAATGGAATGGCTCTGTGATCCAGCTCATTGCTTGCGCCCGCTGAAGATCTTTGTCGAGTACGCGCGATCGATGTTTCCTTTGGTCAAAGTTTGTTCGGTGGGCCCAAATGCGACCAGTTCGCCGTTGAGGATCAGAATGTGATCGAAGAGCTCCGCGGCGTCGGCAAGGTTGTGATGCGAGACGATGAGGAGTTTTCCCGAATCCCTGAGCCGATGAATGGCTTCAGCAAAGGCCGTAGATGCATTCTTGTCGAGTCCGCCGAAGGGTTCGTCCAGCAGATAAATCTCCGCCTCCTGGGCCCACGCACGGGCAAGGAAGGCGCGTTGCTGCTGTCCGCCGGAAAGTGCCTTGATCTGCCGGTTTGCGAAGGCATCCAATTCCGCCACCTGGAGGGCCTGGTTGACTATCGCTTCGTCACGAGCACCGAACGGCTTCCAAATCCCGAGCACGGAGTAACGTCCCATTTCGGCAAGTCCGCGCACGGTGATTGGAAAGTCCCAGTCTACCGCTTCTCGTTGAGGAACGTATGTAATGAGGCGTGCATCGGCGATGACGCGCCCATTGAAACGGACGCGCCCGGTCTCTATGGGCAGCAGCCCAGCGAGGGCCTTGAGCAAAGTGGTCTTGCCTGCACCATTTGGGCCGAGCAGGCCAACGCAGGAACCGCTCGCCAACTGCACGTCAAGGTGGTGCACAGCCGGGATCCGATGATAGGAAACCGTCAAGTCTTCTATAACCAGACGGCCGTTCATTGCTGGCCCTCCGGAATCGTAAACACATCTTGAACGCTGTCGGCGCCCCAAAAGGAGGCCTCGGCCAGGGAGCCGTCATCATTGGCAGCCCGTACCCGGAGCGCGACCGTTTGCGTTCCGGCCCATTTTGCTGTCACGACGAGATCCGCCGCCGAGGAGCCGGGAAGATGTATTTTGCCGTTGTATGTTCCGCCCTCATGGTCCTCTGGGATCAACTCCCGACCGAGATAGCTTGCGCTGATCGATTGCGCGGCCGGAGCGGTATCGATCTCAAGGGTTAATTCGCGCTCCACTGGCGGGGGGAGAGTCGCGGAAACTACCGGTAACGCAGGTTCGCCAGATCGCGTAAGTAACCAAATCGGAACCGCCGCAAGCGATAGAGCGATAGCCATTAGCGCGAAGCGTATCCAGGGCGTGCCGCGCATTTGGCCTTAGTCGCGACGCGTGCGCACGGCTGCGAAACTCACACTCGAGGCTACCATTCCGGGCGAGAACCCGGCCGTCGACGTCGCAAACCTCATGCGCGAGAAGTTGCCGTCCTCGTTATAAAATGCAAGTCCGTTGCATTAGAAACTGTGTGCCGGGAAGAAAAGAATCCGTTAGTGGCATTGTGCGTTTGACTTCCGAAACTTTCTGCTGTGGTATCACTCGGGCGATGCCTGAAAAAGAAGGCCCTATCCTCCCGGAATATCGAAGGGATGCCTCCGCGAAGACGCCCAAGTTTTTTGCTCACTTCCCGTTACCCGGTAGGCCGTCGCATCCTGGGCCATTCGATGGTACTGATCCGCTTCCATCGGTCTTGTTTGGTTTGAGGCGGTGTGCTCCCCTGAACACGGCATCTCCCCGTTTTGTATGATTTGAAGTCAGCCGCAAGAACCCGAAAATTCTAAAAACTGTCCCGTATGAAAAAAATAATTGCTGTCACCTCCTGTCCCACTGGCATAGCGCACACGCTCATGGCGGCCGAAGCCCTGAAGAAGGTCGCCGGATCGCTCGGTCATCAAATCAAAGTGGAGACTCAGGGCTCCGCTGGAAAAAAGGGGGTATTTACGGATGAAGATATCGAAGGGGCCGATGTTGTAATTTTAGCCACGGACATTCGAATCGAGCCGGCGCGCTTTGCGGGCAAGCCGATTTTTGAAACATCAACGAGCGAGGCGATTCGCAATACCAGAGGGGTGATCGGATCGGCGTTGGCGCTCCTCCCGCCGGAACCGGCTGAGGAAGTGGCGCCGCCGGAGGTGAAGCCTGCCGCTGCTGCACCCGCCGCGGCAGCACCCGCCGTCGCCGCCGTCAAGCGCTTCGTCGGCATTACGTCCTGCCCGACGGGCATCGCGCACACATTCATGGCAGCGGCAGCCCTTGAAAAGGCTGCGAAAGCCCTTGGTCATACAATAAAGGTGGAAACGCAGGGTTCCGTCGGGGCCAAGAATCAGCTTACGCCGGAGGACATTGCCGCGGCAGACGCAGTGGTGATTGCTGCGGAGACGAACGTCGACACATCGCGTTTTGGGGGCAAACGCCTCTTCATGACGAGTACCAAACACGCCATGCATGCCGGTCAGGAGGTTCTCAAAAAGGCCCTCGAACAGCCGGTGGGCGGAGCGGGTGGCGACCTCGCCGGAGCCGTGGAAAAGGCGAAAGCCGAGCGAGCGAAGGCCCGAACCGGGCCGTACAAGCACCTGATGACCGGCGTTTCCTACATGCTGCCGCTGGTTGTGGCTGGCGGTCTTGCCATCGCGCTTGCCTTTGCGATCGGCGGCATCCAGGAGGGTGCATACCCGGAAGGCACTCTTGCTGCAGCGCTGATGAAGATCGGTGGTGACACGGCATTTCGTCTGTTCATCGCCGTGTTTTCGGGTTTCATCGCCTATTCGATCGCAGATCGCCCAGGTATTGCGCCAGGATTGGTTGGCGGTTTTCTGGCACAGACGCTCGGTGCGGGCTTTATCGGTGGAATCTTTTCCGGCTTCCTCGCGGGCTACCTCACAAAGTTTCTGGCGGATAAGATCCGGTTGCCTGCGACCCTTGAGGGACTCAAGCCCGTATTGATTTTGCCGTTCCTATCGACCCTGGGAATCGGTTTATTGATGATATACGCTATCGCGCCACCGGTGAAGTGGTTGAACGATGGGATGAATGCCTGGCTTTTGGGCATGCAAGGAGCCAACGCCATTGTGCTCGGCATCATCCTGGGCGCGATGATGGGTTTTGATATGGGCGGGCCCATAAACAAGGCGTCGTATGCCTTCGCGGTCGGCCTGCTTGCCAGCAAGATTTACGCGCCGATGGCGGCGGTTATGGCCGCGGGCATGACGCCACCTTTGGGGCTTGCGCTGGCTTGCTTCCTCTTTAAGAGCAAGTTCGATCTCGAGGAACGCGAGGCGGCCGGGCCGGCACTGGTCCTTGGGATGTCGTTCATCACAGAAGGGGCCATCCCCTTCGCTGCGAAGGATCCGATTCGGGTCATACCGGCGCTCATGGCGGGCTCAGCGGTTGCCGGTGCCATCTCGATGGTCAGCAGCGTGCAACTCCTCGTTCCTCACGGGGGGATTTTCGCCGCGCTCATTCCCGGCGCGGTATCGAATCTCTTGGCCTATATCATTGCGATAATTGCGGGAACCGTTGTGACAGCGGCAGCGCTCTTCTTCCTTAAACGCCCCATAACTGAGCCCATGCCGGCATTGGCCTGATTCCACCATTCAAACGAAATCATTCGTACCAAAGAAATTCGACCCATGATTCAACTCACGCCTCAAAACATTCGAATCGGTGCAAGCGCCGCCAATAAGAACGAAGCCATTCGTGCGGCCGGTCAAGTATTGGTAGAATCGGGCTTCATCGAGCCGGGTTACATCGAAAGCATGATCGGGCGGGAAGGCCAGGCGAACACCTATCTAGGCAACGGGATTTCGATCCCGCACGGAATGGCAAAGGATCGCGAACTCATCCGTGCGACCGGCATCTCCGTCGTCCAGCTTCCCGAGGGAGTCGAGTGGGGACCGGGAAAAGTCGCGCACCTCATCGTCGGAATTGCCGCCAAATCTGATGAGCATCTGGGTGTGCTTGCGGCCTTGACCGATGTCCTCGACGATCCCGCCAAGGCCGAATTGCTCGCGAAAACCAAGGACGCCAATGATATCATCGCCGGGTTGAGCCGCGAAGCCGCGGAAGCGGCCGGAGAACCGTCCGAGGGCGTTGCGCCGCCGCCAGGCTCGCATCACGTCGATGCCAAGATCGTGGGCAGCGCCGGAATGCATGCAAGACCGGCAACGATGTTCGTCGAAATTGCCAGCCAATTCGAATCGGATATCCGGGTCCAGTATGGCATCAAGATCGCGAACGGGAAATCGATGGCCGCAATTCTCAAGCTCGGCACTCCCTGCGGCGAAGCGATCCGAATCATCGCGGTAGGACCGGACGCTGAGGCCGCGTTGAAGGCGCTGAAGGAGGCAGTCGATAGTGGACTCGGCGACGTGGAGGAGGTCAAACAGGTGATCACCGAAGCCGACAAATGGGTTCCGGTATCCGGCGGGCATGCATTGGCTGGAGTTTCGGCCTCGCCGGGAATCTCAATAGGCCCTCTGTATCAATTTCAGACGACCCATCTTGTGGTCGAGGATAAGCCTAAGGATGTCGCTTCGGAGGAGCTTGCGCTCAAGCAGGCGATTGCCACCGCAAATGAGCAGATTTCGGAAATTTATGAGCAAGTGGCGAAGCAATCGGGCAAGGGTGAGGCTTCGATTTTTCGGGCTCATCTGGCGCTCTTGAACGACGCGGAGATCTTTCTGGAAGTGTGCGCCTCGATTGAGGCCGGCCATAGCGCGGCATGGTCCTGGCAGCAAGCCATCGAGCGTCGCGCGGTGGAGTTGAAACAGATCGAGAACGAACGTCTCGCCGAGCGCGCCGCGGATCTTCATGATATCGGGCAACGTGTCTTGCGCTTGCTCGCCGGAGCCGAGCACGGCGCGCCCCGTTTGCCCGACCATCCTGTAATTCTCGTTGCCGACGACCTGACACCCTCTGACACTGCCCAACTTGATCCGAAGCGCATCCTTGGACTCTGCACGGCTTCGGGCGGGCCAACGGCTCACACGGCCATCATAGCCCGATCGCTCGACATCCCATGCGTCGTCGGTGCGGGTGCCGCGGTTCTGGAGGTAAAATCAGAAAAGCCGTGTATCCTGGACGGTTCCGCGGGAAAACTTTACATCGAGCCGAGCGCGGAGGACATCGAGTCTGCGAAGCTCTTTCAGGTCGACCTGGCGAACCGGCGCAACGAGGAGTATTCGACCCGCTATGAGCCGGCTGTGCTCTCAGATGGGCATCGCGTGGAAGTCGTGGGAAATATCGGCAAGGCCGCCGAAGCATCGGCCGCTGTCGAGGCAGGCGCTGAGGGCATCGGCCTGATGCGAACCGAGTTCCTTTTCCTCGACCGGGAGACTCCGCCCTCAGAGGACGAGCAATACGAGGCCTACACGGAGATGACGCGCGCCTTGAATGGCCTTCCGCTGATCCTGAGGACGCTTGATATCGGCGGAGACAAGATTGCGTCATACATTTCGCTGCCAAAAGAGGAGAATCCTTTCCTCGGTGTGCGCGGGATTCGCCTTTGTCTGCGTCAACCGGGGATTTTCCTTCCCCAGCTGAGAGCAATCTACCGCGCATCCACCACGGGACCCATCAAGATCATGTTTCCAATGATTAGTACTTTGGAGGATCTGCTTGCCGCCAAGGAAGTGGCGGAGCAAGTGCGTCAGGAGTTGGACGTGCCTCCTGTCGAGATTGGAATCATGGTTGAAGTTCCTTCCACCGTGCTGATGGCGCCGGAATTCGCGAAAGAGGCTGATTTCTTTTCCATCGGGACGAACGACCTCACGCAATACACGCTGGCGATGGACCGGATGCACGCGGCCTTGGCTAAGAACGTTGACGGTTTGCATCCGGCTGTTCTGCGAATGATCGACATGACCGTCCGTGCCGCCAAGGGCGCCGGAAAGTGGGTGGGCGTATGCGGTGGCGTCGCGGGCGACCCAATTGGAGCTGCGATTCTCACCGGCTTGGGTGTCGCTGAATTGAGTATGAGCCTGCCGAGTATCGCCGCAGTCAAGGCCTCCCTGCGAAAGATCAGGCTGACCGACGCACAAAATCTGGCACGTCGCGCGCTGGCCTGCTCGACCGCATTCGAAGTGCGACATCTCAGCCATTAACCACCATGTCCAGCAACCGTTACGATTGCCTGACAATCACACTGAATCCCGCGATCGATCGCACGATCACGATTCCGAATTTTCAGGCGGGAAAAGTCAACAGGGTTCAGGGAGAGTATCTCAACGCGGGGGGGAAGGGCGTCAACGTGGCCTCTTCACTCGCCGACGCCGGGCACAAGGTCGCCGTGACTGGGTTCCTTGGTCGTGAGAATGTGACCGTATTTGAGCGGCTCTTCGCGCGCAAGCGCATCTCCGATCACTTCGTGCGCCTCGAAGGCGAAACGCGAGTCGGCATCAAGATCACCGACCCCGTGCTCAAGGAGACGACTGACATCAATTTTCCGGGGGCGGAGCCTTTGCCCAGTGACCTCGCTGCTTTGCGTTCGGCGGTCGACCAGATCGATGCGGAGTGGTTCGTCTTTGCGGGAAGCCTTCCTCCAGGTGTCGAAACTACCATCTACAGAGACCTCACCCAGTCGCTCAAGACTCGAGGCCGGAAAGTTGCTCTGGATACAAGCGGAGAGACGCTGAATCATGCCATCGAAGCGTTGCCTGCGTTCATCAAGCCCAACATCCATGAATTGGAGGGCTTGGTAGGCCGGGCGCTTCCGTCTCGTGAAGCGGTCGTCGCTGCGGCCCGCGAGTTGGTCGCGCGGGGGATCGAGATGGTCGTTGTATCGATGGGAGAACAAGGCGCGTGTTTCATCGGCGCCGAGGGAGTCATTTTTGCCACCCCTCCGACAATTGAGGTCCGCAGCACGGTTGGCGCGGGGGACGCTATGGTCGCGGGAGTCCTTTCCGCGAAGCTGCGTGGCCTTCCGCTGGCCGACGTAGCGCGGCTGTCCACAGCCTTTTCTGTCCGAGCAATTGGCAAGCTCGACGGCGACGTTTCGATCGACGCTATCGCACAGAAGGTTACCGTTCAGAGCTAAGCGCGCTCAACAGCAGAAAGGCCAAGATGGAACTCGCAACGCGGACGTGCTCGTCCGCGATCGAACCCAAGCCGGCGCTTCAGCTCAACAAGAGATAGCCGCCGCAAAACACAATCGCGATTCCTGCGAAACGCACGACCGCTGGACTCGCAAGCTTTTGAATGGCGATACCCAGGCCGATGCCACAAGCATGCAGAAATGCAGTTGCGGCGACGAATCCCGCCGCATAGGCGAGCCCGGAGGCCGTTTCGGGCATTTCCGCGCCATGCGCGTACCCGTGAAAGATCGCGAAAAGCCCAACAATGATCATGCTTGAGCTCAACGGGAGGCGCACTGCGGCCGCTATAAGCACGCCAAGCGTAAGCACGGATACAACGATTCCGGTCTCCACAAACGGGACATGAAATCCGAACATTCCCAACGCGCCGGCCAATGCCATCACGCCAACGAATGTCAGTGGAACCGCCCAAATTGCCCGTCCACCCATCTGAGACGCCCAAAGTCCGACCGCCACCATTGCACAGATATGATCCAAGCCGCTGAGAGGGTGGCCCATTCCGTGTAGAAATCCTCCTGTTTCGCCGACGCCGACGTGCGCATGGGCCAGGGAAGGAAGCAGGAGAATCGCTGCCAGAACGGCAAACACTCGTGATGTCTGCTTCATGCCAGGAAGCCTAGACCATCGGCATACTGATGCAAAGAGAAATCTTGCTGTGAACGGACTGCGTTTCGCGCTTGATTGATGTTCGCACAAGCGGGACCTTTCGCGGCGATGAAGCGATGCATCGTTCCGTTGCTTGGGGTTCTGGTTCTCGCGGGATGTGCAACGCAGGAGCCTCCGCAGATGCCTGTACGCAGGGCCGAACTTTGGCGCTCGCCAATCGCGGACTCGCCGCCGGGTGCGGGTCAGCTTTGGCCCTCGGAAGCGCCGTCGATCCACGCGCGTGCGGCGATCATGATCGATGCGCGAAGCGGTCTCACGCTTTTCCAGAAGTATGCTGATAGTCACATCCAGGTCGCGAGCACTCAAAAGTTGCTTACGGCCCTGATCATTCTCAGACGCGGAAATCTCGACGGCCGCCTTTTTGTTGCGGCGCCGGACACCTTTGTCGAACCGACTAAGCTCGGGCTGCGGCCAGGCCAGTCTTACACGAGGCGCACATTGCTTTCCGCCATGATGGTAAAGAGCGAGAACGACGCCGCCGCAGCGCTGGCCCGCGATCACTCCGGCAGCGTTGCCGCTTTCGCCGCGACGATGAACAGCGCGGCCTGGGATCTCGGCGCCCACAATTCCCGCTTTGCCAATCCTCATGGGCTGCCAGCGTACCAATATTCGACTGCTCGTGACATGGCGCGCATCGCGTTTAGAGCATATCGCGAGCCCCTCCTCCGCCGACTCATGAACAGCCGCTACTACACCTTCGTATACGCCAACGGGCGCAGAAAGACACTCGAGAATACCAATAAGCTCCTTGGGCGATCGTCCATGTTCAATGGAATGAAGACCGGTTACACATTCGCCGCCGGCCGCTGCTTGATCTCGAGCGCTTCAGCCGGTGGACGCGATGTGATTCTGGCTCAGTTTGGAAGCAAGACACGGTATGTTTTTGACGACGCGGAGCGGATGATGCGATGGGGCCTTCAGCACGGTCGCTTTCTGCGCTTGTCCTATTGAATCGCCGTGGCGGATGCCGAAGCTTGATCAAGGATGACCTCCGCGATCATGGGCTCCGTCCCGATCGCACTTGCGTAAAAAAGCTTCTTGCCGTGCATCAGGTATGGATTGCGCCGGAAGACCGCTGCCTGGCTCGCCGCCGGCCCCGGCTCGGTCGCGATTCCGATCAGCACGGGAATGTCCTGGTAACTGTGCAGCCCGTCCGCGATGAAGAATGGCACGATCACGACGTGCTGCTGGTGGGAAATTTTGTGCCAGTCGGCGATGAGTGGGGGCTCTTCCATATAGGAGGACACGACCTCGGCATAGTCTCCGAGTTCGCGGATCCGCACGGCCTGTTCTTTGGCCGCCCGCGCAGAGTTGTCATTGAGATCGGTGCCGTGTCCAACGATGAACAGGCTGGTTGCGTGTGGCGGCACGTCCGGAGCAACCTGGCGGGCGCGGTGCAGTAGCACTTCGGTCATTCGCGGGTGACTCCCCACAGGATCGCAATAGTGAATCTCAAGTCCGTCGCGCCGAGTCAACCTCCCCTCCAGTTCCAATTCGCGGGGGATGACGCTCTGCGTAAAGTACCCTTCACTGATAAAGACGGGAACGATGTAGATGGTCTCGCTTTCCACCATTCTGAAGATTTCGCGCATGGAAGGCTCTTCCTTCCAAAAGCAGCTGTGTACTTCGCGAAAAATTCCGCGCTCGCGGATCGTCCGCGCGTGAGAATGGATTGGCGCGCTGGAATCCGGATTCAACGTCGAGCCGTGCCCGACCAGAACCAATGCCGAATCGGAAAACGCGGGATTCATTCGAGAAGTTCGGCGCAAACCTTGGCAGCGTCGAAATGCTCCCGCGCATAAGCACGAGCGGCCGCGCAGTGCTGGGGGTAGTCGCGCGCGACCTTCGCGATGGCCTCGGCGGCCTCCGACAAGGTTGAAAAGCGCAGCGCCCCAGCGCCTGACGGAAGATGCTCGCTCCAACCGGTATCCTGGACGACTACCGGTTTGCCTGCCGCGAGGTAGCAGGCACTGCGGCAACTGAACCAACCGCTGTGGGATTTCACATAGCCGTTCTTGGCAATGCTCCACTCGGCTTTGGA
>DATDAX010000195.1:0-6701 GCA_036525175.1 Terrimicrobiaceae bacterium | reverse complement strand
CCAGCGGCTACCGCACCCTCGACGAAAGGCGCTCCGCAAAGGCGTACCTTCATCCGCTCCGCTTCGTCGAGGAACTCAACCGCTGTTTCTGCGCTTAAGATGGCACTTCCAATATCCAGCAAGACGAGGACGCCTTCTTCGCCCATCACAGCGTTGATGCCTTCGAGAATCTCCGTCGCGTCGGTACCTAACTCAGCGCGGTCCGGGCCCGTTCCCGCAGCGATCGCCACAGGAAGCGTGGTGCCGCTCATGGAGAGCACGAGTTCCCGAACCGCCATCGCCAATGCACGGCTGTGAGAAACCAGGACGAGACCAACCATGATTGCCCAAAAACAAGCCTAGGCGGGAGGAGTTACTGTCTCTGCGAGCGCCAGAATAAGCAGGGCCGACGAGGCCGCGCCAGGATCCTTATGGCCGATACTGCGTTCTCCGAGATAGCTGGCACGGCCCTTCCTTGCAATCAGGGGGATCGTCGCCTCGGCGGCCTCGTGCGCCGCCGTGGCGGCGCGAGCCAGGGCGGCTTCGAGCGAGTCCCCGTTCTTTGGATGGAGTGCAGCGAGAGCAGGCGTGAGCGCGTCCACCATTGTCTTGTCTCCCAAAGCCGCTTTGCCAAGATTCACGACGCCAGTTAGACCGCTGTCGAAGCACTGACAGAGCTCTTTCAGCGTCAACTCGCTCTTCCCGTTGGCGGGCCTGGCGGCCTGCAGAAAGAATGTCCCGTAGAGCGGGCCGCTGGCGCCGCCGACCTGCGAGATCAAGGTCATTGCGCTTGTCCGAAAGAGGGACCCGACCGATTTGTCGACGAGAGCATCCAACTTTGGAGGTATCGCTGTGAATCCTCGCGCCATGTTCACACCGTGATCAGCGTCTCCGATCTTGGCATCCAGGTCCGTGAGCTCATCCTTGTGCTGCGTGAAGACTTGGGCGAGGCGCCGGAGCCAGGCTTCAATGACGCTCGAAGAGATCGAACTCATCAGATCCCCTTTCTCAGTGCCGGTGTAAGGACAGGCGCGTCCCAGAGCGTGGTCAGTTCCTCATCCAATTTGAGCAGGGTTATCGATGTTCCCGCCATCTCGAGGCTTGTGATGTAAGGGCCGACCAGGTTGCGCGTCACCTTTAAACCGGCACGCTTTGCGATCTCCGCCGCCTTCCTGTAGACGATGAAAAGCTCGATAAGCGGCGTGCCGCCCAATCCGTTGACAAAAAGCAGAACTTCGTCGTCCGACTTGAAGGGAAGATCGTTCAAAATGGGCTCCATCAGAAGCTCCACAATCTCATCCGCGGAAACTACCTTGGCGCGCTTGCGGCCGGGTTCGCCATGGATTCCGACGCCCACCTCCATTTCGTCGTCGGGCAAGTCAAATGTCGGCTTTCCGACATGAGGCACGGTGCAGGACGTCAGCGCCATGCCCATGCTGCGGGCCTGGGCATTCACTCTTTTGCAAAGATCGCGAACCGCAGCGAGCGGACGGCCGTCTTCAGCTGCCGCGCCACAGAGCTTCTCGGCCAGGACGGTGGCTCCTACACCGCGTCGCCCTGCGGTCCATGTGCTGTCCTGCACCGCCACATCATCGTCGATCACGACGCTTTCAACAGGAATTCCTTCGGCGCGCACCATCTCAGCGGCAAGCTCGAAATTCATGACGTCGCCCGTGTAGTTTTTTACGATGTGCAGGGCGCCCTTTTCGCCGGCAACGGCTTTCGTGGCGGCGTGCATCTGGTCGGGGGTAGGGCTGGTGAAGACTGCTCCAGGGCAAGCAGCGTCAAGCATGCCCTTGCCTACGAAGCCGCCGTGCATCGGTTCATGCCCGCTGCCTCCGCCGGAGATCAAGGCGACCTTGTCTTTTACCGGAGCGTCAGCCCGCATAATGAAATTCGGGTCGTACTGGACCTTGATGAGGTCCGGATACGCGGCCTCCATTCCTTTGAGGGCTTCTGTGACGACGTTTTCTGAATTGTTGATGAGTTTTTTCATGAGGGTGAGCCGGCGTATGCGGCATGGCGCCTGCAAAAACACGCCATAAGCGTGTCTGCCCAGGCACCAAGGGCATGGTGTTTGGAAATTACTGACATGGAATTGGGGGAACTCCAAAGAAGGAAAATCATTCCAGAAGATCCACTTCTGTGAATTTCTTCCGGTTTTCTGAAGACAACAAGGTGAAAAACCGCGATTATCCTTGTAACATTTGGACAAATCTTAGATATGCGTTTTGTTCCCAGTCTCTTGGGTGAGGAAGTTGGGGAGTTGTGTCTGGTAGTGGTGACCCGTTTGTTGGATTTGGTGGACGGGTCGCGGTTCGTTATCCGTATTCCACGGTTGCGCGATCATGTTGCTGAGCACCCCGGAATGCATTTTCATTTTTCTCCCGATCTCGTGATTGGACTGGGAGGCCGAACGCGGCTGGAGTTTGTGGATGGAGAGATCACGCTCGATCGGCATGAGGTTGCAGTGATTCCCGCGGGGATTCCGCACCGAGAGGTGCCAATTGCCAAGGCTGGCGAGCCGTTTCAAAACCTTGTGATCAGTATCTACAATGAAACGATTTGTACCCAGTTGCAGAGGACGGAGCCCGACGCCCAGACGCTTGGAGTCGAGCGGCAGTACTTTGATTCCTCCAAGGACCAGCTCTTGATCCGGTATCTCGAGGAGTTGAGCGAGCAATTTCACGGACGTGATCCGCGGAGACACTATGCGGTAAAGGGACTCATGATGGCCTACCTGAGCACGCTGGCCGAGATCATCAGTCACTCCCGCGAAGCCGCTCCAGTTGAAAAGCTGAAGATCTCGCAGGCGAAGCGCTATGTTCAGGAATACCTGGGATCTGCCGAGTTGAGCGTAAAGCAACTTGCGGGGTTACTCCATTGCTCGCCAGACTACCTGTCCCACATTTTTCATCGGGAGACCGGCCATCGGCTGATCGCCTATATTCACCGGGAGCGGGTCAAGGTCGCCATGAACATGCTCCGCAATACGGCGCTCTCTGTCTCGGAGGTCGCCTATGCGCTGGGATTCGAGAGCCAGGCCTATTTTAGCCGGGTCTTTAAGCGTCTGGCTTACAAGACGCCGATGGACTACCGGAAGTTCATCGAGCACTCGGTGATCGAGTTGGAAGGAAAGCCGCGGACAATTTACGCGGAATCATGAGACTCCCTCTGGGCCGGTGTCTGGTCGTGACCTGCCGTCTCCCGGTCGCCAATAGAACATGATTGCGATTCCCACGCATATTGCAAGCGACCCGATCCACTTTAGAAGCCAGCCGGGATCGTAAAGGACTTGAAGCGTTGTTTCTCCGAGGTCGCGTGGGTTCCACTCCGCCTGAGAGAATTTATAATTGATACCAGTCAGACTGGCCAGGAGGGTGCCTGGGTAGCTTGCGGGATGGTTCATCCGTGCAACCCCGATTTTTGTGGCGCCAGTTGTGGGATCCCGGAATTCAATTGTTGCGAGGAAGTTGGATGGAGTGTCCGTTCCTTCGTCTCGGGGGACCTCAAAATTGACGAGTCGCAACGAGAAGGGAACCGATTTCGCTTCAAGGCCGTAACCGATTCGGACCACATGGTTGCCATCGGTCAACGCGGTGATCTGCCCGGATTCGATCCACCGGTCGGCACCACGATTTCCGCTGCTGGACTCCAGATGCGCGCGAAAACCTGGCAGGCCTTGCTCGCTCCTCTGCAATGGAGGACCAGCCTTTACTTCTGTGACCAGTTCGGCATTTTGCAGCGATTGTATCACCTCGGCCTGCCAATCCGCCCAACCGAGTGCGAAGGAATCGCCGGGTTTTGCGCTTCCGCTGGCGATCACATGCTCACCACGTCGAAGTTGATACACGATCCCGTCTCCGGCAGTCGCGAGTTCGAGGGCGGGCTTGGCATCTTTCGTTTCCGCGTGCTTTGAAATGCGAACCAGGGCTGCGGGGTTGTTTGGGGAATCGGACTTGCTTGTGGGCTGGCCGTTGTTCATGACGAAATCGGGCCAATAGTTTTCGACGGAAACCCATGCGCCGGCTTCGGCAACGGGTTGATTCATGATCTCACTTCGCAGATACGTCGCTCCGGTGCCCTCTGGGGATATGATCGTGACTTTTGAGCCGTCTTCGCTGAGGCGAACAGTGACGCCGGATGGAGGTTCTTGGGACTGCGAGATGGGCGCGTAATGCGCGAAGACCATCTGGGTTTCGTGGGCAACTGCCGGAGACGGCTGCGAGAGAGCGTGCCGAAAGGAGATCCGCGCCAGTCCGAAAAAATCCCTGTCGACGGCCTGACCCCGATCCAGCGAAAGGGGAACATCGACGGCCTGACCCGCCATGCTGCTGGACAGCTTTAGCAGCACGGATTGACCGGCGTTTGGCGATTCCGAGGCGACGAGCCTTTGCTCGCGGATAAGGTTTGGGCTGAAGTCGTCAGCGACAACCTTGAGGTCTGTGCCGGGAACGGGAAACGATCGCGGACGGCGCGCACTCGGCCGGGTCGCTTCCGCGTCGAAACGCATCAGATAAAGCGCTGAGTCCGCCGGGCTCTGGAGTTGAATGATGCTTCGGCTTGTCGTGATGCGATTCACGGGCGGGGTGTCTTTGCGAAGGGTTACGTTTCCCTCGAAGCCGGTTTGCATCCCAATCATCGCTCCGATGAGAAGGGTGATTATCCCATAGTGGGTCACCACAAATCCGATGTGCCTTTTCTGCCACGGCCATCGCGTCAGGGTGACGGCAAAGAGATTGACGCAAAGAACTGCGAGCCAAATCTGAAACCATGGAGCCTTGTAAATATAAGTTTGCGCAATCTTTGTGTTGAAGTTCGATTCCGCGAAGGTGGCGATGGCGCATGCAATCGCAATGGTTGCAAGGAGGATGAGTGCGAGCTGAAGCGACCCGAGCAAATGGATGATCCGCCAGACCGCCGAGCGCTTCTGGCGTTCGGAGATTATCTGCTTGCGAGCGGGCGCAGATGCGACGGTTGCGCTCATGGGCGGTTCAACACAAGAGATACGGCGTGCATTCCCCGTGAATCCTATTTCTTTGGCGGCGTATTTCAACTATTGGCGACGACCATTCTCTGAGCTAGCGTCCGCTGCATCCCATCATGAAGAGCCGAATACTCTGGATTTCTCTGGCCTCGGGAATCTTGTTCATCGTGGTTGTCGCGGTGGGCGCCTCCGTGTTGATCAGCCGATTTTTGCGCAGCGAGGCCTTTCGTAAGCTGATGGGCGCAAAAACGGGCGAGGCGCTATATTCCGAGGCCACATACAGTCCATTGAGTTGGTCCGGCTCTTCGATGTTCGTCGATTCGCTTCAGGCTACGGGCTTGGAGGGGTCGATTGTGAAAAATTTGCGCGCCGACCAAGTGCGGGCGGACATCAATTGGCGGGCGATCTTCAAGGGAGCGTGGAGAGTCGATCAAATTCAGGTCGTCAATTTTGATGCCACGTTCCGGCCGGGATCCATTGTTCCAAGGACAGGATCGCACGCCGCACCGTCTGCCCCGCGCAGTGGTATCGCGTCATGGCTCCCCACGCGTTTTGAGGTGGGCGAGCTGGACATCGGGCGGGCCCAGATTCATTTCCGCAGCAGCAGCGGCGTCGAAATCGCCTCTCTGCGGGACGCGGCGCTTGATGTTTATCCCGATGGTGCCGGCTGGGCGATAGATGGCACCGGCGGGATTCTCGCGGTCTCAACGCTGCCCGCGTTGAGGGTCGTGAACTTTCGCTCCAGGACGCAGGGCGATGTGTTTTTTCTGACTGACGCGCAGTTTCAACTTGGCGAGATGGGAAAAATCTCCGCTTCCGGTGAGTTTGGCGACAATTCCAAGCTTCACGTCGAATGGAGCCAGGTGGATGTGGCTCCATTTCTCCAGGATCCATGGCGCTCGCACCTTTCGGGTGTCGTCGCCGGTACAGCATCGATCGAATGGCCTGAGTCGGGCATCGCCTCAGGCAAGGCGGTTGGAAATTTTCGTCTGACCGAGGGGGTGGCCCAAAATATTGAGATGCTTGACCAGGTTGCAGCGTTCACGGGGGCGCCCCAGTTTCGACGAATGCCGCTGCAGGAGTTATCGGGTAACTACGAATGGACCCAGAAGGTCTTGAAACTTAGCAACCTCGTCGCCGAGTCCAAGGGTCTGTTGCGTCTGGAGGGATCCTGCACAATCACCGAGGGAGGAATTTTGGGAGGTTCGCTTCGCGTTGGGGTGGCACCACAGACCTTACAATGGCTGCCCGGTTCCCGGGAGCGCGTTTTCACTGTGGCGCAGAATGGTTACGTGTGGACAGATGTTAGGATCAGCGGCTCCATGCAGAATCCGCAGGAGGATCTTTCTTCCCGCCTTGCGGCTGCCATCCGGGACGAGGCCATCCATCAAGGCAAACGGTTTATAGAGGATATTCCGAACGCGGCAAAGGATGGTGCCAAAGGTGTTCTGGATAGCCTGGCACCCTTGATCAAGTAGACCGGCACGTCCTGCCGGGGGAAATGTCTAGTGGGCCACCCTCATGCGTAGCCTTTAGTTGACAGAACATCTTGTTAAAGATCGAAGGGGAGGGTAAAGTAAGGATGTCCTGCCAGTAACCATTTCCCCCAAGAATGTTGGCACATCTAATGCTTAACAATAAGTCCCGATGATCCATGCGAATTGTCGGATGCGGTTGACGGCCGACGACTTTACGTTCGTCGTCAGGGTGTTGTCGAGAAGCGAGACGGACCATG
>DATDAX010000194.1:0-11484 GCA_036525175.1 Terrimicrobiaceae bacterium | reverse complement strand
TCTTGCGCAATGAAGTGCATGTCGTGCGTAAGGGCCGTGTCCCCTGAGTAATAGAAGGTGTCCTGAGCGTTCTGGACGACAAATCCGCCCGGATTCCCCCCGTAGCTGCCGTCCGGAAGCTGGCTCGAATGGACGGCGTTTACGAATTTGACCCTGCCGAAATCGAACGTCCTTCCTCCGCCGTGATTGAGAGGGTGGGTCTTCTCGATACCCTGTTTGCCCAGCCAGACAACGATTTCGAAGTTGGAAATCACGGTTGCCCCTGTGCGTTTGGCGATTTCGACGGCATCGTTGATGTGGTCGAAGTGGCCGTGTGAGATGAGAATGTAGTCCGCCTCGATCGTATCGATCTTGATGTGACTTGCGAGCGGGTTCGGAGCAATGAAGGGGTCAAAAAGAAGAGTTTTGCCTCCGACTTGCACAGCGAAACAGGAATGGCCGTAGTAAGAGAGCTTCATGGCAGGGTGAGTGTATCGCATTGAATCGTTTCATCCGGGCTTCTACAAGCGAGTGTTCTGCAGCGTCTGGATTTTCTTAGCCGGACAACCCGACCACCTCCTACGATATTGTAGGGAATGAAAATACATGTCTTCTTTGGCGTGCTGACCGTCGTGTTGCTCGTCATTGTTATAGGCAGCCGAAGGCGGGAGGCATTTACCTTCGACGACGTTGTTGGCATGGCGCGAGGGATGGCTGTAAGCGATTACATGTCCGCCGTCCCGGTTTTGCCAAAGGAATTGCGGGAGCTCAACTACGATCAGCATCGGGACATTCGCTGGAGGGACGAGTACACGCTTTGGCGTCGCGAGGGTCTACCATTTCAAGCGCGCTTCTTTCATCCCGGCTACATCTTCGATCGGTCGGTCGACATCTACTACGAAGTGGCCGACAAATCATTCGAACGTCTTCGTTATTCGCCCGAGTTTTTTAACTATGGCAAGAACGTATTTCGCCAGAGAATTCCGGATACGGTCGGCTACGCGGGATTTCGCATTCACTACCCGATCAACAAGCCGGAGGTCCTTGATGAGGTCTTCGTCTTTCTTGGTGCTTCGTACTTTCGTGCGGTGCCCAAGGATCTTATCTATGGCCCAAGCGCGCGAGGGCTCGCATTGGATACAGCTGTCGAGAAGAAGAAGGAGGAATTTCCGGTCTTCACCAAATTCTGGCTGAGGCGGCCGGAGCGATTCGGCAAGCACATGATTATCTACGCGTTGCTGGAAAGCAGGAGCGTCACAGGCGCTTATCATTTCACCATCGAGCCCGGTGCGGAAACGCGCATGCATGTCAAGGCCGTCCTCTTTTTCCACAAGGAGGGCGAGCACGTCGGATATGCGCCTCTTACGAGCATGTATTGGTACGCGGAGAACACGAGCAATACTTTCGGCGACTTCCGTCCGGAAGTGCACGATTCGGATGGACTTCTCATGCAGCGCGGCAATGACGAGTGGGTTTGGCACCCGCTGGCATGGTCTCGGCAACTCCAGCTGAATTCTTTTGAAGACGACCATCCGAAGGGGTTCGGTCTGCTCCAACGGGACCGCGATTTCAACCACTACCAAGATCTCGAAGCGCTCTATCATAAGCGCCCAAGCATTTGGGTGCAGCCTGTTGGGGGGTTCGACAAGGGAGCCGTGCGCCTAGTGCAGCTTCCGACGAAGGATGAATTTCAGGACAATGTCGTGGCGTTTTGGACACCTTCCGAGGTGCCGCCGCTGCTTAGTCCAGTCGAGGTCGAGTATGTTCTGCGTTGGTTCGGCGACGCGTCTGACCTTCCACCCGTGGGACGCTGCATTTCGACGAGAGTCGACGATCAAGACAAGCCTTACTACCGGCACTTCTTTCTCGAATTCTTGGGCGGACCGCTCGCTCAGCTAAAGCCGGGCGAAACACCGTACGCCGACGTCTCTTCGTCCACGGGCGCCGCGATAACCGAAATCAAGGTGGAATGGAACGATTTCAACAAGACCTGGAGGGTCAGCTTTTATGCCAGTACGCCCGAGAGCAAAAAGCCAAACGAATTGGCATGCAAACTCCTGTGGAATGGAGAGGCTATGACTGAGACGTGGAGTTACACGTGGATGCCGTGAAAGTTCAGTTGGAGTGGGATGAGGCAATGGCCCGGGTTCTCGCCTTCTTTTCCACTTTGCGCATCGGTGGGGTTGAGCAGCGCGTCCGCGTCGCGCTCCGTGTTCTCGAGGAGGCAAGGCGACGCTGCGAAGAGAAATCCGGGTTAGGACCGGTGGAGACGTCTATGGAGGTCGCAGCGGACCTGCTCGACCAATGGTTTGCGAAGGCCATTGGCGGATCCGCGGATCGGCGGGTTGCCGCAGGTGTGGTCGCGCTGGAGGTAACTGCCGCCGCCGAGCACTTTCCCAACGCCTTGCTGTCCGAGGATCCGCCCGAAGAACTCAAGGCGATGCTCGCCGGCGTTTCGGTCCAGACGGGTCCTGATCTGGCAATCTCGAGCATGACACCGCGTGAAATGGACTATGGAGCAATGGAGGTGATTGCCCAGGAAACCTGGCATCGGTTCGGCTGGACTCCAATTTTGAGGGCAGCCGGCATCTGGACGGTGATTTTTTTCATCGCGCTGTACGCGCACAGCCGCTTCTTCCCTCAATGAGACCGAAGCTTCAACCGGAGAAATTGACGGCGGATTTTGTGGCATTCCGCCGGGCTACATTTTTTGGTGCGATTCTTGCGACGACCGGGCTCGGCGGCTGGCTGCTCTGGCGAACGTTTCTGCCTGAGGGTGTTTCGCCGTTGGAGTGGGTTCAACTCATCCTGTTCGTGCTGCTTTTTCAGCAGATCGCGACCGGGTTCTGGCTCGTGATCTATGGATTTCTTACGACGATTCTCGGCGGTGATAGAGCCCAGATTGCGCATTCCATCGAGGACGATCCAGCCTTGGGAGAGGCGCGTCCCCCGCCCACGGCGATTGTTCTGCCGATTTACAATGAAGATGTCGATCGTGTGTTTCTCGGTATAGAGGCAATCTGGATCGGTCTCAAGCAGGCCGGGAGCAGCGAGGGTTTTGATTTCTTTGTATTGAGCGACTCCAATCGGCCGGAATGCTGGCTTCGCGAAGAAATCGCCTGGCTCGAGTTGTGCAAAAAATTGAACGGCTTCGGACGGATTTTCTATCGGAAACGGCGTGTTCCCCGAAACAGCAAGAGCGGAAATGTGGCGGATTTTTGCCGGCGCTGGGGCGCTCGCTATCGCTACATGGTCGTCCTCGATGCGGACAGTATCATGACGGGGCGCCTTCTGACAAGGCTAGTCGCCATGATGGAACGCAATCCGCGCGTCGGCCTCATTCAGACGGGGCCGCAATTGGCGCTTGGGCGGACGTTTTTCCGTCGCATCCAGCAGTTCGCTTCAAAGGTCTATGCGCCGCTATTTGCGGCTGGTTCAAACTATTGGCATCTCTTTGCATCCAACTACTGGGGCCACAACGCGATCGTTCGGCTCCGGCCTTTTATTCAATATTGCGACCTGCCGGAGCTACCCGATCCCGACACGAGTCGGCGGCACATTTTCAGCCATGACACCGTGGAGGCCGCGCTGATGCGCAAGGCGGGGTTCGATGTCTGGTTCGCTTACACCGAGGACGGCAGCTACGAAGAAGGCCCGCCGAATTTGAGCGATAGCCTTGCCAGGGATCGGCGATGGTGCCTGGGAAACTTGCAGCATTTTTGGTTTCTCTTTGCGCCTGGAATCGACTTTGCGAACCGGTTCCACATTTGGATGGGTGTCATGGCATACCTTGGGTCGCCAATTTGGCTGCTATTTCTTCTGGTGGGTGCTGTGGATCTGGCGTTCAAGCACAGATTTTCGCTCCTGTCAGCCCTTCCCGGAAGCGACATCTCCTATTCCGGCGGGGCGGTTCATATTCTTCTTATCGCGACGCTGGCTCTCCTTTTCTTCCCAAAGATCCTAGCGATGATTCTGGCGATTCCGAAGGCTCACAACTTCGGAGGCGTGATCCGGCTCGTTACCAGCACGCTGATAGAGACAGTCATCTGGACGCTGCTGGCGCCGGCTATTATGCTCTATTACACGCAATTTGTAGTGACCAACCTTGCAGGACTGCAAGTCCGCTGGACGGCTCAAAATCGGTCCGATATGGGCCTGGGGTTCTTCCAGAGTCTCCGCATTTTTTGGATGCCGCCGGCGATGTGCATCATTGCAGCAACGTCGATGGCCATATGGGCGAGGGAAGAACTCTTGCTGCTGAGCCCGATCCTGATTGGCTGGTTGATCGTTCCAGTGCTCGCGTGGATAACCAGTCGGCCGGATCTGGGGGATTGGGCGCGTCGTCATGGCCTATTTCTCATTCCGGAGGAAAATCCGCAGCTTTCTCCCGCCGAACTGCGCTTTGTCGAGCAGGGTGTCTCGGATTTGGGAACAGCATGGGACTTTCCCCACGGAGGAATCGCGCGTGCAGTCATTGACCCGCTCACCCATTCCGTGCATGTGGCCCTCCTTCGCCAGCGAAAAGCTGTCAGCGAAGAAACGGAAGGATACCTGGAACTCCTTCGCCAGAAATTGATGGAAGAGGGGCCGGGTGCCATGGACCCGTCCGAGCATTTTGCCTTGCTGTGGGACGCCGATTCGCTTCGCTGGTTGCACCACGAATTCTGGAGTCGCCCGGCCACGCGACTTCATCCATGGTGGAGACAGCGCCTGGATGAAGTAATCGAGAGAATCGGTCTGGCGCGTTGAAATGGTAAGCTTTCGCGCAGTCCTTCCTCAAGGACCTAGAAGCCCAGCGGCTGTGTCCGGCGACGGAAGCCCCCAGGCTTTCCAACGTCTCATATATTCGTCGCGAGGGAGTAGTACGTAGTACGGGTTCTTCTCCTTCCGCAGCCATTTGATGATACGCAGGATCGACCCTTCCGGCATGACCGTGCATCCGGCAGATGAGCGATTCGGACCCCGCTGGATGTGGAAAAATATCGCGCTGCCGGCGTCGGGCACAGGGGGGTCGGCATTGTGCCGAATCTCGATGAGCCAGCGATGTGGGGGATCGTTCAAGCGCATCTTTTGCTTTTCGAACCAGGGAGGGGGCTGTTTGGGGTCGACGACAACATGCTGGTTGTAATGCGGCAGATTCGGATCGTCGATCCACGCGTCAGCCTCCGTGATTGTGTGGAAAGGATATTGTGCGCCATCGGGCAGAGCGGGGTCATAGGTATAAATTCTTCCTATCTTGAAAACGCCTGCCGGTGCGCGTTTATCACGCTCGGTCTTCTGCGGTCCGGGCTCGTTTGCGCCCAGGATGCCGCGTCCCCATGCCAGGCCGCTCTTACCATAGAGGACCCGCAATGGGGGCGATGCTGCGCGCCAGCCTCTGCCCTCACGCTCGAAGAGTTGGAGCCTGCCCGAGGTAGAGTCCCAGCCTGTCGCGACAGATACAGCCAACTGTGTAATTGACGGGTCAAGCGCCGGCAGCGGCCCGCCGATTGCCAAAAACATCAGCGCAACGATGGAAAATCTGCTCATCCTTTGTTCGCGTACTAATCTTTCCGCCGAAGTCGTGGCCGAGCCCCCATCTTGCGATAATGGCGGTGCTGGCCAGTCATGACGGTCAAAATCTTCACTCATTGAAATAAAACAGGCAGGGTGGACCGGGACAAGTGCGACGTCAAAGGGTTGCGTATCGCATGCAGTTGATGGCATGAGAATCGAAAGGAAAATGCAGCCAACTTCCCATTAGCTCTCGTGATGTGTGAGAAGATACGCTTTTTGGAATGGCGATCTTTTTGACATGAGCCGATTGCAATCTGACCGCTTCTTCATCAGGAGAGGATTTCTCCTCATGGTATCCGCGGTTTGTGTCTTGAGCTTAACTGGTTGCGGCAGCACCATCGTAACTCGGGTTCACTCGCGCGACGTCTTGGTCCGCTCCTCGGTGGGTTCGAGTCAGAGACAGGCATGGCGGATTGAGAAATCTGCTGGAATTCTTTCAAAGCCTCGTGACTTGGAGGCGGACGCCCATGCTCTTGTGCGGTGGGCGGGCGGCGATTCCGATCGACTTGCACTCGCCGCCGAGGCGCTTCTGCACACTCCCGCCAGAGGCTCTAAACGGATCGAAGGCTTTTCGCTCGCTTCGCTGGAACTTGCCTGGCGCAGCCTTCGGGCATCAGGCGTGCCTTCCTCCAAATGGCTTCAGACGGCGAGCACCAGGCGCACAGTAGCCGTCTACAATACTGCGCTCGATCGCTTTGTGTCGCTGCAAGCAAACGAACTCGCCCGTGGCATTCCCGAACAAGACTTTTGGACTCCATTCGGTGTGACCAGGGTGTCTACAAAATTTCTCGCGCCGGCGCCTTATCGGGCTGGCTATTTCGATACTTTTATTCCTGCCGCTCACGTGAGCGTAAAAGGCATGGGACGCCGTGTAGTCACCGACGGACTGGGAGTTGCGCTCGTTGGCGCGCGCGAGCGAACGCCCGAGCGTGAAAAGGAAATGTTCTACCAGCCGGCGGGCAGAGGCGTATTCGTCCCTTTCGCCGCCGTTGCAGAATTTGACGGTGGTGCAGTGACTCGGGCCCGCATCGAATTGATTGATCTGGATCGCTACGGAAAAATTGAAACCTCGCACGGAGCAATCCCCTTAAGCGGTGACTTCACTGCTCCGTTTGCTCTGTCCTTTGGCGGTATCAATGATCTGCTGATGGGAATCAGCGGTGTAATTAACATCGAAAAGCGCAAGAGGGACGCAGGCCTTTATCTCACCGAGCCCTTTGATCCGGACCGCATTCCCGTTGTCATGATACACGGACTAACGTCATCGCCGTTGGTGTGGAGAACGATTGCGACCAGCCTCATGGCCGATCCTCTCGTTCGAAAGAATTACCAATTCTGGTACGTTTACTATCCGACGGGAATGCCTATTCCAGAATCAGCGGCATCCATACGAGACGATATTGCGGCTATTCGCAAGAAGTACGATCCCCGCGGAACATCGATAGCCTCCCGTCACATCGTGCTCGTGGGATACAGCATGGGAGGTGTCATTGCCCATATCCTGTCAACGAGCAGCGGCACTCGATTATGGGATGCGGTTGCCACGGTTCCATTCGATCAGGCCCCGATCGATCCTGAAGATCGCGCTGAGCTTCGGAAGATGCTTTTCTGGCGGCCCGTCCCCGGCCTCGATAGAACGATCTTTATCGCGACCCCTCACCGGGGCACCCGCCTTGCCGATTCCAGACTGGCCGGGATCGGCCGTCGGCTGGTGCATCTGCCAACTGATTTTCTGCAGTTTCAAGCCCGGGTTTTCAGCAGTTTGAGCGACATCCTCCAGGGAGATTTTCTTACGATGGGCGTCATGACCGGAATCAACTCGCTTTCACCTTCCGCGCCGCTCTATACGGCGCTCGACGGCGCTCCGTTCGCGCCGGGCTTGAAGTTCGATTCGATCATCGGTGACCGTGGAAAAGGCGGTGGAATCAATAGCACGGATGGGATCGTCGGGTATTGGAGTTCTCACATCGACGGCGCTCAATCAGAATTGATCGTGCCTACAGGCCATGATGCGCACCTCCATCCGAACACGATCGCGGATCTCAGGAGGATATTGATTTTAAACCTTCGCAACCGATAGCAGTTAATCGCCCTTACGCTCGCGTTCGAGCCTCTTGGTGAGGCTCACGATGTTTCTTCCGTCCCGCCGAACGTAGGCGCATGCATCGAGCATGTTGCGCACGAAATGGATGCCAAGACCGCCAATTTCACGCTGGTTGCATGGAATCCGAAGATTCGGTTCGGGCTGACTGAAGGGATCAAATTCGTTCCCATCGTCGCAAATCTCAATTTTTAGAGCGTCCGTCGTGAGAGAGAGTCGAATCGCAATCTCATGCTCCAGCATGTCACCGTATCCGTATTTGATTGTGTTGGTTGCGATTTCCTCGATGGCTAGATTGGCTGCAAAGATCACATCGGGCGGGATCTCGTTCGTCTCAAGAAACTGCGTTGCCGCGCTGGCAACTGCGGGAAGGTCATCGAAATCGTTGCGGATCTTGAAGACAAGGTCGGACACTGGGCGGAGTCTGCTAGACCCGGAAGAGAGCTCCAAGCTTTTTGCCGAGCAGGAGGCTGGCTCCAATGATCGTCGTTCCTAGAAAGCACATTGCCCAAACGCCAAGGGCACTGGCGATGAAGCGTCCCTCGCCAAGCAACTGATAGAGTTCGTAAATGGCTTTCGTGATCGGGTAGTCCTCTTGTCTCTGCGCGAGGATGAGTGAGTCGCTGACTTCGAGCATGGCAAAGGAGAAAGCGAGCAATGCGCCGGCTACAAGATTTGCCATCATGAGAGGGATGGTGATCTTCCAGAGCGTCTTCAGCGGGGGGCAGCCGAGATTCTGCGCAGCTTCCTCAAGGGTGACACTCGTTTGCTGGAATCCGGCCGCAGCAGAACGCACTACGTAAGGAAGTCGCCGGACGCTATAGGCAATTACAAGGATCAGTAACGGATCCTTTACCGGATTGAGCGCGCTTAGGAGCTTCCCCTCCTGCGTCATCGCGAGATATCCGAAAGCCAGAACGATACCGGGAACTGCGAGGGGAAGCATGGCAATCGCATCGAGCGCCTCGCGGCCTGGAAGTTTCGTGCGGACGACGACGTAGGCAATGGCGATGCCCAGCACGAGATCCACGAGCGTGGCAAGGCTGGCGTACTTGAGGCTGTTTTGAATGGAAGGAAGGGTCAGGTTGTGGCCCAGTGCATCCTCAAAGTGCCCGAGCGTCCAATCAGTCGGGAGAATTGTGCCATACCAATCGCGCGAGAAGGCGACCAAGATGACCCCAAGATGTGGAAGGATGGCGATGCAAGTGATCGCACAGAAAAGGGACGTGCAAAAGAGAGCCATGACCGGTCCGACCCTGCGCGGTCCGCCTTGGCTCGTAGCCTTGGCCATCATACCATGCGGATTGCGGCCGAAGAGATACTTGCTCGCGCCATATAACAACGCCGAGGCAGCGAGCATGACAGCGACAAGAGCGAAGGGAAACGGATTGCCTCCGATATCGTTAATGCCCGAAAAAATCTGCACCGAAGTCACCCGGGTGAACTCGAACATCAGGGGTACGCCCAGCTCCGTGAACGCCCAAATGAAGACGATCGTGCCACCGGCAAAAAGCCCTGGCATGATGAGAGGAAGCGTAATGCGCCGGAACTTACGCAAGCCTGTGCATCCTAGGTTTTCTGCGGCCTCCTCCATTGCGGGATCGAGATTCCCGAGCGCTGCGACAATATTAAGGTAAAGAATCGGGTAGAGATGCAGGGCGTTCATCACGACGACTCCCCAAAAGCGACCCTGACCGAGCCAGTCGACAGGATGCTCGGCGTTCATGAGGCCCATCGTTTGCAACAGGGCATTGAGCGCCCCTTCCTGGCCGAGGATCTGTTTAATGCCGATGGCACCGACAAAAGGCGGCAGAATCATCGGTACGAGGATGAGCCCTGACAAAATGCTCTTCCCAGGAAAGATGTAGCGATCGCTCAGAAAGGCGAGCGGAAGGGCAAGAAATATCGCCAAGATCGTGCTTGCGACGGCAAGCAAGAAGGCATTAGCCAGGCCTTCAAGGTAGATGGGATTTCGGAAAACCTCTATGATGTAGGACAGGGTCAGCGTCCCATCGCTTGTGAAAAAGGCGCCACGCAGCGTCTCGCCGATCGGCCACGCGAAGAAAAGGACGAAGTACAATCCGGTCAGGATGAAGACAATGATCGAGAGCTGCCTGGACATCGCTTTACCGCGCGTTGATGTTCATTTTCCTGCCTTAGCGAGCTGTTCCGCCTCGCGATACTGCGCTCGAAATTGGTTTCCCAGCTTGCGGGCGAGCTGTACTTCCTGAATGCGATTTGGAGTGCTGAGAGCAGGCCGGATCGTTTCCCAGGCGCTCTTGTAGCTCACAGCGCTCATGTCGCTAAAAACCGCCGTTGCCTTCGGTGGAAATCCGGCGGCTATCAGAGCCTTCCACGCGGATACCTGTTCATCGTGACTGTCCAGGCACATGGTGCGGATGACGAAACTCACGACTTTGAAGAGTGGACCCGTCCATTTGGGATGATAGATAAATGACTTGGCTTCTTCGTAGGGATTTACATCCGGGTCGGAGCGATAGGGCTGAAACTCTGCAGCATAGAGTTCTTTGCGGATGGGTTGGCGCCTGAGCGCATACTTGATTGGTCCTCCGGGCGCGCCGACCTTGAAGTCCCAAAGCTTCTGCCCCTCCAACGAGAGAACAAATTCGATGAACATCTTGGCAGCTTCGGCGTTTGGAGCTCCACGGAACAATCCGATCGGATCCACACCGACGGATGAGCCGCCAGCCGGAGTAAAATACTGCAAGCGTGAGGGCCCATCGCCAACGCGTATTGCCTCGCTTTGAAATCTCCCATAGAAATCAATGCACATGCCGATGGCGGCATCGCCAAGCGAGACATCGACGGGAACTTGAGATGCCGCATCCGTGAAGTAGCGGGTGTTGGCAGATGCACGCTGAATGATCTGCAAGCCTAGCTCCCAGCCGCGCTGGAGGCGGGCTTCTTCGTTCTCGAATTCATTCGCCGATTGGATTTCGCGTTGCATTTGCTGTTGAATAATCATCTCGAAGGCCTTGGCGGCCGAGCCGCTCTTGGTGGGATCGGCGAGCGCCACCTGCGTGAGGAAACGGGGATTCCCAAGATCCGACCATGCCGACGGGATCTCGGTTACTTGAAGTCGCCGCAAGGAGTCGGAGTTGTAACAGATCCCGAAAGAGGAAAGGACTGTCCCGATCCAACGTCCCGCGTCGTTGTAAAAGATTTCTCCGGAGACGTTCTTGGGAATGGAATCGTTGTCGAACCAGTCGGGATGTTTCCTGACAATCTCGCAATCCACCAGCCGTCCGGCGTCCGCCTGCTGTTGAAAGTCGAAAGCTCCTCCCCCGAAGAAGAGGTCAATGCCGATGCTCGCATTTGAGGCGAGAAACTCCCGCCGGGCTTCGGTTTGCGCCTTGGGGTCGTCGAATGTCGCCGCGGCTTCTGCGGTCCACTCTCTGCCGGACGATTTCCAAAGCCGTTCGAAGGCCGCGTAGTATTCGCTCCGGATGTAGCGCGCGATTTCGCTCGTTCCGCCAGGCATTCTCCAATCAATGCGGACCGTGCGCCCCGTTTGTCGTTTGTAGTATTCGCCGAAGGCGCGGCTGAATTCGTAGCGAATCTGTTCATTGTGCGGCGTAATGATGACAATCGTATCGTCCGCTTCGGCAAGCAGGTCGTCTTCTGGCTTTAGCGCAAACGGCACAGCAATGATGGACGCAAGCGCGGCGAAAACAGCCAGAATGCGCATGGAAATCATGCTCGCAGGACGACGACATCGTGCGGCATTGCGCTCGCGAAGAGTTCGCGTCCGGCATGCCGGTTGGAGAGCTGAGGATTCATCTCAAAAATCTTTAACTTAAAGGGACCGGCGAGAAATTGATATTGGG
>DATDAX010000193.1:0-13262 GCA_036525175.1 Terrimicrobiaceae bacterium | reverse complement strand
TTCGCGGACGCCAATCCGAAGACCGTCAAAGCGGTGCTGAAAGCCCTTAATGAGGCAAGCATCTGGGCGGACGACCTGAACAACCGTCCAGAGTTGGCAAAGATCGTCGCCTCGCCAACTTACATCAACTGCCCGGAAGACATCATCCTGAGTCGGCTTCAGGGTAAGTATATCATGGGGGATGGTCGCAAGTTCAGGGATCCCAATTACATGATCTTCAGTGAACGGAACTGCAACTATCCCCAGCCAAAATACGCCAAGTGGTGGCTCACGCAGTTTCGCCGGTGGGGTTTTGTCGAGGGAGCCCCTGACTATGAGGGAGTTTCGAAACAAGTGATGCGGCCCGACATCTATGAAGAGGCGATGAAGGAAATCGGGTATTCTCATGGCGGTCTTAGCGAAGAATCCGAAACGCTCTTCGATGGTCTGACGTTTGATCCAAAGGGCGATCTGGAGGCCTATGCCAAGAGCTTTTCGGTCAGCAATGTGAAGGGTTAGGACGGTGGATTTTGTTAAACAACAGCCAAATGGTAACAGGAGCGATGCTCGAGCTTCGTGCGGTCAAGCCGGGGTCTCATGGCAACGAGGTGGAGGCCTGGATCTGTCGCTGTCGCTCGCGCGCGGTCCGTCACTTGAAGTTGCAAAGCCCGGCGAACCGGAACTCAGTCGTCTCACGTTTGGCATTCTCCCTTTGACCGACTGCGCGCCGATCGTAATTGCGCATGAAAAGGCGTTCTTCGAAAAGCATGGCATTGAGTCGAGCGTGATGAAGTTTGGGAGTTGGACGGCGAGTCGTGACGGATTGCTAAGTGGAAAGGCACAAGCGGCTCACATGCTGTTTGGCATGCCGGTCGCGGCGGCAGTTGGCAAACTTGGCACCGAACACAGGCCGCTCGTGATTCCGTGGATTCTCAATCGCAACGGTCAGGCGATCACGGTCTCGGTGAGACACCGCGAATTGCTCGGCTCAAGCGCCAGGGATCTTCGGGCCTTTGCACAAGAGCGTCGCGATAAAGGGCGCCCCATGGTCTTTGCCATGACGCTTCAACCTGGCACCCACGCGATGTGGCTCCGATACTGGCTAGCGGCGGGAGGAATCCATCCGGACAACGACGTTGCACTCATCACGATCCCGCCGCCGATGATGGTGGCAAACATGCGCGCGGGACGGCTCGACGGATTTTGCGTCGGGGAACCATGGAACGTGAGGGCCATCGAGGAGGAGCTTGGTTTCACAGCAGTCCTTAGTGAGGAAATCTGGCCCGATCATCCGGAAAAGGTGCTCGCATTTGAGGAGGAATTCTCAGAGACCCATCCGAACTCGGTAAAAGCAGCGCTCAAGGCCCTTCACGAGGCGTCCGTTTGGTGCGACGAGGAAGCGAATCGTGACGAGTTGGCGATCATCCTGGCGCAGTCCCAGTATATCAATTGTGCTCCGGGCACGATCCGATCGCGCCTGGGTTCGAGCATTGATTGCGGCAACGGCCGCACCGCCGGAAACCTGCGCGGTCTCACCTTCTCCGGTCGTGAATGCAACTATCCACAACCGAAGTTCGCGGTGTGGTGGCTGTCGCAATTCCGACGCTGGGCGATGCTTCCCTCTGCTCCCGACTACCTGGGCGTCGCCGCGCGGGTCATGCGGCCCGACTTCTACGAAGCTGCCATGACCGAATTTGGTGTGCCGCATGGCGGAGCGGAATTCAACTCCGAGACCCTCTTCGACGGAAGGGTTTTTGACCCCGCCGAACCTGAAAAGTATGCGGCGGATTTTGAAATTACCGGGCTCAAGAAAAAGCCTGCACTCAACGAATCATGAAAGAATCCATCCTCAAGAAATCTGATTGGCTTGTCCTGCCGGCGATCGGCGTGGCGGTTTGCGTGCTTATCTGGAGTCTAATTTCCGGCAAGGAGATCAGGAAGGAAACGGTCGATGACTTCGGCGACAAAATGGTGAAGGTACAGCGGGTTGGCGTATCGGCGGACCTGCCGTCGCCGGCGGAAACGTGGGTCAAGAGCAAGCCGTATATTCTTGAGCCATTCGCAAAGCGAGGCGAACTGGATCAGGGGATCCTAAGCTTTACATGGCTGTCTTTGAAATTGGTTGCACAAGGCTATCTCATCGCCCTGCTCGTCGGCACACCGCTTGGTTTCTTCCTTGGTCTGTCGGAGACGTTCTCAAAGATGTTCGACCCGATCTTCCAGGTCCTCCGTCCGGTGTCGCCCCTGGCATGGCTGCCGCTGGGAATGGTGCTCTTCCTTGGCGCCAAGTTGACGATCCCAGGGGTGGGGCTTAGCTACTCCGCGTCGGACCTAGCGGCTATCTTTACGATCGCGATTTGCTCAATGTGGCCGACTGTGCTCAACACGGCCGTTGGCGTTCGCGCCATTCCTCAGGATTATCTCAATGTCGCCAAGGTTCTGAAGCTTTCGCGGACCAAGACGCTTTTCAAGGTCCTTCTGCCGGCCACGTTGCCCTACATGTTTACGGGATTTCGGCTGTCGCTTGGAATAGCATGGCTTGTCATTGTTGCCGCCGAGATGTTGACGGGGAAACCCGGAGTTGGGGGCTTCCTTTGGCAGCAATATAACGCCCTTAGTTACGCGCACATCATTTTGTGCATTCTTACGATCGGCATCGTCGGCTTTGTCCTCGACCGGTTGATGAGCATCGTCGAAGCGCAGTTCAAATCCGTCTGAGGCCATGATTCTGCTCGAAGTTAAAGGCGTTTCCAAAGGTTTTGGACCAAAGGCGAAGAGAACCGAGGTCCTCGAGGATATCACGCTCGAAGTCGAGCAGGGGGAGTTCGTCGCCATCATCGGGTACTCGGGTGCCGGCAAGACAACGCTCATGTCGCTCCTCGCCGGACTCATCAAGCCGGACTCTGGCTCAATCAGGCTGAACGGCAGGATGATGGAAGGGCCCGGTCCGGACCGCGGGATTGTCTTCCAAAACTACTCGCTCCTTCCGTGGCTGACGGTTTACGAGAACATCGCGCTTGCGGTGGATCAGGTCTTTCCCCGGTGGACGCCTGAGCAACGCCGGGATCACATTGAAAGGCAGATCGCCATGGTGAACCTGACGCCGGCGCGTAACAAGATTCCGCGCGAGCTCTCCGGTGGAATGCGTCAGAGAGTCTCCGTGGCGCGGGCCCTTTCGCTCAAACCCGACATTCTTTTGCTCGATGAACCTCTAAGCGCTTTGGATGCACTTACCCGCGCGAACCTGCAGGACGAGATCAACCGGATCTGCCAGGAAGAGAGGAAGACAGTCATCCTTATCACGAACGATCCGGACGAAGCTATTCTTTTGGCGGACCGCGTCATTCCACTTACGGCGGGACCGCGTGCGACGCTCGGGCCTTCGATTCCCGTTACAATCTCGCGTCCGCGCTCCCGCACCCTCATTAACGAGAGCTATGACTTCAAACAGACGAGAAATGAGGTGATCGAATATTTGCTGATGGCCACTGACAGGCGAAAGGTTGCCATGAGCAAGAAGCTCGTCCTGCCGGACCTTTTGCCCGAGGACCTCAATGAGCCGCGCTCGATGCTTGGCGCAAAGCGCAGGCCGCGGAGGCGCAGTGAACAGAAGCGCGAAACCGTGGAGGTCGCTGTATGAGCGATCACGCTTACCTCGAGCTTTGGGATCTTACCAAGAGTTACCCGTCGTCCCAAGGTGAGGCGGTTATCGTCAAGGACGTAGGCTTCAAGTTTCGGAAGGGAGAATTCGTGACGGTGATCGGCCACTCTGGCTGCGGCAAATCCACGATCCTCATGATGGTCGCCGGGCTAAGTACGGTTACGTCAGGGGGCATCGTGCTTGCGGGAAAGGAACTTAGGGGTCCGGGCCCGGATCGCGGTGTCGTTTTCCAGTCGCCGTCCCTGCTCCCATGGATGACAGCTTTCCAGAATGTGATGCTTGGGGTTGATCAGGTATTTTACACGGCGGAGCTTCACGAGCGGCGGCTTATTGCCGAGTATTATTTAACTCTGGTTGGTCTTGGTGAGTCGATGCATAAGCTTCCTTCCGAGCTTTCTCAGGGCATGCGACAGCGCGTTGGAATTGCACGCGCGTTCGCTCTTTCTCCGAAGATGCTCCTGCTTGACGAACCTTTTGGGATGCTTGATTCCCTCACACGGTACGAGCTTCAGGAAGTTCTCATCAGCCTTTGGCGGCGCGAGAAGATCACGGCCATGATGGTCACTCACGACGTCGATGAGGCGCTCTTCCTTAGTGATCGCATTATTTGCATGACCGACGGTCCGGCTGCTGGCATCGGCGAGGTCATGGAGGTCGATTTTCCGCGTCCCCGCTTTCGCAAGGAGGTGATGGAGCATCCAGACTATTACAAGCTGCGTGAGCAACTCATCGAGTTTCTCGAAGTGCGCGCGCATGAGCGCCCCGGGACAGCCCCGACGGTGCGCGCCGCCAAGATCCCTCATTCGAGCGCACATCAGCCCGCCGCGACCGCCACGTAGCAGCCAGAATCTCACCCAATGACCAAGATCCCTGTCATTCCGGAGACCGCGCCGTTTGATGCCATGCAGCGCATGTGGCTGAATGGATTTCTTGCGGGACTGTTCAGCTCGAACACGAGCTCTGCGCCGGTCGAGGCCGCTTCCATATCCCCGACGCTCGGTCCACTGCTCTTCTTTTTTGGGTCTCAAACCGGCAGCTCCGAGGGGCTCGCCAGGCGCTTTGCCAAGGAGGCAAAGAAGATAGGTTTCGAAACGCGCGTCGTAGGCATGGAGAACTACGCAACGATCGATCTGACGAAGGAGAAACGGGTCGTCATTGTCACGAGCACATACGGCGACGGAGAGATGCCAGACAACGCCCAGTCGTTTTGGGACTATTTGAAGAACGGAACAGCTCCGCGCCTCGAAAACCTCGAATATTCCGTCCTTGCTCTCGGCGATCGGAACTATGTCCAGTTTTGTCAGGCGGGAAAGGCTTTCGATGTTCGTCTCGAGGAACTGGGCGCCAAACGTATCCATCCCCGAATCGACTGTGACGTGGACTACGAGGGTCTGTCGGCAGAATGGTTTGGGGGTTTGGTGAAGTCGTTGGAGGATGCCAAGGTCTCGCCCGCCGGTACGACTCAGGTCGCCGCGCAGAACACCGCAATGGTAAGCGAGGAGGTCGCCAGTCCTTCCTCTTTTGGCAAGTCGAATCCATTCCCCGCGATTCTGAAGACGAACCGCGTGTTGAATGCAGCAGACTCCGCAAAGGAAACGCGCCATCTGGAGATTATTCTCGAGGGTTCCGGACTCGAGTACGAGGTTGGCGATGCGTTGGGAGTGGTTCCGGCTAATTGCCCGGATTTCGTGCGGGAGATTTTGGATGCGGCGGGTCTTGACGGCGAAGAGGCGGTGAAAGCGCCTGACGGTCATGAGATGCCATTGCGCCTTGCGCTCCTGCAAAAGTTTGATCTAAAACCCTTCCTGGCTGATTTGCCCCAGAAGGCCGTATCCGCGGCGGACTTTGTCTCACCTTTGCGAAAGTTGCAGCCCCGCCTCTACTCGATTTCATCGAGCCCCAAGGCCCACCCGGGAGAGGTGCACCTGACCGTGGCTGTCGTCCGATACGAATTGAACGGGCGCGCCCGCAAGGGCGTCTGTTCGACGTTTTTTGCAGAACGCGTGGGACCGGACACCAAAGTGCCGGTGTTCGTTCATAAGTCTCCGAGTTTCAAACTGCCGGCCGATGGATCCAAGCCGATCATTATGGTCGGCCCGGGCACCGGGGTTGCGCCGTTCAGAGCGTTTCTCGAAGAGCGCCGGGCCGCAGCCGCAACGGGAAGAAACTGGCTTTTTTTTGGAGACCAGAAAGAGGCCTGTGACTTTCTTTACAGCGAGGAACTCAGGGCGATGAAAGAGGACGGGTTCCTGACGAGGTTGGACACAGCCTTTTCACGCGATCAAGCCCAGAAGATCTATGTCCAGGATCGAATGATCCAGAACGCAAGCGAGCTTTGGTCCTGGCTGCAGGAAGGCGCGTATTTCTACGTCTGCGGCGATGCAAAACGGATGGCCAAGGATGTCGATGCTGCGTTGCACAAGATCGCCGAGACCGCCGGATCCTTCGCCGCAGAGCAGGCGGCGGACTACGTCAAACAGCTGAAATCCGAGAAGCGATATCTGCGCGATGTGTACTGAGCTTAAGTCGGGTGGCCGTTCTTCCGGGAAGCGCGTGCGGACTTCGGCGTCTCGTCGAAGATATTCCGCCGCGTCATCTCGATCGCAGCCGCGTCCAGCGGGACGCCGGACGCCACATGCGGGGACGCGTGTGCTCCGAGTTTTCTATGTGCCGCGTACGCCATTTGGAAAGCCATGACAATTACGCCGATCAAGGAAATCGCGGGTGCTCCCCTTAGCGAAGAACAGACGACCTATCTGACCGGCTTTTTCGCAGGTGTGGAGCAACGGGCGGTCGTCTTTGCGGATTTCTTATCCAGCCATGAAGAAATCTCCGCGCGCGCCGTAAAGGCCGGCGACGAGACGGAGGAAGAGGTTGTGCTCACCGCGGAGGAGAGGATGAAGAACGAGGAGCACCCTCTTGATTCGTATTATCGGCTTCTCGAGAACGCCCAGACTAACAGAGCGCCGGACAAGGAAGATACGTATCGGTTCAAATGGAACGGTCTCTTTTATCTGGCCCCCGTAAAGGATGCTTTCATGGCGCGGCTTCGGATCCCAGGCGGGATAGTCAAGACATACCAGCTTCGCGGCCTCGCGCAAACGGCCAAGGACCTTACGACCGGCTACTGCCAGATTACGACGCGGGCGAATCTTCAGGTCCGACTCATCCAGCCAAAGGATGCGCCCGCAGTTCTTAGACGCATCCAGGCGATCGGCTTGCACACGCGCGGAACGGGCGCTGATAACATTAGGAATCTGACCTCGAATCCTACTGCGGGAATCGATCCCAGAGAGGTGATCGATTGCACCCCATTCGTTCAGGAGCTCGCGGACTTCATCCTTTCTCACCGTGAGTTCTACAACCTTCCGCGCAAGTTTAACATCGCGTTCGATGGGGGAGGACTTATCGGGTCAGTCGAGGACACGAACGATATCGGAGCAAAGGCGGTAACCGTCGGCACCGACGTTTTCTTCCGAGTTTCGCTTGGTGGTGCGACTGGGCACAAATCGTTCGCGAGAGACCTCGGCGTGGTCGTCGCGCCGAAGGACGTGGTCAAGGTGATCATTGCAATTGTTCGTGTCTATCTAAGAAACGGAAATCGAGGTGATCGGAAGAAGGCACGCCTTAAGCATCTTCTCGATAAGTGGACGATGGAAGAGTACCTTGCAGAGACCGAGAGGGTTCTCGGCAACAGCCTCACGCGCATGCCTTTGGAGCCCGCCGCGATTGCCTATCCGTCTGCAGAACTGCCCCACACCCATATCGGCGCGTATCCTCAAAAGCAGAAGGGGCTGTACTATCTGGGGGTCGCTCTGCCCGTAGGGCAGATCACGCCCGCGCAAATGTTTCGGATCGCGGACCTGGCGGATAACTATGGATCGGGAGAAATCAGGCTTACGGTCTGGCAGAACTTCATTATTCCAAACATTCCCGAGGCTTATGTCGAGACGGTCAAGAAGGCGGTCCGCAAGATGGGCTTCGACTGCCAGCAATCGAATATCGCAAGTGGTGTTATCGCGTGCACTGGCAATAAGTACTGCAAGTTTTCGTCGACCGATACCAAGGGCCATGCTCTTGGCCTTATCAAGCATCTTGAGAAGCGGATCAAACTCGATCAACCCGTGAACATTCACTTCACAGGGTGTCCCAATTCCTGCGCCCAGCATTACATGGGAGACATTGGAATGCTGGGAGCGAAGACGCGCGATGGCCACGAGGCATATCACGTTTTCGTCGGCGGCGGGTTTGGAAACAACGCGGCTTGCGGAAGGCAAATCTATCAGGCGCTTCCTTTCGATGAGGTGAACGTTGCCGTGGAAAAGATTCTCCTTGCCTACCTCAAGCACCGCCAAGGCAGCGAGTCCTTTCAGTCCTTTACGACACGGCACGACGTGAACTCTCTGCAGGTACTTTTCCAGGAATGACCGGGCTCACCCTCGAAGTTAATCTTATCGATGAGCTTCTCGCCGAGCAGCAGCGGCTCACCCCTGTCGAGCGCTTCGCAAAAAAGCACGAGCGCGCCGACATTCCCGCGCAGGCCCGCTATTACCGTGATTTGATTCCTTCCTCAAAGCCGGTCCGAGGTGAGCAGTATGCATTTGCCGTCGATCTGGACGTCTGCTCCGGATGTAAAGCATGCGTAAGCGCTTGTCATTCGCTCAACGGGCTTGAGGAGCATGAAACGTGGCGCGACGTCGGATTGATCACGGGCACGGATGCGGGGAGACCGTATTTGCAAACGGTAACAACGGCCTGCCACCATTGCCTCGAACCCGCCTGTCTCGAGGGATGTCCGGTGCTGGCTTACGACAAGAACCCTGAGACCGGAATTGTACGGCATCTCGATGACCAATGCATCGGCTGCCAGTATTGCACAATGAAGTGCCCGTATGATGTTCCAAAGTATTCGCATCGGCTTGGCATCGTCCGCAAGTGCGACATGTGTACGGATCGGCTGGCGGTTGGTGAGGCGCCGGCTTGCGTCCAAGCGTGTCCCCACGAGGCAATCGCGATCCGGCTTGTGGACGTCGCAGAGGTCCGCGCAGCGGCACAGTCAGGAGAGGAGATGGTCCCGGGGGCATTCGGGTCGAGCTATACGAAGCCCGCAACGAAGTATTTTTCGAAGAGGCCATTCCCGAGGAATGCCGAACCTGCCGACACGCACGCCCTGCGGCTGGAGCACGCGCATTGGCCTCTCATTACTATGCTCCTTCTCTCGCAACTGGCCGCAGGCATGTTCCTCATGCTTGCGGTGATGGGCTTGTTGAGTGGCGGATCGTTCCTTCGTTACGCGACTGCACCTGCGACCATCGGGTTCGCGGCATTGAATGCGGGGCTTGCGGCTTCTGTCTTTCATCTTGGCCGGCCGCTCGGGGCGTGGAGATTTTTTCTCGGGCTTCGCACTTCGTGGATGAGCCGCGAGATACTCGCGTTCGGGATTTTCGCCGCGGTTACTTTTGTGGCGACGGCTCTTTGTTGGATCGCGTCCGGCACGGCCTACGCGTTGGTCGGGCTTGCTTGTGCGGCGCTGGCGGGCGTGGTAGCGGTCTTCACCTCCGTAATGATCTATGCGGACACGCGTCGCGCCTTTTGGGCGCTGCCTTTGACCGCTGTGAGATTTTACGGCGCGATGATCTCACTCGGCGTGACGGCGGTCGCAGCCGCCCTCGGATGGGTCGCGTCTGACGCCTCTGAATTTCGGATCGCAGTCATCATTTCGATTGTGGTAAGGGCGGTGTTTTTTGTTTGGGAAGTGTCCAGCGCTGCACGAGCGGCGGGCAATGTCTCAAGTCCTGTTCATCGTTCCCAGCAAACGATCCGTGCTCTGTTGCCGTGGCTTGGTCCGGCGCGCCTGGGACTCTTCATTCTTGGGACCCTTGCCTCGGTGCCGGCACTTGTCGCAAGCGGCTCTGTCCCAGTCGTCGGAGCCAGCATGGCGCTGGCCGCGACACTTGCCGCCCATACTGTCGAACGCTTCGGGTTCTTCAGCGCGGTGACCGCGCCGCGCATGCCCGGGAGCCTATGATCGGGATCGCCAGGACGCGGAAGGAGAAGCGCTCCGGCTCGAAACTGAAACCTTTGCGCGAAGCGATCACCCTCCGCGCATGGAACGGACCGCTAACTAACGAACTCGTTCGCGACCCCGGAAAGTTCGGCTTGGGGCAAGTGCCGGCGCATCTCGCCCCGGACGCGACAACGACCATGGTTTGCGGCTTTTGCTCAACAGGATGCGGGCTGAACATTCACATGCGGGACGGTCAGGCGGTCAATCTCAGTGCGGATACCGACTACCCGGTCAACCTTGGCATGGCGTGTCCCAAAGGATGGGAAGCTCTTACGCCACTGTCCGCACCCGATCGCGGAACCACGCCGCTTGTGAGAGCGAACCGGGGTGGCGCCCTTGAGCCGTGCGATTGGGAACGGGCGCTGCTGCTTTTCTGCGAGCGATTCAAGGAGATTCGGGCCAAACATGGCCCTGAGTCGGTAGCCTTTCTGAGCACGGGACAGATTACGACTGAGGAGATGGCCTTCTTGGGGTGCCTTTTCAAGTTCGGTATGGGATTCGTGCACTGCGACAGCAACACGCGGCAATGCATGGCGACATCTCACGTCGCGTACAAAGAATCGTTCGGCTTTGACGCGCCGCCCTTTACTTACGCGGATTTTGAACTCTCCGATGTGTTGGTCTTTGTCGGAGCTAATCCGTGCCTCGCTCATCCCATTATGTGGCAGCGTGTGATGCGCAATCGAAACGCACCGGAAATTCTGGTTGTTGATCCCCGAACTACGGAGACTTCCATGGCCGCCACGCAGCACTACGCTATTCGGCCCAAGTCGGATCTCGTGCTGCTATACGGCATTGCGAACGTTCTGATCTCCCACGATTGGATCGACCGAAGGTTCATAGATTCGCACACCTCGGCCTTCGACGATTTCGCCCGATTCGTTGCCGCGTTCACACGGGACCGCGTGTGTAAAGAAACCGGATTGAGCCGCGACCAGTTGGTGCAATTTGCCCGGACCATCGCCAATGGACGCCGTGTTTCGTTCTGGTGGACCATGGGAGTCAATCAGGGACATGAATCCACGCGGACGGCGCAAGCGGTTATCAACCTTGCGCTGATGACCGGGAACATCGGCCGTCCGGGCACCGGGGCCAACTCAATTACCGGACAGTGCAATGCGATGGGCTCCCGTTTGTTTGCCAATATTACGAGTCTTATCGGCGGCCATGATGTGGAGAACGAGATCGATCGCGCCAAGATCTCAGAGGTCCTGGGAATTCAAGGAGACCTGATTCCCCGCCAGCCATCCTTGGCTTACGACCAAATTGTGCGAGGGATTGCCGACGGCAGGATCAGGGGCCTCTGGGTAATTGCGACCAACTCATCCCACTCCTGGATCCACCAGGGCGAATTTAACGATCTTCTGCAGAAACTTGATTTCCTTGTTGTGCAGGACATGTATCCGACGACCGAGACCGCGCAACGAGCAGACTTGTATTTGCCGGCTGCAGGCTGGGGGGAAAAGGAAGGCACTTTGATTAACTCCGAGCGTCGAATCGGCCTCGTCAAGAAGGTGCGGCGTGCGCCGGGCCAGTCGCTTTCGGATTTTCACATCTGTCAGTTGATTGCTCACTATTGGGGTTGTGGGAGCATGTTTGCGCGGTGGACGTCTCCCGAGGCGGTCTTTCAGACGCTGAAAGCAGTCTCGAAGAACATGCCAAACGACATCACAGGGATACGCGATTATCGGATGCTCGACCAATGTGGCGGCATCCAATGGCCGCTCAGCCAGGCCGACGCTTCGCGTTTCGTCGCTTCCGGAGTCAATGTTCCCACCGAGAGACGATTGTTTGAGGATGGCCGCTTCTATACAAGCGATGGCAAGGCGAGATTTGTTTTCGAGGAACCTCGCGCCGCACCAGAACAGACCGACGGAGAGTTTCCCTTCTTCCTCATGACAGGACGCGGAACTTCCTCGCAGTGGCACACGAACACTCGAACGGGCAAATCAGACGTGCTGCGCAAGCTTTATCCCAAGGAATGCTACGTCGAGATCAATCCTAAGGACGCCAAGAACCTTGGAATTGAGGGGAACTCCATCACAAGGATCTCTTCGCGCCGCGCGCAAATTCGAGCAATGGCCTTTGTGACGCCAACAGTCCAGCCCGGTCAACTCTTCATTCCGATGCACTACCGCGAGGTAAACCAACTGACATTTCCCGCGTTCGATCCGTATTCGCGTCAACCATCCTACAAGGCGTGCGCGGTCAAGATCGAGGCCGTCTAGTGAGCGAGAGACTATCGAGATCTCCGTGCGCTTTCGGGAAGCGAACGATTCGCTTTCCTAAGATCCTTTCGGGAATTCCAGTTTGAAAAAAGGGACTGCCTCGCAGGCGGGATCTCCTTTGCATTCATCAAACCGGATTCCAGGGCTTCGCAGATGAGATGCTGAAACGATCGATCGTTACTGGTAAGGATCATTCGTACCAGCGGAAGGATCCCGACGGGATAGACCGCGGCGGTACCGCAGTAGAATCCATCAACACGCGGGACGGTTCCAGCAGGTCCGGATCGTTCAAGCAACTCGCTTAGAAAACCCACCGTCATGCCAGGCATGTCCACGGCTAGAGCAACGAGGAAATCTGCGTGTGTCTGTCGTAATGCTGCTTCAAGGCCGGCGAGCGGACCGAGATGAGGCGATCGGTCATGCACGAACTCCCACGGACCCTGCGGGAATACCGTTGCAGACTGAACCGAGAAGTAGAGTTCATCCGGACCCAGTTCGACGAGCTTGTTCATCTGGAAGCGCCAGATTGGTATTCCATTATAGTCGAGCAATGCCTTGTTTGCTCTCATGCGAGTCGACCGCCCTCCGGCTAGCAAGACTGCACCAAAGTTCTTCATATCGCATCGACCCGGAGAAGTCCGTCGGTGAGGATTCTGGCCCGAAGACCGCCGCGTCCTCTCATTGCTGCTTCGGCCCCCTCGCAGAATGCCTGGTTCATCCACGAGCAAGGCGCAGACTCTTGCGTTCCCTCGAAGAGCACTCCTTGAATTTCGAACTCCTTGCCGATCCATGAGTTTAGATTCACGCCGTGCGTTATAACGTTGCGGCGAAACACGCCGGGATGCTTGTCAGTGATTCGAAAGCGAAGACACAGATCCTCGTAGGTCTCCCATGCGAAAAAGGTGATCTGGCCTTTGTAATCTTCTTTGTGATCAAAGAACCGGTCGCCGACGAGTCCTTTGCCGGCGATGCACTCTACCTGCGCGACCGAAATGATCGGATGCTGGCAGGCCGGTTGGCCATAGCGTCCGTAAAAATTATGGCCGGGCGAAATGTAAAGACCTGCTATCCGCGGGTGTGAAGCCATAGCTCAAATGTATTGGATCGCTGGCTGATTGCCCCGATTTTTCGCCGCTTTCCCCAACGCGATCCAGCCCGACATTCCACACCTGTGCATTTGGCAGGGTTGTTTCCGTCCTTATGCGAAACGCGTCATTCCAGAACGTGTCTTTCGTGCGATTTTAGCCTTTACTGAGCCTCCTTTGAGGAGAAAGTTGAGCCTGAGCGCGATTAAAGAAATATGGATGCGGGAGACCTTTCAGTGCGA
>DATDAX010000192.1:0-7859 GCA_036525175.1 Terrimicrobiaceae bacterium | reverse complement strand
TGGGAGAGTGGCCACCATGCCGCGCAAACGGCGACGAGCGTGGTGAGATGCATGTATGAAGCGGCAGGCACATCGGCCCTCTATGTTGACTGTCCCATCGAGCGTGGGCATCGTGATATCCACGCGGTCATGCAGCACATTATCTTTGGACCGTTCTGGCTGGAGGCTGCCGGGCGTGTCAGGCTCGGTCTCACCGCTCAGAATCCGATTTTTTGAAGAGATCGCTATCGCGTTTTCTGCGATGCCACACCCAGAGGGCAGCTTGGCTCATTTTCGTTCGGATGGCGGCGAAGAAAGCGCGAAGCTTTGGCGGGATCGAGGTTATCACCGGTGCGGACGCTGCTGCAGAGGTCGAGGCCAAAGGGCTGAACGGCGGAGATGGCGTCGACCACGTTGGCAGCGCGGATACCGCCTGCCAGGAAGACCGGAATGGAAACCAAATCGCGGATTCGGCGGCTAAGCGCCCAATCATGAGAGCGCCCGGTGCCGCCGAGTTCGTTACTTGGGAGATTGAGATTGCCCGAGTCGAGGAGCAGGGCATCCGCGCGAACGGCAGCGGAATGGCGTAAGCGCGATTGAGTCTGGTTCAGAAACATGGACGACTTGCACCAGCGCGATGCCGGGCAGCTCGGCTCGCAACCGCGGATAAATTTCGGGCGGCAAGTGGTCACAAAGCTGAAGCGTGTTGGTGCGGCAACGCCGCTGTTGTGTGATGATGGCCGCGGGCGAATGCTCCCAAGTTAATAGCTAGCGCTGCTTCCTCCGGAGACTTGATACAGCAAATCTTGATTCTAGGTCTTAGTTTCACGATGGGCGCAGGAAACTTATTATCGCGCTTCTCTCGATGTCGAAAAGCCACAATACTTCATGTGGCGGTAAGCATGTTCAAATCGCGAAATCGGTTTCTCCCCGAAAAACCGGCAAGAAGGGTATGGCACATCTCGCTTGCGAGGGACGTCTGGCAGGGAGTCGAAGGAAGTTCCAGCAATAGCGAAGTTTCGTGGAGCATGTATCTCGTGAATCTCTGGATCGCCTTCAATGCAGAGGTTCCTGAGTCCGGGACGGAAGCGGCCGGAAAGGCATCCCGACCGAGCATGGGCTGCTGACTGGCGTGCGAAAGGCGCCTCCCTCGACAATGGGACTTTGCATCCGATCCAAATCGCCCTCCACGATGGTTCGTGGCTTGCCGGAAGGCGACAGCCTTCCGGTGATCCAGCGAAATCTGCCGAAGCGGCTCCATCAAGATCACTGGCCATTGAGCCGGTCGAAATCAAAAAGCCATGAGAGTCTGAAAAGACTCTTCTTCCTGGCCCTCTTCGAAGCGAACGCCCACGCCGAGCAAGCGAACGGATTTGCTTTCACGCAGGTACGCTTCGTTGAGCAACGCGTGATAAGTCTCCCTGGTTGGGGAGTTGCTAAGACACTCCTTTGTGGTACGTGTGAAGTCCGAGAACTTTACCTTGACGAATGCCTTTCGGATTCGGCGCTCGGCGGCCTTTTGTTGCAATTCGGTCTGCAGGTCGGCGATCAACTCATCCACGGCATCCCTGCACGCGTCGAGAGATTCCAGATTTTTCGAGTATGTGCGCTCGTTGCTCAATGACTTGCGAACCCGGTTCGGTTCTACGGAGCGGTCGTCCTGGCCGCGGCAAAGATGGTAGAGTTCCCGTCCCCAGCGACCGAAGCGTTCGACCATCTGGACGAGCGAATAGCGTTGGAGATCGCCGCATGTGTTAATTCCCAGACTCGCGAATCGATCCGCGCTCTTAGGGCCAATGCCCCAGAGCTTTCTTACCGGGAGTGTTCTCATGAATTCTTCGACGTCGTCCGGCAGGATGGCAAATTGACCGTTCGGCTTTCGCCACTCGCTGGCGATCTTTGCAAGCATCTTATTAGGCGCTATGCCTGCGGAAGACGTGAGGCCCGTCTCCTTGAGTATGCGAGCACGTAGTTCCCTTGCGATGTCCCAGGCGTAACGGTCCAGGCCGGTCACGTCGAGGAACGCCTCGTCAAGGGAGAGGGGCTCGACGAGGGAAGTATAGCTTAGGAGAATCTTTCGAATCTTGGCGGAGTCCGCTCGATAGAGATCAAACCGCACCGGGAGAAAGATCAGTTGAGGGCACAGCTCGCGTGCTTTGAATCCTGGCATGGCCGAACGTACGCCGAAAGCGCGAGCCTCGTAATTGCACGTCGTGACGACTCCGCGCGGACTGCCCCCTCCGACGGCGATCGGGCGCCCGACAAGCTCGGGGCGTTCCCGGAGTTCGATGGCCGCGTAAAAGCAGTCCATGTCAAGGTGGATGATCTTGCGCAATCTGAGGACAATTTCTTTTAAGCGTAATCGCGATCGGAAGGGCATTCAACGAGCCTTCACCCGAGGGAGGATAAAAGGCGTGGTCTCGCGTAAGGGGAACGCTGGGGATCGGGCGAAGCAAAAGGGCGCTTCCTGGCCTCAAGGATCTTGATTCTCCTTCCGCGAGCGCCGGCGCGGAGGATATTTCCACCCTGAAGCCAGTGAGAAAGTGCGCGCATCGGTCCGGGACGCGCGATACAGTATTCATCATGCCGGACTCTTCGCTCCCGTCTGTAGTATCAAGGACGTGCGCGCTGATTTCCTTCGTGGTGATCGTTGGGATACTCTTCCTGCTTCGCGACATTTTCATCCCGCTGGCGCTGGCAATCCTTCTCACTTTTCTTTTGGGACCGGTGGCAACGCGTCTTGAGCGCCGAGGACTTGGGAGGGTGACGGCTGCTGTTTGCTCCGTGCTGCTCGCGATTCTTGCAGTGGGTGCAATCGGGTACACCTTCACCGGCCAGTTGGCAGATCTTGCCGGCAAGCTTCCGCAGTATCGTGCAACGATCTCCAAGAAGCTGGAGACCATCCGACATGTTGATGCCGGACCGTTTTCGAGGGCTTCGGAAACGATCTCCAGCTTGATTGCGGAGACGGACAGCTCAACCAGCGAGCCTGTCCAGACTCCAGCGGAGCCTAAGCCCTCGATGTCAGCCCAGCCTGGCAGCGCGTTTGAATTTGTGAGGACTCTTCTTGGCCACGCGATGTCGACCTTGGGAACCGGCGCGATTGTTTTTGTTTGTGTCCTTTTCTTTCTGATCGATCGAAACGACATCCGCGACAGGCTCATTTCGCTCACCGGACGACACCGTTATCACACGACGACTCAAGCACTGAACGATGCCGGTAAGCGAGTGAGCAGCTTTTTGCTCATGCAGTTGATTGTTAATGTAACCTACGGCATTCCGATTGCTTTGGGACTTTTCCTTATAGGAGTTCCGAATGCCGGCCTTTGGGGCCTGTTATGCGCTATTCTGCGCTTCATCCCTTATCTTGGGCCGATATTGGGCGCCGCGTTCCCGCTGTTGATTTCATTTGCGGCGTTCGAAGGATGGACACAGCCGCTTTTAACGCTGGGATTGTTCCTGGTAGTCGAACTTATCAGCAACAACCTCATCGAACCCTGGCTGTATGCCTCAAGCACCGGACTGTCGAAGACAGCCATTGTCGTCTCGGCGTTTTTTTGGGCGTGGCTCTGGGGCACCATTGGCTTGCTCCTCGCTACGCCTCTGACTGTCTGCCTTGCGGTCATGGGAAAGTACATTCCCCAATTGGGATTTCTCGATGTTCTCCTCGGTTCCCGATCAGCAATGGCGCCATCGGACCAGTTTTACCAGCGACTGCTTGCGTTTCGCGAGGACGAAGCCGCAAGTGTCGCAAGAGAATTCTTGAAGGAACATAGCTTCCTTGAACTCTGTGATGACCTGATGGTTCCCGCGCTGATCAACATCAAGGCAGGCTGGCATGGAGGAGACCTCGATGATCGGAATCTCGCATTCGCGTGCGATACCATCGATGAACTGATCGCGGATTTTGGAGAGGGATCGCAGCCTCCTAAGGACAAAAAGAACGGTGTTAACCCCGTTGTCTTTGTGCCGGCAGGCGACGCCACAGACGAGACCATTGCTCATATGGTGGCGGCGATTCTGCAAGCGGAGGGATTTCGTTGCGAGACTTTGTCGTCGAAGAGTTTAGCGGGCGAGATCATTTCGAATATATCCGATCGGCCGTGTGCTCAAATCTGCATTTCGGTCTCGCCTCCGCTTGCTCAGAAGAGAGCGCGCTACCTGCTGAAACGTCTAACGACGGCCATGCCGCACGTCCCAGTGGTAACTGCGATTTGGGGAGTATCCCAGGATCGCGTCCAACGGCTGCGTACGTTCACATCCGCGGACGTGGTGACGTCGGTCAAGGAGGCGCTTACCGTGATCAGGCAGAATCTTGCCTTTCCGCAGCAGGCACGAGAGGTCGCGTCGTCGTCGCCTTTGGTTCCTAGCCCAACAAGTTGACGGCCGGCGGTGCAAGAACGATTTCGAGTTCTTTGTTAACCCGCCGGCCGATGGCGGGCCGCGCAAGCGCGGCCCCTTGCATATTAATGCCTAATCGTTCGTCGTCATTTCGGCATCGCGATTGACGGCACTTTCAGCGAGCTTTGTAAGCTTGCGATCGGTCTCGGACTCTTCCTCGAGGGTGTCCTCGAGCAGCGAGGCCACCTTGTCCTCGCCGAGAAGGTTTGCAAACGTCCGGGCGGTTCCGTAGCCGGCGATCTCGTAGTGTTCGACCTTCTGGGCGATGCTGATGATGAGCGCATCGCGCACCATGTCATCTGCATCCAGTTCGAGCGTTCCTTTGCCTTCCTCAATGAGGCCTTCCATTGCCTTGCATTTTTCACCGCGTGTGGATGCGGCGAGCTGCTTAAGAGCTTTTTCAAGCCTTTCGACGTGTCCTTTAGTTTGCTCTAGATGCTCTTCGAATGCTGCCGCGAGCTCTTCGTGGGAAGAAGACTTTGCCATCTTTGGAAGCGCCTTGGTGAGCTGAACTTCAGCGCTGTAGAGGTCTTGCAACTCATGAACGAGCGCATCGTGGAGTGTATTGATTTTCATGTCGGGAAGTTATCGCTCTTCGCGCGCCGGAGGGACGGCCCTTCAACGTCGATGATTGCCCTGAATCGAAGGTAGGGGCCGGAATCGAGGATTGCCTGGACTTTTGTCACGTATCACTTGACGGGTCGATCATACGCGCTGGCCAACTCCCAGAAGCGATGCATCATGTCTCCATGTCGCTCAGGGACTACAAGAAGAAGCGCGATTTTGCCAAGACGTCGGAGCCCAAGGGAGAGGTTTCTGTCGAATCGGCGCACCGCTTTGTGATCCAGAAGCATGATGCGACCCGACTGCATTATGATTTTCGCCTCGAGCTCGGGGGGACTCTAAAGTCCTGGGCGGTTCCAAAGGGCATCCCTTTCAAGAAGGGAGAGAAGCGGCTCGCTGTGCAAGTCGAGGACCATCCCGTCTCCTATATCAATTTCGAAGGAGCGATTCCAAAAGGCGAGTATGGAGGAGGAACGGTTCTTGTGTGGGATTTTGGGACGTTCGAACCGCTGGGCAAGAGTCCGCTGAAGCAGCTGGCGAGCGGGAAGCTGCACGTTGTCCTCAACGGCAAGAAGCTCCAGGGCGAGTGGTATCTCGTGCGGTTGCGCGATGAAAAACAATGGCTGCTCATCCGTGGAGGAGAGGACATGCGGCCGGTATCGCGAAAGCTTGATGATACCTCGGCACTCTCCGGAAAAAGCATGAAAGAACTCGCAAAAGGTGACAGGGTATGGAGATCGGGTCCAGCCGGGGCGTCACGCTCTGCATCAAGGTCCGCCAACCCTGCGCCTTTGCCCGAGTTCATCGAACCGATGCAGGCCATGCTCGCCGAATCGCCTCCTCGGGGGGAATGGCTCTACGAAATCAAGTTCGACGGTTTTCGCGCCATCGCGCTACGGGGTGGCCCTGAGGCGCGCCTGCTTTCACGAAACGAAAAGGATTTTGGGGGAAAGTTTCCTGAGGTGCTTGAGTCCATCTCCGAGTTAAGCGTCAGGGATGCGGTAATCGACGGAGAGATCGTCGCGCTGGATGACAAAGGCATTTCCTCTTTTCAGTTGCTCCAGGCATTCGAACTCGGCCGGAAACGTCCCCCGATCTTCTACTACGCCTTCGATCTTCTACGCCTCGATGGAAAGGATCTTCGCGAGCGTCCCTTAAGCGAGCGAAAGGAGATGCTTGGCAAGCTCCTGAAAAATCCGCCCGGAGTCATCCGCTTTTCGGCCTCATTGGGCGAGGATGCGGAGGAGTTGCTTGGCCGCGCGCGTGAAATTGGACTGGAAGGACTCATCGGAAAACGTAAGAACTCGCAGTACGAAACCGGGCGTCGGAGCGGCGCTTGGATCAAGCTGAAACTGCAGCGCGAACAGGAGTTCGTGATCGGCGGATACACCGCTCCGGGCGGAACACGCAAACATTTCGGCGCGCTTCTGGTCGGTGTGCATGAGGGTCAAAAGCTTATATTTGTGGGGAAGGTTGGAACGGGCTTCGACACGGCCCTGCTGCGGAGCCTGCATTCAAAGTTTCAGAAGATCGTGCGCGAAGAATGTCCCTTTGCGAATCTGCCGGAGACGAAAGGCGCTCGGTATGGACAAGCCGTGACCGCGGCGGAAATGAAGCGCTGCCGCTGGGTGGAACCGAACATGGTTTGCCAGGTAAGATTTTCAGAATGGACCAGGGACGATAAGCTTCGCCAGCCGGTGTTTCTCGGAATTCGCGAGGATAGGAACGCCACGGATGTGGTCCGCGAGGAGGCGCGCCATGACAACAGCTAAGGGCGGGCATTTTTCTCCAGCATAGTGGATATTGTCACTTTCCAACAACTCGCCGTTTCCTTCGGCCTGGGGTTGCTCTTGGGGCTGGAACGCGAGCGCAGGGGGCCGTCGATCGCTGGCATTCGCACGTTTCCCCTGATCTCGCTCTTTGGAACGGTATGTGCTCAGCTCGGGGAGGCGTTTGGCGGGTGGATTGTGGCAGCCGGACTGCTCGCTCTCGCTGCGGTCATCGTTCCCGCGAACTTTGTGCAGGTTAAGAAGGGGATCGTTGATCCCGGAACCACGACCGAGATTGCCGCCCTTCTTCTGTATGTGGTTGGGGCGCTGATCGCAATTGGTTATCTCGCTGCCGCACTCGTCATTGCTGGAGCCATGGCAGTGTTGCTGCACTCCAAGAGGCCTCTGCACAATTTCGCCAGGGCCGTTGGCGAGCGCGACATGCGCGCGATGATGCTATTCGTATTGCTAAGTCTCGTCATACTACCGGTTCTGCCAAACAAGGATTTCGGTCCGTATGCCGTTTGGAATCCCTTCAAGCTCTGGTTGATGGTTGTGCTCATTGTTGGCATCAGTCTCGGCGGGTACATCGCGTATAAGTTATTTGGTGCGCGTGCGGGGGCGTTGCTCGGAGGAATCATCGGCGGGATGGTTTCCAGCACCGCGACGACCGTTAGCTATGCCCGGCGAACCGGCTCAGAAGCTGCGCTCGCTTCTTTGAGCGCGTTTGTCATCATGACCGCATCCTGTGTTTCCATCGTGCGGGTGCTGGTGGAGATCGCCGCCGTGGCGCCGCGCCGCTTCGGAGAGATGGCATGGCCGCTCGTCGCTATGCTCGTCGTTTGCATCCTGATTGCATTGGCTCTGTACTTTCCAAGTCGGAGGCAGACTGCAAAAATGCCGGAGCAGAAGAACCCTGCAGAACTCAAGCCGGCTTTTCTGTTCGGTGCACTCTACGCGCTTGTCTTGCTGGCGGTTGCTGTTGCCAAGCAGTATTTCGGGTCTGCCGGACTCTACCTCGTGGCCATCATCTCTGGTCTTACCGACCTCGACGCAATCACGCTTTCCACCGGACAACTTGCCGATTCGAACAAGATCGAAGCAAGAATTGCGTGGCAGGTCATTCTAACCGCTGTCTTGTCGAAC
>DATDAX010000191.1:0-5738 GCA_036525175.1 Terrimicrobiaceae bacterium | reverse complement strand
TTAAATCCTCGGCGAATGTCGATTACGATGGACGAGAGGCCACCGCGTACGATTCTTTACGCGCTTCACTGGGACTTTCCGCTCCTGCACGAAGGAACAATCAAAGAAGACAGACCTTGAGATGAACTCGGTGGGCTACTGGAATTCTAGAGGACGACTTTCCTCACAATGAGCCGAACTCCTCTCAGTCGCAATATTCCTCTGTTTATAGCCTTTCGGGTGCTGTTTAACGCGCGCTGGTACTATCCGGTTCTGGCAGTACTCTTTCTCGATTTCGGCTTGAGCGTCGAAGAATACGCCTTGCTCAACGTCGCGTGGGCAGCGGCGATTGTGGGTCTCGAGGTGCCCTCTGGCGCTCTCGCGGATCAATTCGGTCGAAAGCGAATGGTCGTATTTGCTGCGGTGCTGATGGTGGTGGAGATGGCGGTATTTGCCTTTGCTCCCCGCGGAAATCCTACGCTCCTGTTTGCGCTTTTTCTCGTAAACCGTGTGCTCAGCGGCGCAGCGGAAGCAAGTGCAAGTGGTGCAGACGAAGCGCTGGCTTACGACTCGCTCGTCGCCGAAGGACGCGCCGGTGAGTGGCCGAACGTCTTGGAACACCTGATGCGCTGGCAGTCGGTTGCGTTCTTTGTAACGATGATGGTCGGCGCGGCGGCGTACGACGCTGTATTTATCCAGCGGATCGTCGATGCGGTGGGTCTTCCCTGGAAGGTGACGCAGGAAATGGCGATGCGGTTTCCAATCTACCTCACGCTGGCGAACGCTGTGCTCGCCCTCTTGGCGACGCTAAATCTGCGCGAACCCCAAAAACATGGCACGACGAACGTTTCAGTGGGGACAACCTGGAAAGTCACCTTCGCGACCGGTCGTTGGATCGCGCAGACGCCGTTGGCTCTTGGGGTGATTCTTGCCGGGATGTGCTTCGACAGCATTGTCAGGCTTTTCCTTACCGTTGCGAGCAACTATTACCGGTTAATTGCCGTGCCGGAGGCGGCATTCGGACTGATCGGTTCGGGCTTCGCAGTGATCGGTTTTCTTGTCCCCGCGCTCGCGCGAAGGCTCATTGTGCGCTGGAAGATCACGGGGAACCTTTTATTCGTCGCCGGGCTGACTTTGGCAGGTTTGGCCGGAGCCGCCCTTGTCTTGCCGATCTACGGGTTGCTATGGCTGGTGCCCTTGGGAGTGGCGATGTCGCTCACTCAGTTCTACGTTTCGCACTATCTCAACAAGGCTGTGACCGATTCAAGGAGGCGGGCGACCGTTCTCAGCTTCCGAGGGCTTGCCTTTAATTTGGCCTACGGCGGCGTAGGTCTGCTCTTCGCCGGTCTTACTCACGCGTTGGCCAAGAACAATACGCCGGACGACGTATTCGTGAAGGCGCTCGGTTGGCTGCCATGGTATTTCTTGGCGACGGTCGCTGTGCTTGCGGTGGCTTGGAAAAGACTGAAACTCGCCTAAGGGGCCTGAGCCGATTCAATCGACCTGCTGTCGCTTGACGTCGAAATGACTCACCCATCCGCATTTTACGCATATGGCATGACAAGTCTCGGAATCCTTCCTGACAATCGACCAACCGAGCTCTCCGCATTGGCCGCGACCGCACTTTCGGCGACTCTTCCCTGAGATTGTTCTCTCGATGAAGCACTTCACCAGCGCTCCCGCCAAAACAGAGAGGACAAGTCCCACGATGAAAATCAAGGTCATAGGTAACGGATCCAAATCAACCCCCGGCACAAATGAGTTCGATCGCCGTTAGGCAGTCGGACCCGCCAGTGTCGCACGAATTGCCGGATCCTTCCAGTGCGATCGTTGGGTAGGACGAGCAAAATTGTCGCGGATGAGCCGGCTTCCGCCAGGTCGGGCCCCATAGGTGCTCAAGCTATGTCTACATAAAAAAGTAACAAATATTTATACGCGGCTAATTGACAGCATTATATCTCAAATTTCCACGCGTTGACCCAGTTCGACTGTACGATTTATAGGGAGCTTAAAGAACTCAGCGGGCCGCTGGGCGTGTCGGCTCATTGCTACGTAGAGGAATTTCTGCCAGCGTGGCATGCTTGGCTTGTCTGTACAGACGAGGATTTCTCGTCCAAGAATGAAGCTCGTTTTTTGCTCCTCGATGATAAAGTCCTTAAGCGCACAGCACTCGATCACTTCATTTATGGTCGGCGTTTCCATGAAACCGAAATGAGCGATGACACGGTAGAATTCATGGGAGAGATCCTTGATCTCTATGCGGGAGAGTTTTGAAACGTAGGGAATTCGATCCGTGAGGATAGTGAGAACGATATTGCGTTCGTGAAGGACTTTATTGTGCTTCAGGTTGTGCAGGAGCGATACCGGTGTGCCCCGGGGTTGCCCCGCGAGGAACACGGCAGTGCCCGGCACACGCACCGGAACTTTTGGCGGAGGCCTCAAAGAAACTGTGGAGGCGATGAATTCTCTGAGCGAAAGCGTCTCTGGGAAGGTCTTTTGCAGGAGGTGGCGACCCTTCTTCCATGTGGTCATCATCAGGAACACAACTGCGCCGATCGCCAGAGGTAACCATCCGCCTTGTGCGATCTTTGTGCTGTTTGCGGCGAGGAATGCCATTTCAATGACGAGGAAGGGGATGCACAACGCGGCGCTGCGAGCGGCGCTCCATTTCCATACGCTGCGAGCGGCAAAATAGAGCAGAAGCGTCGTTGCGACCATCGTCAGGCTCACCGCGATTCCGTAGGCGCTGGCAAGCGCGTCACTGCTCCGAAATCCTATGACCAGTGCGATGCATCCCACGGCAAGCAGCGTATTGATCTGGGGAATATAGATCTGACCGTGTTCTTCGTGGGAGGTATGCCGAATGTTGATGAAAGGCGTGTAGCCCATCTGAACAGACTGCATGGTTATGGAGAATGCCCCCGAGATCAGCGCTTGAGAGGCGATCACTGCGGCTGCCGTAGCCAGCGCAATAAGTGGCCACAGCATCCAGCCGGGAACCATATGAAAGAACGGGTTCACTCTCGTAGCGGGCTCACGCAATGCCAACGCGCCCTGCCCAAGGTAGTTTAAGAGGAGCGAAGGAAAAACGACGCCATGCCACGCAAGGGCAATCGGCTTTCGTCCGAAGTGTCCCAAGTCCGCGTAGAGCGCTTCAGCGCCGGTCGTCACGAGGAAAACGCCGCCAAGCACGATCAACGCGTCTGTCCCGTGCGAGGCGAGAAAACGCACGGCATAAAGCGGATTGATCGCCGCAAGAACTTCAGGGGAGCGGAGAATTTGGAGAGCTCCCGTGACCGCAAGCGTGGCGAACCACAGCAGCATGATAGGTGCGAAGAGCTTGGCGACGGATTCGGTGCCTTTTCGCTGAAAGCTAAAGAGGCCCAGGAGAATCAGGATGGTGAGTGGAACCGTAAATGGTTCGAGCCATGGCGCGGCCACATGAAGGCCCTCCGTAGCGGAAAGCACCGAAATGGCAGGCGTGATCACTCCGTCCCCGTAAAGAAGGGCCGCTCCTGACACTCCGATCACGATCATCATGACGGCCAGTTTCGACTTCACCGCCTCATTGACGCTTTCGGGGAAGGCTAGCGAAAGCAGGGCAAGAATTCCCCCTTCGCCCTGATTGTCCGCACGCGTAACGAAAGTCAGGTATTTGATTGTGACGAGCAAAGCGAGCGTCCAGATGATAAGCGAGAGGACGCCGAGAATTCCTTCGCGGTCGTTGACTCCGGAGGAAAGGCACTCGCGAAACGCGTAGAGAACGGAGGTGCCTATATCGCCATATACGACGCCCAGGGCCGCGAGAGCGCTGCGAAGGGAGCCTCGGTTTGTATCCGTCATCGAGAGCCTAGAACAGCAGCAAGTATCGCGTTTGGGAAGCCAGCTTCGCGGGGCGAGAGGCGTTCAAATGCCGTTGGGCCCGATGACATGCTCCGAACCGGGCCGGTATTTAGCGCGGCGGCGAGGCGTTTGGCTGGGTTGCCTGGCGCCCAGCTGCCGCAAAGCTATTAGCTCCTCGCTCGTCGCTCGCAGCGTTGATAGAAGTCGAGTTGTTAAGGAGAGCCGAATTTGCTTCCTGATCCCGGCAGACAGCGCCAGATGCCAAGCCCGAACCGAGCACAGAAGGAGCAGGCCTGCAACGCTGCATCCGACCACTACGATCTGGCTCACGCAGTCATGTTGCTCTCAAACGCCTTGACGAGTTCCGCCAAAATACCGTCGAGCGCTACCTCAATGCGGCGCCAATCTGGAATCGTCGGCGAGCTTAAAGGAGGATTTTGGAATTCTCCAAAGGCCCTGTCCAGCGCACCAGCGAACACATCGATCAGCCCAAGTTCCTGATGTCGGTCGAAATGCCTCAAGCTGTTCATCTCGGCGTAAGATTCGTAAATACGAACGTAGCTCCGAGCGTTGGCAAGGTAAGTGTGCTTGAGTGTGCGCAGGAAATCCGGGGTAAGTACTGATCCTCCTGAAGCAAGCTGCGTGAAGAACGTCCGGGCGATATCGGAGACCATCTTGGGCAGTCCAGAGTTTAGGTCTTCCCCGGCTTCCTGATGTTTGTGATCATAGCGGCTCGTGATTTCGACCTGACAAATGCGATGGGGCCGAGTGATGCGGTACACCTCGGCCAGGATGCCGACCTCGATCCCCCAGTCTGACGGGAATAACAAATCGTAGGCAATGCTGGCAAACGTAGCGAATTCACCCGAGAGCGGGTACCGGAAATCGGCCATGTACTCCAGAAAATCGATCTTGCCGAGAATGTCCCGCAGGGCCTTGACGAAGGGGAAATAGAACAAACGCGCAACCCGCCCGTGCAAGCGGTCCGAATAGCGCACATAAAAGCCTTTGGCAAACTGGTAGCGCAGATGAACGACAGGATAGATCAACCGCAGAAGAAAGCCCCGATCGTAAGTCTCAATGTCTGCATCGTGAAACGCTAGCACGGAGACCTCGCTCTTCCCCAAGGCGTAGCCTAGCGCCGTCCACACGGCGCTTCCTTTCCCGCTGACGCCGAGCGGGACGACTTGATTGATCTTCTCAAGCACGGATTGGACGGCGGGCGCATCGTTCCAGAGCAAGACGGAGCGGTCTTTAATTGGCTGGATGATCTCCCTGGCCCAGCGAACCTCTTCCTCTGAGCTACGGGCGAGACTGATGTAGATACGCTCCACAAATTTCATCCCTGCCAGTTCCTGAATGATGTGCCGCATAGCGGGTGAGGACAGATCGCTGAACAACGCTGGAATGATCACTCCGATTGGCGCACGCTGAGCCGCCCGCAGAATGCTCTCTTCCATGCATCCAAGGTCTTCATCGACCAGGCGCGTGAACGTAGGAACGATATTCTGTTGAAAGTCGGCCATGCTTCAGCCTAGATGCGAATTTACGAACTACAACTTCCTCCCTTTGGAGCCCGTCTCTCTGGTGCGTGCATCCTCGCCAGACCCGTGCCCCCGGGGCCGGGGGTTCGGCGTGGAGGCGGCTTCACACAACCGGTGAAACCGGGAGAATTATCCTTGCAGAGACGAATGTTCTCTGGCGCCGACAATCCTTAGTCTCTCTCGACTCGGATTTTCTGCTTTCGTTCTATTCCGACCCGACGACGATTAGGCTTAGGCGTAGGCTTAACCTAAATCAGGCGCAACGCGCTGCTTGGACGGCTCAACCTCCGATTTGAGCTTAGCTAGGCGCGAGAAACATTTGCTAACGAGGATCATCAATTCGCCCACATCGACAGGCTTGCTGGTAAAAAA
>DATDAX010000190.1:0-5970 GCA_036525175.1 Terrimicrobiaceae bacterium | reverse complement strand
CTTGAGCCAGATCGACGAACGCGTACGGACCCACTCCGAGAAAGCCACGGAGCCGAGCATCGCAAACAGAAAGATAAAGCCGTAGCCTCGCGCCTCGAGAACGCTGTCCATTGCGAACGAATTGCCCGCGACGAACCCGGCGCTTGCCAGTCCCGGAAGTAGCCAGTGCCGTTTCGCTGCGTATGCGATCAGGAGCGCCAAGGCTCCAAGGACGGAGATGAAGGAAAGCAGCCTCGCGCGCAAGGGGGCGGTTGAATTCGCCCCGGGAATGAGGGAACTGACGACATTGTAGAATACGTGGTTCCGCGCGAGGTTGTACGTGCTGATAGCAGGAACAAATCCTCTTGAAGTGAATCTCACGATACCCATGATCTCGTCTTCGCGAAGCGAAGAAGTCGCCTTGAAGCTCCATACCGGCCAGGCACGAAAAACCGCGATGGCAATGATTGCTGCCGCACAAAGCAAACGGATGATCCTGCCAATTCGCTGAAGGTCCCTTGGGCGCTCGAGGATGGATCTCCATTGCTGTAGGACGGGAACGAGGAGGTCCAAAGCCTTTTTGGACTCCCGAATCAAGGCCACGAAAGCCCATATCCCGACGAATAGCACGGTCAGCCAGAGCGGCCGTTTCGCCCAACCGGGAACGTGCTGAGCCACCGCTGCCAGCCCAACAAAACAAGCCAGCCGGACAATGAACCAGGAGCTGATCTTTCTCAGAAACTCAAGGATCTGCACGAAAGACTTTCCCTCCCTGGCTCTGGCTGAGAAGCGAACATGAAGTGCTAGGCAATTTCGGCGTGGAATCTGCGACAAAATCCCACGATGTGCGAGCTTCTTTAGGGGATCCACCCGATATAAGAACCGAAGCGAACCTGGTATCGAGAGTTCCATGTCGGAGGATGTCAGGCAGGAATGCGATGGCGGGCGGATTTTCAAGCGGGGATGGCTCGCGGCCGGGAGTCTGTGAGCCGGTGAATCCACGTTCAACTCGCGCCGCCTTTCCGCCGCATTCAGAGTCGATAAGTCATGTCTTTCGAGCATGTTCGACGAAATTCTCCTCGATACGCGGACGAAGCTGAGTATCGGTAAATGGTGTTTCATCGAGTGTTGCCCCGGTGTGTCGTGGGAGGTCTCTTTTGGGGACTGATTTGCTGCATCGCAGTTGCGTTGCTCCTTGCCCCGAAACCCTGGCAAAATCCCCAACTTGATGAAATCAGGGACTATGTCCGAGTCTATTCGTGGTGGGCTGGACTCATCAATCTGGTGCCTTTGACTATTCTTGCGCTGACGATCAGGTGGTGGGCGAGGCCGTTGCCGGTGAGCATTTCGGGAAAATCTCCGCTCAAACTCCCGAGAGGATTTTTGCTATGCGTCGGCGGTGCGATGGCCGCCTGCGCAATACTGGGTTTTCCGCGGTTGGGCCAAAGCCTTTGGGAGGATGAAGAGTACAGCGTTCGCCGATGCATAGTGGGAGGGCATCGCGTGAATGCGGATGGGAGTGTCGAGGCCAAGTATTTTCCGTGGCGAAACACACTTTGGAACTACTCGTCGACCGCGAATCACGTGTTGCAAAGCGCGCTTTCGCGGCTGAGTCATTCAGCTTGGCGGACCGTTGCGCGGCCGGGCGGGCTGCGGCTCAGCGAAGCGGCTATCCGGTTGCCCAGTTATCTGGCGGGCATCCTGGTTGTGGGTGTAATCGCCTTGCTCATGGCGCGCTTTGGCTTTGCCTGGGAGGGAGCGCTTGCCTCGTGGCTTATTGCCATCCATCCATGGCATCTACGGTTTGCCACGGAAGCGCGCGGTTATGGATTGGTCGCTCTCTTGATTCCTGTCGGTTGCCTTTTCGCCTTCTACGCGTTGGAGAGGGGACATTGGAGATGGTGGATCGCGCTTGCGCTTGCGAACTTTGCCCTTCTCTATACGTGGCCGCCGACCATCTATTCGGTAGTCATTCTGAACCTTTTTGTCGCGATCCGTCTGTTTACGGAAAGCCGGCTCTTTCCGGTCCGGGAGATCCTTTTGTCAAGATGGCTGGTCGCATCGACTGTTGGCGGCATCGTATTCCTGCAGATGTTCCTGCCCTGTGTTCCTGGTCTCTTCCGCTACCTGCACAGCATTCGCGACTTCGACGGGCACCTTTTTTGGCTCAAGAACGTCGGCGCTTTGTTTCTTACGGGAAGCCTTTGGACCCGGAGCGGTCAGGCGGTCACCGAGTACATGGAATACCTTCCGATCGCGGACGCCCATCCGGTGCGGTTCTACCTCGCCATCGCGCTGGCGATCGGTCTTTTCACGCTGGGGATTGTCCGGCTGTGGGCCGTCGAACCTCGTGGGCGCTGGATCGTTGCCGTCCTCATCTTTCCCGGAATTGTGACATACGCTTACGCTGTGCTTCAGAAAAAGATGCTTATGGAGTGGTATGTCGGATTCATGCTACAGGGGGTCGCAGTATTGATTGCGGCAGGCGCCTTTTGGGCCTTTTCGCCGCTGCGGAAATTTCGATTTGCGCGATGGGCGGGACCGTTGCTCGCGGTCGTGCTGCTCATCGCTTTTGCAGCGCTTTCAAATCCCGCAAGAGAGTTCCTACTGACAAAGGGCGCGGAACGCTACCGGGAATCGGTCCTCGCCACACGCTCGAATCTAGATCCCAATGCTCCGGAAAATCTGGAAATCATTACAGCGGCTACCACCCAACCGCCTTACGTTTACGATCCGAGAGTGCGGCGCGCCAGCACCATCGACCAGTATGTGGCATTGATGAAGGAGGCGGACGAAAGAGGCGTTCCCCTGTACGTAAACAACGGCTTTCCAACGGCCCTCAAAATCGATTTTCCGGCAATACACGTAATGTTGGAGGATTCTACCCTATTCGAGTCGGTTGCCTATTTTACCGGTATCGACGTCATGCTTGACCGATCCGTCGTTCGCTATCGTCCGGGGAGACTCGAGCGGGCAGACCTTGAACCTTATCGGCGCGTCGAGGCGTCGCATCATGCCTCTCGCGAAATGACTCGGCGACAGCCTAGCCATGGGAAAGTTCGTTGAGCTTGTCAACGACGTTGCTCGGAAGGGAAACACTGCTCGCCCCCGTATTGGCTCGGATCTGGTCGGGCGATTTGGCGCCCGGAAGGACGACGCTGATGCCCGGTCGGGCAAGCACCCATGCAAGCGCAAGCTGGGCGGGCGTACAGGAGAATTGCGGTGCGAGCTCCCGCAAATGCTGAGCGAGAGCCAGGAACCGCGGAAGATTCTCCGTCGCAAAGTATTTCTTATGATGCCGGTAGTCGTCGGCAGGCGGCAGGTGTTGCGCATCATATTTCCCGCTCAATACCCCTTTACCCAGCGGGGAATACGCGATGATGCCGATGTTGTTCTCCAGACAATACGGACGTCTTTCCACATCAATGCTGCGATCCGCCAGGCTGTAAGGCAGTTCGTTCGCGACAACCTCTCCATGCTGTAGCGCGGCGCCCAGCAATTCGTTGGAAAAGTTGCTCACTCCAAACCAGCGGATCTTCCCCTGAGTCTTCAGCGTCTCGATCGCCCTCATGGTCTCGTCGATGGGCGTCAGCGGGTCGGGCCAGTGCGCAAGATACAGGTCGATATGATCGGTGCGCAGGCGCTTCAGGCTTAGGTCACAGCGTGCAAGGATATGTTTCGCCGTGAGATTGCAAGCACGGCCATCGACCTGCTCGCTTCCAAAGAGCGGGCCGACCTTGGTGACAATAATCGCCTTCTCGCGGCAGCCAAGTTCGGCGAGCGCGCGCCCCAATATTTCCTCTGCCAGCCCGAGACCGTAGCCCTCCGCCGTATCGAACAGGTTTATCCCGGCGTCCAGCGCTGCATTGACCATTTCGCGCGTCGCAGCCAGATCAGCTGGCGAGGGCACGTAGCCGGTGTCTCCATAGTTGCAGCCCGGCCACGACATCGTTCCCAACCCAACGACGGAAGCCTGAAGGTCAGAATTGCCTAGCTGGCGGTATTGCACCGCGAAACTTTATCCCAGCTGTCCCGGAAAGCAATCCATCACGGATTGAAACCCTTCAGGGTCTCTCCGGGAATGCCTGCGTAGGATCCGGTGTTGCTAATTGGACTGAAACTGCCCCCGCCGAGCCGGGCATCGATCGACAAGGGCCAAATGGCGCGCGATAGTCTCGACCAGCGGGAGTCCGGTCAGAACTTCCCAGCCAGAGCCATTGACCGTTCGGATTGCATTCGAGGAAAACCCACCTGCCCTCGTAGTCCAGCGCAAAATCGAATGCGGCAAAATTCAGTCCCATAATGTCCATGTAAGACAGAATGGACTTCGTCAGTTCCACAGGACACGCGACCACCTCATGCTTCATCTCGAGACAACGAGGCCGAAAATCAACGATCTCATCCCTCTCATTGGTCGGGCGAATCATGACAGGAAATATTTTTTCCCCAATAACCGTGACGCGGATATCAGCCTGCTTTCTGACGTAATGTTGAAGCATCAGAGGGCTAGGTGGTGGACGCTCGAACAAGTCAGCAAGTTCAGGGCAAGTAAATTTCTTCACATAAATTGCGTAGCTCTTGCCATCCGACTCAAAACAGGTTGTCCGTTCGTGAAGCGGCTTCAACACCAATTCATCATAGGATTCCGCGAACTGCTTCAATACGCCTGCGTCGTTGCTAACGACGTATGAAGGACATTGCATCCCAACACGACTACAGACTTCGAGTTGGAAAACCTTCCATGACGCCCGTCTGAGATTGTATGGGTGCGAAATCCAGACAGCATCCATGCGTCCATAAAGACCCCAAAGCGTTGCGTTAGTTTCTTGTATAACCAGGTGACGGTCTGGCTGCTGCAGATGCCTGCTGGCGAAATCAATGGAATCTGGCCGCCGAAACCAAACCGACGAGATCTCTTGCGTATTGAAGCCTCTTCCAGACGAGCGAATCTTCACTGCAGTCGACGTCCGGGAGATCGAAATGCTGATGTCTCCGTTACAATCCGCAGGGTGAAGTCGAACGACGTCCGCGCCGAGCTGATAGAGACGAGAAATTACCGCATCTGAGTGCGGGTCCCTCGGATTTGTAATGACGAGAACTTTCGTCATTCCTCATCTTGTCCGGCAAAACCAGGACGTGATCCCACTGGCTCAGTCGCCCCAGCCCTCAGGTGCCCGAGTCGTCGGAGTCCAAGTCAGGATTCTCGTTGTGCGGACCGAAAGAAGTTGTGTGGGACTGGGTGCTGGGCTCCCCGGTGTGGGCGTCGGAGCAAAGGACCTCCAGGGGATTCGTGACGCCGTTCCAATTCCCCTGAAGCTGCGTTGCCGGGTCGTATACCGGAAAATCACACGTCGTTGTATGAGCCGAGAGCGGCTCGGCTTCAGTAGCAAGAAAAACGGCCAAGGGATGATTCACAGACATTTGGACCTCGTGTAAGTGGTTTCGAGGCCGCCTCGAAGGGTTTCCATTTCGCTTGCTGTTAGAACGGTGAGTTCCGAGGTTTTCATAGCTTCTGGTCTGTTTTTCGGCGCGCCAAATAGAGCGCTTTAGATCAGGTACAATGTAGGTGCAAGGGTTGGCGACCAAAAGACCTTAGTGATAAGCAACATTCCGATGAGTTTGAACGGTCGAAATGTGATCTGACTGAGCCCGACCGGCTTCAGCGCGTCGTGCGAAAGGGCGCAGGCCTGTGTAAACGGAACGAATGGTGGCACGAGCGGCTGGCGGGTTAAGAGACCGAGCGATGTGGAGTCTCGATGTTAAGTCGCGCATGGCGATTGCTACTTGCCTTCTCGTGCGTTGCGTTCGCACGCGGTGACGGTATTGGACATCAACATGGCGATTGTCATGGGGCCTACTCCGCCGGGCACTGGAGTAATACAGGAGCATCGATGTGCGACCGCGTCGTAATCGACGTCACCGACGATGCGGTATCCTTTCGTCGATCCCGGGTCTTCGACGCGGTTGATGCCGACATCGATTACGGCTGCG
>DATDAX010000189.1:0-12367 GCA_036525175.1 Terrimicrobiaceae bacterium | reverse complement strand
CGCAAAAGGATTGTCGATTTCCTGAAAAAGGAGGCCAAAATAAGCGTCGAGGAACTGGCCGAAAGACTAAAGGTCAGTCAGGTGACCATCCGCAAGGATCTGGACACGCTCGAAAAGCGGGGACTGCTTGAGCGAAGCCATGGGAATGCAATCTTTTCCCAGCAGAGCCGATTCAATATCGCCTTCCTCGAGAAGCTGCAAATCCAGGCGGCCGAGAAAGATTTGATTGCCAAAGCGGCCGCCAGCTACGTGCACGAGGGGGATTCCATACTCCTCGACTCCGGCACCACCACCCTCTCATTAGCGAAAGCGCTCGTCGGACGATTCAAGTCCCTCTTCGTCATTACCAATTCGATTCCTGCGGCCCTGGAATTAACCAAGGCCGGCTACGACCTGCTTCTGATCGGTGGTCAGGTCCGCAATCATAGCCTCGCCCTCATCGGGCCATGGGGGGTCAAAAACCTCGAAAGTTACCACGTCGATCGCGCTTTCATGGGAACGTCGGGCATAACCCTCTCGCATGGGTTCAGCACGCCCGATTCCCTGGATGCCCAAATGAAGCAGGCCATGATCCGCATCGCCGACAAGACCTATGTCCTGACCGATTCCTCAAAGTTCGGCCACAACTGCATGGTCAGCTTCGCCAAATGCTCCGAGATCCATCTGACACTTACAGACTCCCGGCTTTCACAAAAAATTCTCAAGGAATTCAAACAGCATGGCGTCGATGTTCGGATCGTCGGCCCAAACTCCGAACCGGAGCGTTGATTCGATGAAGAGGCTTAGCAGGCCACCCGGCCTTCCGGCGTTCGGCCCTCGCGACGACACGGCGGAATCCCCCGCCCTCCAAACCGACGGCTGTTCGATCTGCCATACGCCTCGCCCCCCTCAGAGAACTCCCTGCGCGCAATCTGGACTTCGTCTTGCCGCGCCCACACGTCGATCCCGCGGGATTCGTCTCGCCGACCACGCGCGCTCTAAGGATTTGCCAGATCCTGCCATAAGGCCCCGGAGCTTCGCTAATCCTATCAATCACGCGCACAAACCGTTCAACCGCCTTGTCTTCCCCGACCCCTTTTCCAGAGCGGCTCTTTCAATTCGTCTCAGCGAGATGTTATCCCCGCGATTCATCCTGACCAGCCACGAGATAAGCGCCGGCCAATGTTAGACCACGGCATTTTTCACCATAATATTCTTGCATAGATGGCATCGGTACCGTACACAAGCTCAAGAGAGGCTAGGTGGGATCGGCTGTCGGGCGCTTGCTCGGAAGCCGAGAGACGGGTTGTGGCCTTGCAAATGAAGTTCCCCGGAAATCAAATAATAACTTACGAGCCCGCATCGTCCGGGCGCCACTGCAGGAGAAAAGAAAACAAATGAAACGCTTAGTAATAGCATTAGTAGCAACCGCCATCATGACGTGCTTTGCGATGGCAGGAGACAGTATAAATGTCGGAGTTTGCATGGCTTATTTCGACGATCTCTTCCTCACAAATCTTCGCGAGGCCATGACGCAGGAAGCCAAGGACAAGAATGTAAAGGTCGAATACGCGGATGCCCAAGGCGACATTGGCAAGCAGCTCAGTCAGATCCAAAACTTTATTGCGAAGAAGGTTGATGTGCTTGTCGTCAATCCTGTCGACAGCTCGGCAACTGCGCAGATGACCAAGCTTATCAAAGACGCAGGAATTCCTGCAGTTTACGTCAATCGGGAGCCGCTCGAAAAATTGGATCCTAAGGATCCCATCGTCTACGTCGGCTCCGACGAGCATGTGTCGGGCAAGCTCGAGGGCGAGGCGATTGCGAAAATGCTTAATGGCAAGGGCAACGTCGTTATCATGATGGGCGAACTTGCGACCCAGGCTGCCGCCCTGCGCACAGAGGGCGTTGAGAAGGTTTTCGCTCAGCATCCCGACATCAAGGTCGTGCAGAAGCAGACCGCCAACTGGAAGCGCACTGAGGCAATGGATCTTATGAATAACTGGCTGCTTGCAGGCACGAAAATCGATGCCGTCGCTGCCAACAACGACGAGATGGCAATCGGGGCGATCATGGCGCTTCAGCAGGCGGGAAAGGATCCGTCGAAGGTCATCATCGGCGGTGTCGACGCGACTCGAGATGCGCTCTCTGAGATGGGTAAGGGAACCTTGTCCGTCACAGTCTTCCAGGACGCCAAAGGTCAGGGTAAGGCTGTCATAGAATCCGCTCTTAAGCTTGCCAAGAAAGAGAAGTTCGAGTCTCCATACGTCTACATCCCGTTCCAACTCGTCAACAAGGAGAACTACAAAGAGTTCAACCCCTAATCGTGTTTTCTGCGCCGGCGTCAAAACGCCGGCGCAGCCTTTCTCTCGTCGTAAAAAACATCTAGAAAGTTAGCTATGACGCCTCCAGGCTCCCAAGAGCCCTTCAACGAAACGCAAGCGGCCGGAGTATTGCCCCATGTGCCCTACCTCCTGGAGGTGGAGGGAGTGCGCAAGGAATTTCCCGGTGTCGTCGCGTTGGATGGCGTGGGCCTGAAAATTCGGCCTGGCACCGTCCATGCGCTGATGGGAGAGAACGGGGCCGGCAAATCGACCTTAATGAAGATTATCGCCGGCGTCTATCAGCCGGACGCGGGGGAGATCAAGCTCAAGGGGAATCCCGTGAAGTTGACGACGCCCCTCGCTGCCCTCGATGCGGGAATCGCGATGATCCATCAGGAACTGAACCTCATGCCCTATATGACGGTGGCCGAGAACGTCTGGATTCGACGCGAACCGATGAAGGGCTTTATGGGTTTTGTTAGCTTTGTTGATCATGCGGAAATGCGCCGCATGACGGAACACCTGTTCCGGCGCCTTAATATCGACCTGGACCCGGAGATTGAGGTTCGATATCTCACCGTCGCTAATCGGCAAATCGTTGAGATCGCCAAAGCGGTATCCTTCGAGTCCGACGTCCTGATCATGGATGAGCCGACTTCCGCGCTGACTGAGCGCGAAGTCGAGCACCTCTTCGCAATTATTGCGGACCTTAAGGCTCACGGCGTTGGCATTGTCTACATCACCCACAAGATGGACGAGGTCTTCGAGATCGCTGACGACGTGTCGGTCTTCCGCGACGGGCGATACATCGCCACCCATCGGGCCAAGGATATCAACCGCGACATTCTCATCAAGGAGATGGTCGGCCGCGAACTCGGTGCGATGTTTCCAAAGGAAATTGTCCCCATCGGCGAGGTGGCTCTCTCAGTGAAGAATCTCAGCCTCGAAGGCGTCTTTCGCGATATCTCGTTTGAACTTCGCAAGGGAGAGATTCTCGGGCTCGCTGGCCTGGTCGGCGCTGGCCGAACGAATGTTGCCGAAACAATCTTCGGCGTCACTCCGGCCACCTCGGGAGAGATTGAGGTGAATGGTAAGAAGCTCGTCGTCGATTCTCCGCTGACCGCGATGCACGCCGGGATGGCGTTTTTGACTGAGGATCGCAAGGACACCGGCTGCTTTCTGGTGCTCTCAGTCCTCGAGAACATGGAGATCGCCGTGCTGATGGACCGCTACGTCAAGAGCGGATTCGTGAGTCAGGGGAGCTTGAATACAGAATGCGAGAAATTGAAAAGCGCCCTCAGAATAAAGACGCCGAACCTTGACGAGCGCATCGAGAACCTAAGCGGAGGCAACCAGCAGAAGGCATTGATTGGGCGCTGGCTTCTCACAGAGCCGAAGATCCTTATTCTCGACGAGCCGACGCGCGGAATCGATGTCGGTGCCAAGGCGGAGATCCACCGACTGATCTCAAAGCTCGCCGGCGAGGGTCTCGCTGTCATCATGATTTCTTCCGAAATGCCGGAGATTCTCGGCATGAGTGATCGCATCATGGTCATGCACGATGGCCATGCGACCGGGTTTCTCGATCGTTCCGAGGCGGATCAGGTCAAGATCATGCACCTTGCCTCAGGCTGATTGGTGTCCCCGGCCCGCAGACATCACCATATCGCAGCACTACCATGAAATTAGAGGAAACAAAATGAGTAACGAGGTCAAAACTCAGGCCGGACAAGCGCCGCCTGCCACCCCCGCATCAGAAAAGAAGCGGGAGGGACGTAAGTTATCTACTGAAGTGGGTATACTTCTTATTTTGGTTGGCATTGCAGCGCTCTTCGAAATCTTGGGCTGGATCTTCAAGGGTGACACGTTCCTCTTCAATCCTCAGCGCCTTTTCATCATTGTTCTTCAGGTTTCGGTCGTTGGCTTGCTGGCCATTGCGGTGACTCAAGTGATCATCACTGGCGGTATCGATCTGTCCTCCGGCTCGGTGCTGGCAGTCGCAGCGATGGTGGCAGCAAGTTTTGCGCAGACCTCGGAAAACACTCGTGCGGTTTATCCAGCACTCACCAACCTTCCGTTTATCATTCCACTGCTTGCAGGTCTTTGCGTAGGGATCCTTGCCGGGTTCGTCAACGGCAGCCTAATCGCGCGAACGGGGATTCCTCCTTTCATAGCGACCCTGGGCATGATGGTCGCCGCCCGTGGAATCGCTCGTGCCTATACGGCAGGACAACCGATCAGTATGCTATCGCCAAAATTCACCTGGATTGGATCTGGGTACATGCCCGTCGTGATTTTTCTGGCGGCTGCGGTCATATTCCACGTGGCGCTGAAGTATACGCGGTACGGTAAATTCACCTATGCCATCGGTGCGAACCCGCAGGCGGCGCGCGTCTCGGGTATCAACGTTGGACGCCATCTGATCATCGTCTATACCATCGCGGGCCTGCTTTCAGGGCTCGCCGGGGTGGTTACTGCGGCTCGCGCGTCGACCGGTCAGGCAGGTATGGGTCTCGGCTATGAACTCGATGCGATCGCTGCGACCGTTATCGGCGGCACGAGCCTTACCGGAGGAATTGGTCGCATTGGGGGCACGGTCATCGGCATGGTGATTCTTGGCATCATGACGAGTGGATTCACCTTCCTCGGCGTCGACGTTTATTACCAAGACATCGTCAAGGGCGTGATCATCGTTGCTGCGGTAGCCGCGGACATGTACCGCCAACGGAAGCGCAAGAAAGCCTAAGGCGTCACGAGCCTCGGCTGACAAAGGTCGGGTGTCAGGCTGGCGCTGGCACCTGAAAGAATTGTGACCCGCGCCGATGAAAAGTCGGCGCTGAGCAGAAGCCGGCCACCCTAAGATCTTCAGAAGTATGCAAGATACCACTCAGAGAAAAGTTAGGGTGGGAATGGTTGGAGGCGCGCCGGGTGCGGGCATTGCTGGCACGCACCGAACGGCCATGCGCCTCGACGACAAATATCTTCTGGTTGCAGGCGTCTTTTCTCGGAATCGCGAGAAGTCCCTCGCCGCGGCACGCCAGCTCGGAATTCCTGACGACCGGGTCTACGCAGACTACGGGGCGATGGCGGACGCCGAGATCAAACGCGAGGACGGCATCGACGCGGTCACAATAGTTACGCCGACGGACAGCCACTACAAGATCGCTAAGAAGTTGCTCGAAGCAGGGATCAATGTGATTTGCGACAAGCCGCTCTGCCTTTCGGTCGTGGAAGCGAGGGAATTGAGAGCCCTGGCCGAAAGAGGCGGGTTGATCCTTTGCCTGACGCACAATTATTCGGGCTATGCGATGGTTCGTCACGCGGCGCGCATCGTAAAAGACGGCGCCTTAGGGGAGATTAAGGTGATCCAGGTGGAGCATGCCTCCGGATGGGCCGCAAGACTGTTGGAAAAGCAAGGTCATACGCAAGCGGCGTGGCGGATGGATCCTGGTCTTCTGGGCGATGCCAGCGTGCTGTTCGATTTGGGAACTCATGCGCATCAACTGAGCCGATTCATCACTGGGCTTGAGGTGACCGAAGTGACTGCGGAATTGAGTAAAATCGTCGCCGGCCGTGCGATCAATGACAACGCAAACCTATTGCTTCGTTTCTCCAACGGGGCGCGAGGAAGTCTTTGGGCATCGATGGCTGCGGTTGGCAATGAGCATGGCCTGCGCATTCGTGTGTATGGGGATCGCGGCAGTCTTGCCTGGCACCATGAGGATCCGCACCACCTGCAATACTCTCCGATAGATGGCCCGCCCCAGATTCTGGCACAAGGCGCCGAATGGCTTTCAGCCGATGCCGCGAAATGGACGCGCGCCGGGCTCGGGCATCCCGAGGGCTTCTTTGAAGCATTTGCAAATCTCTACACAGAGGTTGCCGATGCACTGATTGCCAGGTCGGAGGGACGTACCCCTGAGAAATCCGAGCTTGGATTTCCAGACGCGTCCGATGGGTTTCACGGTGTGGCCTTTGTCGAGGCAGCGATGCGCTCTTACGCCGCCGGCGGCGTTTGGACCGCGCTCGAAGCGAACTAGCAAAAACTAATATCAAAGAAGAACCATCATATGCTTAAAGTAGCTGTAATAGGAGCTGGGTTTATTGGCTCGGTCCATGCAAAGAACATAGCCCTCCATCCCGCAACGCAATTAGTCGCCGTAAGCGACGTAAATTTGGAAGCCGCCAAAAAACTTGCAGCCAGCACGGGCGCCAAGGCGGTGACGGACGCTGCGGAGATTTTCAGCGATAAGGAAGTCGAAGCCGTCTTTATCTGTACGTCAACAAACACTCACGTCGACTACCTGAAACGATCGGCTCAGTCGGGGAAAGCCGTCTACTGCGAAAAACCGATCGGCCTGGATTATCAGGAAGCGGTGGACGCGGTAGGAATCGTGCGTGCATCCAACGTTCCCGTCATGCTCGGCTTCAATCGAAGGTTCGATCCCAACCACGCAGCGCTGCAAGACGAAGTGAGGCGGGGTGACGTTGGCAAACTGGAGATCATCCAGATGACGTCGCGCGGGCCCAGCCTCCCCGCGATCAGCTATCTGGCCACTTCGGGAGGGCAGCTAAAGGACCAGACAATCCATTTCTTCGACCTTCTCCGCTGGATTACCAACGATGAGGCACAGGAGGTATACGCCATCGGGGCAGCGATGGTGGATCCGAAGGTGGCCGAAGTTGGAGACGTCGACACGAGCATCGTGGCTATTCGAATGGCATCTGGAGCGCTTTGCCAGATCGACTCCGCCAGACGCACCAGCTACGGATACGATGAACGCATCGAAGTTTTTGGATCCAAGGGAATGGTCGAATCCCGGCGCCAGCGGGCTCGAGGAGTCTCGCGATACGTCGGAGACAAGGTCATCGACGATGGTCTGCATGCAGGCTGGTTCGAACGAATCGAAAATAGTTATTACCGGATACTCGATGCGTTCGCAGACACCATCTCGAAGGGCAATGACCCCAGCCCGTCGCTTGAGGATGGATTGAAGGCACAGTTGCTGGCAGACAAGGCCACCGAGTCCCTCAAAAGCGGCAAAGCAGTGAAAATTGGTTAGTTCAGATCCCCACAAGCGGAAGCCTTTACTAACAAACCAAAATGAAATTGTGTGCCGTATCGGAGAGTTTGGGGCACCTCGCATTTGAAGAGGCTGCCCGAGTTTCAGCGGAACTTGGCCTTGCGGGCCTCGAAATCGGTACCGGCAACTGGTGTGCCGCTCCGCATTGCAACCTGCAGTCGTTGTTGGAGAGCGCGGACGAGAGGCGCAAGTTCCTGTCCGTATTTGAACGAAACGGCCTGTCGCTGGCCGCGCTTAACTGCAATGGAAATCAGCTGCATCCGGTGGACGGCGAACGGCAAAGCAAAGTCGTTTACGACACGCTTCGAGCTGCCGAACTTCTCGGCGTCAACGCGATCGTTCTGATGTCCGGTCTTCCGGCTGGGGGACCGACGGATGTCAGACCAAATTGGGTAACGTGCGCCTGGCATCGAGAGAATGGGGAGATCCTCGATTGGCAATGGAACGAAAAGTTATTGCCCTACTGGACGAAGCTCGCAGCGGCAGCCAGGGACGCCGGTGTAAAGCTTTGCGTGGAACTCCATGGACACCAACTGGTCTATAACGTCCCAACTTTGCTTAAGCTAAGAAAAGAGGTGGGAAACATTGTTGGTGCCAATCTGGATCCAAGCCATCTCTTTTGGATGGATGCGGATCCTCTTGTAGCCATTGATGCTCTTGGCGACGCGATTCACCACGTGCATGCGAAGGACACCTATATGAACAAGCCGGCTCTCGATCTCACGAGCCGCCTGGAGACCATAGGACACGAGAACGTCAAGGATCGCTCCTGGAGTTACATTACCCTAGGCTATGGGCACGGAGAGCAATGGTGGCGGGAGTTTTGCTATCGCCTGCGATTGAACGGATACGACGGATGGCTCTCCATCGAACATGAGGACATTGTTCTGTCACGCATGGAAGGAATGCGAAGGTCGGTCGATCTCCTGAAACGCACAATGATCGAAGAGAAGAGCGACTACGCGATGCCGGAAGGCTGAGCTCTGCGACGATGGCTCAACGCACCTTGTCGGGAAGCAGCGGCTGCAGCTTCTTGATATCCTGAGCCGCATTGCGATGACAGACGAGCACAGCGTCCGGGGTTTCAATCACAATCAAGTCTTCGACACCGCACAACGCGATAAGCCTTCCATTGCTTAGGGCAATGTTATTTCGAGCCTTGTGCTCGACTATGTCGCCGCGTACCGTATTTCCGCCTTCATCGCGTCCAAGGTGATCAGGAAGAGCCGTCCACGAGCCAACATCGTCCCAATCAAATGCCGCCTTGAATGCCAGCACCTCGGAAGCCTTTTCCATGATCGCATAGTCCACCGAAATCTTAGGAAGTTTGGAAAAGCGTTCGGCGAGATAAGTGTTTGCATTTCCCTGAGGGAAGTCTCGGATGAATTCGGCGAGGGGTGGAGCGAGCCTTTCCGCCTCGCGCAGAAAGATTTCAGCCCGCCAAATAAACATCCCGGCGTTCCATGCGTAGTCCCCGCTGCGGTAATAGTTCTCGGCGGAGGCCAGATCAGGCTTTTCCACAAAGCGGACGACCTTATGGACGGAGTCGTGTCCTTCACCAAGCTGAAGATATCCGAAACCGGTCGAGGGATACGTCGGAGGAATGGCAAAAGTGACCAATGCGTCCCGCTTTCCCGCGACTTCCGCGGCTTCGGTCAACTGCTTCTGAAAGACGGGAATGTTATGGATCACAGCGTCCGCGGGAAGCAGAGCGCAAATCGCGTCTTTATCGCGAGCTCGGGCAAAGCCAACGGCCAGCGCACATGCTGGTGCCGTGTCGCGTTTCTCCGGTTCTGCGACGATGTTTTCGGCTGGAAGAAAGGGAAGTTCTTTTCGGATGGAATCTACTTGAGTCGCATTGGTGAGAATGAACACCTGGTCCCACGGCACGAGATTTTCGACCCTGCGAACCGTGGTTTCCAAAAGTGTCCGGTCGCTAAGCAAACGCAGAAGATGTTTCGGCGTTTTGGAACGGCTGAGCGGCCAGAACCGTTCGCCGCTTCCCCCGGCAAGAATAAACGTGAAGAGATGATTGGACATGGCATTAACGACTGCGGCAATGATGTTCGCGACGGGAGGACAAAGCAAGACTTCCGTGACTGCGAAGCGCGTGATTCGCATGCACTCTTACTCACCTAGCGCCTCTCGAGCGCCACGGAGGGTCTCAAGGCGTGCTGTCCACGTTTCGAGGCGTTTGCGGTGATCCGAGACGACCTCAGGCGGGGCATTCTGAACAAACGAATCGGTGGCGAGTTTGCGCTGCACTTTCTGCACTTCCGCCTGCACCTTGGCCATCTCGCCTTCGAGCCGATTACGCTCGGTCGAAGGATCGACAACGCCTTCCAGCGGGAGGAAGAACACGCCGATTTCCGTCGGGCAGGCGGCCGCGTGTGCCGGTCGCGCGTCGACCGATTGGATTGTTTCCGCATTCAACAGCACACCAACGGCAGTCAGTTCCGAGTTCACCCAGTCCTCCCCGGTTTGCAAGAGCCAGCGCAGGCGCTTATTCGACGGAAGGTTGTAGGTAGCCCGCAGTGTTCGGGCCGTCGTCACTGCGCCAAATACTTTTGCTGCCTTCGGTTCGGGTACGGTCCCCTTTGCACGGGGCCATTCTGCAAATTGAATGCTGCCCGAGCCAAAACCGAGCCCATGCCACAATTCCTCGCTGACGAATGGCGTAACGGGATGCAGGAGCAATAGGATCCGCCTCAGCGCGTAGTCCATCGTCGCAAGCGTTCCGGCCTTGCGGGCGGGATCGCTGAAGTCCGCCTTCGCCGCTTCAATAAACCAGTCGCAGAACTCGGCCCACACAAAATCGTAGAGTGTCTGAGCGATCTCGCTGAAGCGATAGCCCGCATATCCGGATTCGATTCGGGCCATTGCGCCATCAAGTTTTGACAACAGGTCTTTCGCAAAGATCGAGAGCTCATGGTCCCAAGGATTTGCGCCGGCGTCCACGGGGCCCTGCAGAAGGCGAAAACGGCACGCGTTCCAAAGTTTGTTGCAAAAATTGCGGCCCTCAATGATCTGCTGCTCGTCGAAGCGAATGTCCTGCCCTTGTGGCGCAATGCGCATAAGGCCAAAGCGAAGGCCGTCCGCTCCATATTTGGCGATCAAATCGAGCGGATCCGGCGAGTTGCCCAAGCTCTTGGACATCTTCCGTCCCTGTTTGTCACGAATGATCCCAGTGAAATACACATGCCGAAAAGGCACCTCGTGCATGTATTCCAGACCAGCCATGATCATCCGGGCGACCCAAAAGAATATGATATCGGGCCCGGTAACGAGCACGCTCGTCGGGTAAAACTTTTTGCGAGTGGCGTCGTCCATGGTCTCGTGCGCCCAGAGCCACGATGAGAACCACGTATCGAGCACGTCGGGATCCTGAGTCCAACCCTCGCCAGGAGACGCAATCTGACATCGAACAGCGGATTGCGCTTCGCCGGTCGACGACCCCGAAACGCCTTTGTACCAAACCGGTATCCGGTGACCCCACCAGAGCTGACGCGATATGCACCAGTCCTGAATGTTCCCCAGCCAGTGGTCATAAACCTTTTCCCAGCGCTCAGGAAAGAATTGGATCAACCGTTCACGCACCGCGGAGCGCGCTTCGCCGGTCTTGGGATACTTCAGAAACCACTGCTCAGAGAGGCGCGGTTCTATGGGAACATCCGCTCGTTCGCTGAAGCCGACGTTGCTTTCATGGGGTTCCTCGCGGACGAGAACTCCGAGTTCACGCAGCTTTTCAACGGCTTCGACGCGTGCTTCGAACCGATCGAGACCCGCAAAGTCTTCACCAGCCAACTCGTTCATCGTTCCGTCCGGGTTCATGATGTCAATAATCGGCAACGCATGCCGCAGACCGATCTCGTAGTCCGTCTTGTCGTGCGCGGGCGTGACTTTCAGCACGCCGGTGCCGAACTCAAAATCCACGGCGGCGTCACCGACGATCGGCAGCGCCGCTCGATTCTCAATTGGCAACGGACGGCGAACGCTCTTTCCGATGAGGTGTGCGTATCTCGGATCACGCGGATTTACCGCGACCGCGGTGTCTCCCATGATGGTTTCAGGGCGGGTCGTTGCAATCTCCAAGAAAGCTCCCGGCTCCCCGATCACCTCGACCCTGAAATGGTAGAGGTAACCCTTCTGGGGCTTCGAAATCACCTCCTCATCGCTCAACGCGGTAAGCGAAACCGGACACCAATTGACCATCCGCTTCCCACGATAGATCAGCCCTTTTTCGTAGAGATCCACGAAAACCTCCTGCACTTTGCGAGCGTAGGCCTCATCCATCGTGAATCGTTCGCGACCCCAGTCGCATGAACAGCCTAGCTTCTTGAGCTGTGCGATGATGATTCCCCCATGTCTTTCCTTCCACTCCCAAACCCGCCTCAGGAATTCCTCGCGTCCGAGATCATGCCGCGTCTTCTTTTCCTCCTTGCGAAGCCTGCGCTCAACCACAGTCTGTGTCGCAATGCCTGCATGGTCGGTACCCGGCAGCCAGAGCACCTCGTGACCTGTCAGACGGGCGCGCCGGGCGAGGATGTCCTGGATGGTATTATTGAGAACGTGGCCGAGAGTGAGGACGCCGGTGACATTCGGCGGAGGGATGACCATCGAGTACGCGGGCTTTGTTGAGAAGGGATCGGCGACAAAATGACCCTGCTCGAGCCATGAGGCATACCATTTCTCTTCAACCGCTTGGGGCTCGTACGCTTTTGCAAGTTCCGACATGAGGCGTCGATTCTGCGCAAAAATGCCCTGCATTCAACCGGCTTCTGCCGTAAATTCCACTTGCAGCGTCGAAAAACCCAATCAACTTGCAAGCCCGTGCGATACGTACTGATAATCTCCGTTTTGTTTTTTTCGGCGGTTGCGTCTGAGGCGAAATGGAACGTAGTGATTCACGAGAACCGCCGCTATGTCCCTCTCGAGGACGTTGCGAGCTTCTACAAGATGAATATGCCGGCCACGAGCGGA
>DATDAX010000188.1:0-4154 GCA_036525175.1 Terrimicrobiaceae bacterium | reverse complement strand
CGTCGCCTCCATGCCCTGCTATGAACCCGAAAACGTTAACGCCCAGCGGGGCCATGGTGTCTTCGATGCCAGTATCCAGGCGCTCCAACTCCTGAACCGGCTTGGCTATGGCCGTCAAGAGGACCTTATTCTCGACCTTGTCTACAATCCCAACGGCGCCTTTCTGCCCCCAGACCAGGCTGAACTTGAATCCGATTACAAGCGCGAATTGAAAAACAACTTCGGCATCGACTTTCACCGACTCTACACGATTACCAATATGCCTATTGCCCGCTTCGCCTCCTGGCTGAAGCGCAACGGCAAGCTGGATACTTACATGCATTTGCTCGTCGAGTCGTTCAACCCGGCCTCCGTTGACGGCCTCATGTGCCGCAACACGTTGAGTATCGGCTGGCGTGGCGAGGTCTATGATTGCGATTTCAACCAGCAACTCGGAATGCAGTGGAAAGATAACAGCCCTCTCTTCCTCTGGGATATCGATCCTGACCGACTCGAGGACCGACCTGTCCTTCTCGGCAACCATTGCTTCGGCTGCACCGCCGGTAGTGGTTCCTCTTGCAGCGGCGCGCTGATTTGATCAGCGCGTAGACACTGGGCCGGTTGTGACGCGTTCCTCGAAACACAAACAGAAATGAGAACACGCTTTTCCAAAAGTTAAGGTCTGTGATGGAGCCTCGCCTAGGCCGGGTCGGCTCCATCAGTGCGTGCATCGCATGCGCTCACCATGTGAATGCGCATGTACAGCCGGCCACTTTCGCAGCTACAGTTTGCTTCCGGATTTCTTAGCTTTGCGAGGGTCATCAGCCGGGTTAACGTACTCGATCTTCCAAGGGCCCACACCATGGACCTGAACCTCTGCTTCGTCGTCTGTCCAGGCGAAGTGATTGGTCTTGGGCTGCATGATTGCGGCGCTGCCAGGGGTGAGCGCCGTTGTCTTTTGCATATCAAGCTTGTCTCCCGTCCCCATGTTGAACGTGCCCGATATCACAGTCACATGCTCGATCGCAGGATGCCAGTGCGCCGGAAGCTTATAGTTAGCGGGAAACTTGAGGCGAAAGGTAAACGGGACTGCTTCGTTTAACGGACCTTCAATCACGGCGACTTTCGCACCGGCTGGAAGCGAAGGCACATCAGCCCATTTCAGATCAACCGGAAGGACCATTATGTGATCGGCGTGGGATGAATCCTGCGCGCAAGCAGTTGTTCGGCCGAGAACACCAAGCGCGAGAACGAGCGTCAACAATATCGTGAGTGGTAAGGGTTTCATAGATTTATCCCTCCAGGATTTTGTATCCTTAGTGAAGCGCTACGGCCGGCGGAGCGGCCCGAGGTCTGCCCCGCTTCACGTTGAACCTCCACCTGAGCGGCCGCAGTGCCGAAACGGGCGAGCGTAAAAACGGGCGCAGGTTTCATAAAAGATGAATAGCACACTTGACACATATAATCAATGATTATATTGAATGGTTGAACATGTCAGAGGCGAAACGCATTTTCAAGAATCAGCTCTACGAACAATTTGCCCGGGTCGCCAAAGCCCTTGCTCATCCGCACCGCATCGAGTTGATCGACCTGCTGGCACAGGCCGAGCGGAGTGTGGAGGATCTGGCCTCCGAGCTTGGCCTTCCCGTGGCAAATGTTTCGCAGCATCTCCAAGTTCTGCGGATAGCGCAAATGGTCGAGATTCGCCGGGAGGGTTCTCGCAAATTTTATCGGGTGGCAGACGGCAACGTTTTCGAAATTTGGCGTGCTATACGGACTTTTGGCGAGGAGCGACTGGCGGAAGTGGATCGGATTGTGAAGTCCTTTTTCAGTGATCGCGAAAAGCTGGAACCACTCAGCGGGGAACAACTGAGCCGGCGGATCGAAGATGGTGATGTCATCGTTTTGGATGTGCGACCTGAGAATGAGTTCAACGCGGGGCACATCGAAGGGGCGGTGTCGATTCCGATTCGTGACCTGAAGCGACGTCTAAAGGAGCTGCCCCGGAAGCGGGAAATCATCGCCTATTGCAGAGGCCCTTACTGCGTCTACGCCCGGGAGGCCGTTACGGAGTTGACGGCACGCGGGTTCAAGGCCCGGCGGCTCGAAATCGGCCTGCCAGACTGGAAGGCGCTTGGTCTGCCGGTGACTGCTACGAGGTAAACACTATGAATAGCGAGAAAAGAAGTATCGATCCTAAGACCCTGCGACGTTGGCTGGAAGAAGGGCGCGCAGTTACAGTTCTTGATATCCGCAAAGCCGCCGACCGCGCCGAGTGGTCGATTCCAGGCAGCGTCCATTTTGACGCATATGACGCCCTCAAGGCAAACGATCGGGCGGTGCTGGCGAACGTAGCGCTGCCGGGCGGGACTCCGGTTGTGACGGTATGTGGCCTCGGCAAAATGGCAGGGATCGCTGCAGAGTACCTGGCAGCACGGGGCATTGATGCGATGGTCCTGGACGGCGGTATGAAGGCATGGAGCGGCGCTTGGAATAGCGCGGAGATCGCGCTTGCGGACGGCGCACGGATCATTCAACTGCGTCGCACCGGCAAAGGCTGCCTCTCCTATCTTGTCAGCTCCGACGGAGAGGCAGCGGTAATTGATGCTTCGCTGGACCCGGAGGTCTATCTCGAATTTGCCGAAACTCGAGGCTGGAAGATCAAGCGGGTCGTGGAAACTCACGTCCATGCCGATCACCTGTCGCGCTCGCGGCTGCTTGCGCAGGAAAGCGCCTCGGAACTCCACCTGCCTGAGCAAGACCGCGTCTCGTTCCCGTTCACTGCGGTCCGCGAAGGCGATGCGATTCGGATTGGATCCATCACGCTTGAGGCGCTGCGAACCCCTGGCCACACTCTTGAGAGCACATGCTATCTGGTTGGAAGGCCGCGAAATTTGAAACAGGAGCAGCGTGCTGATGTGGACTCGAACGGGAAACTTCACGTTTTCAAAGGACCAGTCCTTTTTACCGGCGACACACTATTCCCTGGCGGAGTTGGACGACCGGACCTCGGTGCTGACCAGGCCGGTGCCCAAGAGCGCGCAGCTGTGCTTTATCAATCGCTTCAACGCTTGTTGAGTCTTGACTCACAAAGTCTGGTCCTGCCAGGGCATCATTCAGAGCCGATTGCTTTCGATGGTAAGCTGGTCGCGGCGACACTCGGTGATATCGCCGCGAAACTGCCGATTCTTTCCGAGCCGGAGTCCGCTTTTGTGGCCAAAATCCTCACGCGCATCCCGGCGACGCCGCCGAACTATCTCAAGATCGTTGACCTCAATGAGACCGGCGTTTTTCCTGATGGGGACCCGAACGATCTGGAAGCCGGAGCCAATCGCTGTGCCGTCTCGTAGAAGTCAGGCGGCAACTGGAAAGGAGGCAAGCAGCCATCTAGCTAAGGGGCCTGAAGTCCGCTTCGGCCTCAGGGCCAACATGGGGCAGTTCGGGCTGCTCATGCTGATCAACGCATTCGTGGGCGGCATGGTCGGGATCGAAAGAACGGTCGTCCCGCTCATCGGGTCGGAGGAATTCGGCATCGCGTCGACGACGCTCATAGTCTCCTTCATCGTCAGCTTCGGCGTCATCAAGGCATTTGCCAATCTCGTCTCAGGCCATCTCGCCGATTCCTGGGGCAGGAAGCGCGTTCTTGTCCTCGGGTGGCTATTTGGCATACCGGTCCCATTCATGATCATTTGGGCCCCGAACTGGGAATGGGTCATCGCCGCAAATGCGCTGCTCGGCATCAACCAGGGGTTCGCTTGGTCGATGACAGTGATCATGAAGGTCGATCTTGTCGGGCCGAAGTCACGCGGCCTCGCTGTCGGCCTCAATGAGTTCGCAGGCTATGTTGCGGTCGGCGTGACGGCCTTCCTCACCGGCTACCTCGCCTCGCAATACGGGCTGCGCCCCGCACCGATCTATCTCGGGATTGGCTATGTGGTCTTGGGTACCGTTCTCTCTCTCCTGCTCGTGCGCGACACGCGCGATCACGTTCGTCTGGAGACCTCTGTGCATGCAGAGCAATCCGCTCCGCTCAGCTTCCGGGAGGTCTTTTCACTCACGACCTTCCGAGACCGCAATCTGTTCGCCGCCTCACAAGCGGGCCTCGTCAACAATCTCAACGACGGCATGAGCTGGGGAATCTTCCCCCTGTTTTTTGCCTCCTTCGGCCTCGGCGT
>DATDAX010000187.1:0-6175 GCA_036525175.1 Terrimicrobiaceae bacterium | reverse complement strand
GAGCAACTCCAGGTCTGTGGAATACACGAGACGTCGTCTCGAACCCAAAACGGTCTGCGGATGATCTGCGTTGTGTCGCTCAGGTTGCCCGTAAAGCAACTAGTGTGCCATTCTTCTCTCATCTTGGGGCTGATTAGAAAGCAAGCCGCGTGCCATTTATCGGGGCTGCGTGCGTAAGCGCCCATATGCCAAACTTCAACCATACCGAGGCGATTGACCTCGTCCTCAGGCTCGACAGTCTGTTATCGACTCGCGGCTTAAAGCTCGATACTGTGAGATTGATAAGAATCGGGACTGCCTTTGCAGACTCGCCACGTCGTCGACGTCCTCCAAAGTCGGGAGGAGCCGTAAGGAAAGCGACCCGATCGCGTTGGCAAGCGTCTGTTTGAGCACGACGTGCGTGCTCCAGGGCTTGTGAAGAAGGGAGTCGTCACCCGCGTGAGCCGGGGTCTTTACATGCTCACCGATGGAGAGATCAGCGAGAGCCATCCACTGGCCGAGGTATGCAAGCGCGTTCCCAAAGGAATTGTCTGCCTGCTTTCGGCCCTGCGTTTCCACGGGCTCACGACGCAGCAACCGCACGAGGTCTGGCTCGCCCTTGACGGCAAGGCGCGGCAGCCGCGGGTGGATCACCTAGCGCTCCGAATCGTGAGATCCAGCGGAGAAGCCCTTCGAGCCGGCCAGAAAGAACACCTGATCGAGGGAGTGTCGGTGAAAATTTACTGCCCGGCCAAGACCGTGGTGGATTGCTTTAAGTTCCGTAACAAGATCGGACTGGATGTCGCGCTCGAAGCCCTACGCGAAACATGGAAGGAGAAACGCTGCACTATGGACGAACTGATGCGCTACGCGCGCATCTGACCGAATATCGCAGGGCTTTCAAGCTCCTCGATTGGAGAAAAAGGAGCCCATTGATTTTATCGTGTTCGCCATGCGAGAGCAGGAGTCTCAATTCTTGGACACACCCACCCGCGCCTAGATCGTCCGCAGCCTTTCCTTCCAGGAATGGCTTGGTGATGAACCTCCCTTCACAAAGTGTCTCGATGCGAGTCTTTCCCTCACGGTTTTGCAGGACAAAACAGGACAAATTTCTCGCGAAAATAGCACTCAACTGCAAATTCGACAAAAAGAGGCAACCGACCGGAGGGCCTTTATTTACGAGGTTTCAGAGGTGATTCCGGCAAAAATCAACACCCGGAGCCTACGGGGCTCGAACCCGCAACCTCTGCCGTGACAGGGCAGCGCTCTAACCAATTGAGCTAAGGCTCCTTTGACGAGGGTTGGGAAATATGCCTCCCGAACCTTTAAAGACAATCTCTTTTTTGGCGCGGGCAGTCAAAGAAAAGCCGTCCTTGCCTTATCAGAGAAAGCCGCTCCCTACTTCTTGCGCTGGATTCCTGCAAGAACGCGTTGAACCTCCCTCTCTTGGACGCGCTTCTTGAGATCGGCACGCTTGTCCGCCGCTATCTTGCCCTTTCCAACGCCGAGGGAGACCTTCACCTTTCCCTTCTTCCAGTACATTTTCAAAGCTATGAGCGTGCGACCGGCCTGTTCGGTCTCGCCGGCGAGCTTGTCGATTTCCGCACGGTGGAGGAGGAGCCTTCGGCGCCGCCGAGGCTCGTGTTGTTCGTGACTGGCGCGCAGGTACGGCTGGATGTCGCTGTCGTAGAGGAAAACTTCCCCGCCTTCGAGGCGTGCGAAAGAACCCTGCAAGTTCACGAGACCGGAGCGAATGGATTTAACCTCCGTGCCCTTGAGCTCGATGCCGGCCTCAAAGGTTTCCAGGATGTGATAGTCCCGGAGCGCCTTGCGGTTGGTTACGATCTCCGCGGACATGGCACGCCCGCCGTTCGCAGCTATTCCTCGGGTTCCTGGCCGTTTGGCGCCTCACCCAGAACCAGTTTGCCCTGAGCAATTTCAACCAAGGCTATATCGGCAAGGCCCATGCGGCCTTCCACAGGGACCATCGCGCGGCTTCCGGCACTGAGCTGGCGGACCCGCTTGGACACCATATTAATTAATACTTGAGGCTCGTGAATCACTTTTGAGGCTTCGTCGAGAAATTGGCTGTTCATAGCACCTGCATCCGGCGACTGAATCGCAGGGGAACGGTGACAAGAAGGTAGCGGCGGCGAATTGTCAACAACAAAAGATAATCAACGCCGTTTAAGTTATCATGCCGACCGCCGAAGGCACGAGTATGGCGTCGGTCATTCCGTGCAGGAGTTTCTTGTCGTCGGGGCAGATGGTGGCCAGCGCTCCACCGCAAACTGCGGTCTTTTCTCCTACAAAGTAATAGGGGCAAAGACGCACGCGTCCACGCATTCGGCGGAGTTCACCCGCGGAAACATCAAAGTAGTCGTGCTCGACCAAACGTCCTTGGTGAAACTGCTGGAGAATGTGCGGGTGATTGTCAAACTCGGCCAGAGCGCTTTCGAGTTCGGTCTTCCAAGCAGATTGTGACATGTCCTGTGCCACAACGACGCCGCGAGAACCCCAAGCATGCTCGGAAAAGCCGCTGATCTTCAGAATAAGTGTCCTCTGCTTTTGACTGAAGTGGCTGACTTCGTCCCACGTGTGGGTTTCAAGGCGAGGAAGAACGGCATGCCTGGGCAACGGCTCGGGGTCGACAAGCCAAGTATAGGGAATGACCTTGCGAAGGGCGAGCATGGTGCGCTCACCAAGTTCGCGCCGCCAGAACGACTCAAGGGGCTTCAACCAAAACAGCGCAAACCACATTTTCTCCTCCAACGCCGCCTTCATGGGCGGTGTGACCGATAGTTCTCCCCCAAGCTCCTTTTCCCAAAGTTGCCGCGCGCATGGCACATTTCCGAGGTCGTAGAGTTCAAAGAACCGATAAACCCGAGATTGCCAATCATTGCGCGGAAGTGTGTCGACGACCCGCCAGCGACCGATGTCAGGCCGAGACTCGTTGAGTTGCGCGGCTAACCATTCCATCTCCGGCCGGTACGTTTCCGCCTCCGCGGAAACCACGATATCCCCGCCCGGCAAGATCGACGCAAAGCCGTCAAGCATTCCCTGGGTGCCTCCAAGAATCTTCGCGCCATTGTCAGAGTAAATCCGGTCCAGCCAAGCCGTCAGGCCGATGCCACCAGGAACATTGTCGAGCTCCGCAATAATGTATCCGCCTTCAGTGAGAATGAGATCCGGACGAATAACCCTGGGGATCGCCAATGCGAGCGATCTCTCACGCTGCAACTCAACCAGCTCGGCAGGCTTTCCGCGGTCGAGAAGCTCCGCGATCCATTCAGGCTGACGCCCGCTCACACTGAAGCGATAAAGTTGATTGCAAGCGCGGACAAACCGCATGAGACGGTAGCCCAGTTTGTCGATTTCTTCAGCAAATCGGTTGTCTATAAGAAAGGCGTCCGGAGAGACCCGCCACGACTTTTCGTGGAAGAGCCCACCTTCCGGCAGGGCAGAGCGAATCGCTTCCGCGCGCTGAACTTTGTCCGGACTCATGCCAGAATCCTTAGGGCCATCCTGACGAGATCGTCAGCGCCCGGTGGATCTGAAGACTCCGCCAGGCACTGCTTGATCGCCTTGTGCGCCTCAAGCTGCTTATAACCCAGTGAGATCAACGCAAGCACCGCATCGTGCACTGCTTGATCGCGCTCACTCGGTGCGTTCGCGGCGCTCGCTGCTTCCCACTCAGCCGCTACGCCGACTTTGTCCTTCAACTCAAGAATGACTCTTTCAGCCGTCTTTTTGCCCACGCCCTTGATACGGGAAATTGCTGCGATATCGCCCGAAACCACCGCGGCTTTGAACATCTCGACGCTCATTCCGCTGAGTATTGCCAGCGCCAGCTTCGGCCCCACACCGGAAACGTTGTTCAACAAGAGCCGGAACAGGTCGCGTTCGCCCGCTGTGCCGAACCCGTAGAGCACGTGCGAATCCTCGCGAACAACCAAATGTGTGAGGATCCTTACAGGGGAACCCGGTTCCGAAAGTCGCTCAAAACTTGAAAGAGGGATCATCACGTGGTAGCCGACGCCGTGGACATTGACGATGATCTGCGTGGGGAGCGCTTCCTCCAACACGCCTTCCAAAAACGCAATCATGACCTCGCTCTCTCTAGCAGACGAATTCGAAAACTCAAATACGCTGTCGGCTTTCTCATACTGGCGCTGGCCGTGCGGTCCTCGGCGGAAGAGACATGGCATTTGCTCGTCGAGCCCACGTTCATGCATTACGACTCGGGCTGGCCGATTGCCGGGGCGGAGCGCACCGTTCTGGTGCCGGCTCGATTTGTTAACGGCGAAGTCCTTCCCTTGCGACGTGAGGAAGTTCTCGCTCTGGGAGTGACCCGGGACAAAATCCTCGCCTCCGCCCCCAAGGCAGCCTCCGAGGTGCTCGCCGGACTTAAACCTCGCTTCATTCGCGACGAGAACAAGGTTATTCAATGTGCCGTGCTCGAGTCCCAGAGCCCGCTTACGGCATCGGCCGTACTTGCGCCCGAGTTCTCGACCCTCTTTAGCGAAACGCTCGGTCCCGACGTCCTCGTTGCGATTCCCAATCGCTTTCGTATCTTTGTGTTTCCGAGAGGCACTCCGGCTTATCAACGTTACTCAGAAATCGTTATCGCCGAATATGAATCCTCTCCCTATCCCGTGAGCAAGGAGCTCTTCTCGGTGCGGAAAGGCAAACTCGCCGCCATCGGTTCCTACCGGTAAGGTGCTCAAGGCCACCGCATCAAATGCTTCGAGATCTCAAGAAAATCCTCTACCATGAGTCCACCATCCTGAGCCGGCTCGATGAACTTGCCAGCCAGATAACCGAAGACTATCGCGGAAAGGACGTCACGGTGGTCGCTGTCTTGAACGGCAGCCTTGTCTTTATGGCAGATCTTCTCCGGAGAATTCCAATCCACCTGCAAGTCGATTGCTTGAGCGTCTCGAGCTATCAAGGAACGATGAGCACCGGCCAGATTAGCTTTCGCAAAGCACAATTCGCAGACGTTCGCGGCCGGCATGTCTTGATCCTCGATGACATTCTCGACACCGGCGCAACGTTGAAAGCCATCAGCGAACATCTTGCCAACGACAGCGGCGCGCTGAGTATCAAGATCTGCGTTCTGCTTCGCAAGAAGGTCGGCCGTCCGCCAATGGTACATGCGGACTACGTGGGTTTCGACATTCCAAACGAATTCGTGGTTGGATATGGTCTGGATTACAACGAACGCTACCGCAACCTGCCGTGCGTCGGCGTCCTCAGCGATGAGGCGATCCGTCTCCATCGCCCTTGCCAGAAGGCTCGATAACGGGAGCTGATTTGACGCAACGCAGGACGAAGAAGAGGACGATTACGACGAGCCCAGCGCTGAGCCAAAGCGCCATCCGGAGGCCATGTTGGTAAGCTTGACAAAGAAGCGCTCGGCGATCCGCTCTTTTGGAAAGCCTAAAGCGATCTCGCCACTCATCGGGACCCGAGACTAGTCAACGGTCCGAAGCTCGCAAGAACCGGTTCTGGAAGTCGCCGTTGTGCGTGAGATCCTCTGCTACGGCTCAGGCTCTGCAACTCCTGCGACCGGGCCGGCATATCCCGTCATTTCAAGGTAGCCGGAGCCCTTGATGTTTCTTTCCGCCACTGTGCCTTCCGCGCGAATCGCTCCCTCCCAATACATAATGGGTTTGAGCCTGAGTTCTTGATCTTTGAGTGCGGCGCTCACGTCGAAGCGCATTTGAAGGCGCGGGATTGTGATCCGCCATGTCACCGGATAGTGACCGCCCGACTCGGAACTTGACCACGTCTCGACGGGATCAAGGGTAAAGTCAGCTTCAACGAGTGGGGTCGCCACACCCTTCGCATCAACAAAGGTTCCAGCGGAGTTTGGATCGCGCCCGCCACCCTTCGTACGAATTTGGAAAAGCATCAAGTCGCTGCCATCATCAAACTGCAAGCTGAACCAATCCCAACCGACCTGATTCGCGGCAAGCTGGTTTGTAGCCCATTCGTGGTCGAACCAACTCAACCCCGACACGGCAATCTGTTCGTTGCCCATTCTCAGTACTCCTTCGCTGGAGAGCCTCGTAAACGAATAATAGTGCGACGCTCTCCCCTCCCCATCGGCCTTCCGGCTCACTCCGTCGCGCCCGTGAATAACCAGTGGCTTCGCCGCCTTTAATGCCAACTCCAATGATAGATCATCGGC
>DATDAX010000186.1:0-17530 GCA_036525175.1 Terrimicrobiaceae bacterium | reverse complement strand
GCCGTCCCTGAAGTGACGCTTGAATCCAAGGTATCGTTCCTTCGACAGGCGACGAGTTTCCCGGAACCGACCTATCGGGTGGAGGCGATCGAGACGCATATGTCCTGGATTTTCCTAACGGATGGCCATGCCTACAAGTTGAAGAAGCCGGTGCGCTATTCGTTTCTGAACTTCAGCGAAATTGATGCACGGCGCCACTATTGTGAGGAAGAGCTGCGCTTGAATCGCCGCCTTGCTCCGCAGGTCTATCTGGGAATTGTACGACTCACGCTCAATTCCATGGGTGATTTGCAACTGGACGGTCACGGAACGGTCATCGACTGGCTCATCAAAATGCGCCGTTTGCCAACGCACCGCATGCTGGACTACTGCCTCAGAAATGGAACAGCGAGCCGGGAAGACGGACTTAGAGTCGCGGCGCGGCTGGTCGGCTTCCACCGAAGCTGTCAGCCGATCGCTTTCGATCGGGGCGATTACCCGCGTAGATTTGAATGCCAGATATACGAAGTGCTCGACGAGCTTAGTCTTCCTGTCTACCGGCTCGCTGTCGAGCAGGTCACCGACGTTTGCTCGGCCCAGCGTGGGGCTCTTAAGCGAATGACTCGGTTGTTGGACGAGCGCCTGAAGTCGGGCAGGATCGTGGAGGGGCATGGCGACCTGAGGCCGGAGCACATCTGCCTCGAGCCAGAGTTGCCCATCATCGATTGCCTCGAATTCTCGCGCGACTTAAGGATTGCCGACACTGCGGACGAACTTGCCTTTCTTATGCTGGAATGCGAACGGCTTGGAGCAGCGGACTTTGGAGACCTCGTCCTGAAATCTTATTGTGAGATCTCAAGCGATTGGCCGAACGTCGCGCTCATGCACTTTTACAGGAGTTGTCGCGCGAGTCTGCGAGCGATGGTCACCATCCGGCATCTCAACGAAGAGACGTTTCGATACTCACCCGAATGGCGCCGTCGAGCGGAGGACTACCTGCACCTGGCCCAACAGCATGTGTCACGCTGCTGAGCATTTCCGGATCATCACGTCGATAGTTCCGTGATCGAATCGCAGGCATGGAGTCTGTGGATAGCCCGGGCGAAAAGCGGTGCGCTGGTCAGAACGGTCAGCTTCCCCTTGACTGCGCCATCCTTCAGCCTGAAGGGCGGAACCGTATCGGTAACAACAATCTGGTCCAATGCGCTATCCGATAAAGCCGCTTCCGCGCCCTCCATGAACAAGCCGTGCGTCGCCGCCGCAATGACTCTTGCAGCTCCGAGTGCACGGCATGCGCGGGCGGTGCGAGCGATTGTAGTGCCGGTGCTGATCAGATCGTCGATGATGAGTGCGCTCTTTCCCTTAACGTCCCCCACAACCATATCACCGCTTACCACGCCGAGGCTGCGGTATTTCTCCGCGAATGCCGCGCCAACCGGCTTGCCCAGTACGCGACTTAACAGTTGTCTAAGTTGTTCTGCGCGCTTGATGCCGCCAGCGTCCGGTGAAACGACGACCACATCGGTGTCTCTAAGTATCGGAGCGAAGTGCTCGACAAAAAGCGTGTGGGACTCGAGGTGTTCCGTCTGGCAGCGGAAAGCATTTTGGAATGCGGCGAGGTTGTGCACATCCAGAGTCACCATCGCATCGGTGCCAACCGCCTCAAATAGCGCGGCAACATAGCGCGTGGTGACCGGATCACGCGGTTTTGTTTTCCTGTCTTTGCGCGCATAGGCAAGATACGGAACCACTGCCGTGACGCGTGCGGCCGCGGCGTCCTTCAGTGCGCCGATAAAGAAGAGAAGGCGGCAAAGCTTGTCGTTGCCGCTCTGTTGGTCATCGGCGTAAAGCGATTGGATAACGAAAACATTCTTGCCGCGGACGCTGGTCAATGGGCGCGCCTTATGCTCGCCATCCTCAAACTCCCGTTCCTCGTGTGGACTAGGCTCAACGGCGAGCTGCAGGCTCACTTTCTCACCAAATGTGCGACTGCTCTTGAGCACGAAGAGCTTCAACGCGTCGTTGATCGCCGGCAGTTGAGATTTCATCTGTTCCATCCTGGCATGTCGCGACGAAGGGCCGTTCGCTCAAATAGGGAAATGGCGGTTGAGGGCATCAGCTTTCGGATGCGGGGGTCGATCGGCATGTTCAGCGATCATGGGAAAGCTTGTCGGCTACTCCACTCGCGCGGATCGCAGGCTAGAAATTTATGCGGTCAAGGGTTGCTTGGCGAGTTGAGATTTCAAGGCCCTTGATCGGACGCCGGAGACCGTCGATTCGGCTGCTAAAATGATACGCACTGTTTGGGAGGCCTTTCGCTCATCCTTGGCGAAAAAGTCTCTACGCCGATGATCACGCATCGTTTGTGCAAGGTCCCCTCAGCTGCGAAGCTCTGAGCTATGCGCAAGATTTGCACAAACCAGCTAACAGAGGAAACATGGTCCTCGCCCAAGGGAAACTTCGCCGGCGCGAGCCGAAGTATTTCCGAGGCGCTGGGACGCAAGCCGCAATCCTTGGACTTGAATGACCGGCATCCTTTCGACGTCGAGATTCTGCGCATACCCCCGGGAAGCATCCCGTATCCCTACCACTCGCATAGCGCGCAGTGGGAATTCTATCACGTGATCTCAGGTTCTGGGGAAGTGCGCCATGCGGAGGGGACAACAGGGGTCGAGGCGGGCGATGCATTTCTCTTCAAGCCCGGCGAGCCCCATCAACTCATCAATAATAGCGATGGCGACATGGTGATATATGTCGTTGCCGACAATCCCATCGGCGAATCCGTATACTACCACGACAGCAAGAAATGGGTGGTGCGCTCACCGGAGTGGCGGGTCATGCGCGGCGAACCTTTGGAATACTATGACGGCGAGGAATAGCGCCTGTGCTGAATGATGGAAAAACCGGCGCTCAGGACCTTCCAAGGATTCGACTATCAGCGCCGAAGACCAGGAACTTGAACAATTCCGGATCTCGCACGCGCGGCAGCTTCCTGGCGATAATGGTTACCGCTGTCCCGATGGGGACGGCATCAAAAACCTCGACGACGTCATGTGAGCGCATTCTGATGCACCCATAGCTGCTTGCTTTGCCAATGCTGCGCTCTTGCGGCGTGCCATGAATATAGATGCAACGGCTCCGAGCATTCTTGTTGCGGGACTCCACTCCCTCCAACCAGAGAATCCGCGTCACGATGGGATCGCGACCGGGCGCATTCCTCGGAATCACTTCCCCGCTGAAGCTTCTATGTTTAAAGACCGCTCCCTCCGGAAGGTGGTTGCCCAGCTTGACGCACACCCGGAGCCTTCCAAGCGGTGTCTTGTAGCTGCCATAGCCATCACCGAGACCAAACTTTGAGGTCGATACCGGAAATCTTTTTACGATCCCACCGTCCTCAACCAGAGCCATTTCCTGCTCGGACACGCTGATTATGATCTCCATGTGCGAACGGTTACCCTGTGCCTTCAAGATGGGCGAAGACGTGCAGAGCAGCGGCAACACGATAAAGGCAAGCTGCAGAAAAGATAAACGATTCATGGTGAAGGCGCTCGGTTTGGCTCGGGGACAATAGGCATACTCGTTCGAAAAAGCCAGCGCTTAGAAATCCGGATGGAGGAAGAGATCCACCGGTATGGGTCTGCATACCCGCAACTTCAAACAGTCACTGTCTGCGAGAGCCGGAATCTGTCGACTGCTGATGCGTTGAAATCTGCATGAGTGTCTTGCCCGGACGGCCTTGGAAGAAGAGATTGCTTTGTGATTGCGCCGCTCAAAGCAACGGCGCTCGAAATAAAGGATGAGCAAACTCTTTCACGATAGGGCCGAGGCGGGGCGGGTGCTTGCTGGAATGCTGGGCGAATACGCCAATAGTGAGGATGTTCTGATCTTGGCCTTGCCAAGGGGAGGGGTGCCTGTCGCGTTTGAAGTTGCCAAAGCGTTGAACGCCCCACTGGACATCTTTGTTGTGCGCAAGCTTGGGCTGCCCGCAAACGAGGAACTGGCAATGGGTGCCCTCGCGAGCGGCAATGTGCGCGTGCTCAATGACGAAGTCGTCGATTCGTTTGACGTTTCGGATCGCGTGATTGAGGCCGTCGCCGAGAAGGAGCAGGTTGAGCTGAAACGCCGTGAATGCCTGTATCGCGGCGACTCACCGCTGCCCGATGTGCGGGGCAAGACCATTCTGCTCGTTGACGACGGAGTTGCCACGGGAGCAACGATGCGAGCGGCGGTGGCCGCCCTTAGGAAACAACATCCTGCTCGAATCGTCGTGGCGGTCCCGGTGGCGCCTCCAACGACCTGCGACATTCTGCGCGCGGAAGCCGATGAAGTGATCAGCTTCATGACGCCTGAACCGTTCTACGCTGTCGGGCAGTGGTACAGAATTTTTGATCAAACAACCGACGCGCAGGTCAGGGAGCTCTATGAACGTTCGAAGAACAGATAGCCGACTGAAACGTAAGCGCTCCGGAATCGAGAAAGAGCATGCCAGAGGAGAATCCGCCAGCCAGAAGAGGCTTCTGACATTCCTTTCGGATCGCCGTTCCTATCCCCACCGCCCAAGAACCGTTCGCTTCGTTCAGACGCACGCTTCGTACGTATTCCTCGCGAGTCCATATGTCTACAAGGTGAAGAAGCCTGTGAATCTGGGTTTTCTGGATTTTTCGACCTTGAAGAAGCGCCGCCATTTCTGCGAACGCGAAGTTCTGCTAAACAGGAGACTAAGCTCGCATGTTCATTTGGGAGTTCTGCCGATCTTCTTGAAATCCGGGAAACTGGCATTTAAGAATGGCGGGCGAGTCGTTGAATACGCCGTTCAGATGCGAAAACTCGACAATCGCTATTTCCTCCCGCGACTGTTGAAGCGCAATCATGTTGGAAGCCCAGAACTAAACCGCATCGTTTCTGCCCTCAAGAAGTTCTACCAAGAGCAAGAGCCGACCGATGCGATCACGGGATGGGGTCGGATTGAGAAGCTGAAAGTCAGCACCAACGAGAATTTTCGCCAGACGGAGGAGTTTGTTGGACACACGATCTCTTGCCCCGCCTTCGAGGCAATACGCCGCTATACAACGAAGTTTTATCAATGCAACGCGAGCCTCTTTCAGGAGCGGATGAGCGAGGGACGAATTCGCGACTGTCATGGTGATCTGCGCCTCGAGCACATTCATCTTAGTCCCACGCATCTTTCGATCTATGATTGCATCGAGTTCAACGATCGCCTTCGTCGTATCGATTGGGCCAGCGATATTGGCTTTCTGGCGATGGATTTTGACCACCAGGGCCGACCGGATTTGTCTTGTGCATTTACAAGTCGGATGGCCGCTGCGCTAGGCGACGAGGGCTTACTGCGGATAGTCGATTTCTACAAATGCTACCGGGCATACGTCCGCGGCAAGGTTGAGAGTCTGCAGGGATTGGGCGTACGCCAAGGTCGGAGGAAACAGCAGAACTGGACCAATGCGAAGAAGTACTTTCAACTGGCCCTTCAGTACGCCGTGGGCGGGTCGCGGCCGACGGTCTTGATCGTCATGGGGCGCATTGCGTCGGGCAAGAGCACGTTGGCGAAATCGTTGGGACGCGAATTGGAATGGAATGTCTTCTCTTCAGATTTACTTAGAAAGCGACTGGCGGGTGTGCCGCGTCACAAGCGCGTGGTGAAGGCGATGCGACGGCGCCTCTATGCCGAGGATATGACGAACAAGACATACGAAGCGTTGCTTCAAGAAGCTGTCGAAGAGACGCGCAATCAACGCAGTGTAATTCTGGATGCAACATTCGGTCGTCAGCGTCACCGTGATCGACTGCGCAGAAAGTTGGAAGCGATCGGTGTGATGTTTCGTTTTGTCGAGGCACGAGCAACGGACGATGCTGTAAGGCGTCGACTCCAACAGCGTAATGGGCAAGCCGGCGAGATTTCCGATGCGCGCATCGAGGATTTTGAGGTCTTGAGCGGATCGTATGAGCCGCCATCGGAACTTTCTCCGCGCGAACTCGTGTCAGTCAACACCTGGAAAGTTTCCTCGGAGGTGACGACGATCGACGTCTTGAAGGCGTTGGCCACTCGCTCTGCGATGCGCTCGACGAGCGACAGATAGTGGAGGTGAGACTCGGGGCCAAGATCGTCTACTGCTAATTGCGGCGCTCTCAACTTCTCTGTAATACAATCAGATCGCGTGGACGACCCTTCTCCAGATTTTGCAGATACTCGAAAGAACTACCGGGCGGCACGATTGCGTCGCGCCGACCTTCACGCAGATGCGATTGGGCAGTTTTCTCGTTGGCTGGAAGAGGCGTTTCACGCGGGAGTGATCGAGCCAAACGCCATGAGTCTCGCGACGGCGTGGAAGGATGGACGACCCTTGGTTCGGACAGTCCTGCTAAAGGGGGTGGATTCGCGGGGATTCGTGTTTTATACAAATCTGGAAAGCCGAAAGGCGCGCCAGCTTGCCGAGAATCCAAATGCCTCATTGCTTTTTCCCTGGCTAGCCCTCGAGCGCCAGGTGATCGTCACGGGCCCTGTCTCGCGGCTCTCTACTATCGAAGCCGTCAAGTACTTCGCGATCCGTCCGCGCGATAGCCAGATTTCGGCATGGGCCTCACCGCAGAGCAGCAAGATCTCTTCTCGGAAGTTTCTGGAGATCGAGTGGGAGAGTATGAAACGCAAATTCGGCGAGGGAAAAGTGCCGCTTCCGCCATTTTGGGGAGGCTATAGAGTTGCACCGGAAACAGTCGAATTTTGGCAAGGCGGCCAGAATCGCTTGCACGATCGCTTCGAATACACTCGCCAGTCGAACGGGTCATGGACGATCGACCGGTTAGCCCCCTGACTTTGGTCCTTCGCAGGGGGAGGCCGATGTCACTGTGACATTCGCTTGCGGACGTTCTGTTCATCAAGAGCACGAGCAGATTCCCGCAGCGATGAAGAAACTGTGACCGGAAACGGCTCGGTACGATCAAGTGTGCGCAGACTTTCGGGTAGCCGTGCAAGTTGGGTCGCGGCGCGCTGTCGAAGGTCGGCAAGTGATTGTGGCATGGTGAGGCGCTTGCCCCCGCGCATCACCGGAACTAGCAAACCTTCCCCTGCCGATGTCTCATGACGGGTTGTCAAGGTGTCGCTCATGATGCGGTTGGAATCGTCGAGTGTGCGATAAACCTGTTTGCGGCCGGGCCACGTCGCCTTTCCCTCAGAGTGCTTGCGCCGGGGCCGTCCGGCGTATTCCTGCAGCTTGTAGGCGCAGTCGAGATACGGCGCGTCCGACGAGGTATCGAGTTTTGTTCCAATCCCAAAGCCGTCGATGGGCGCTGCACGGTCGATGAGATCGCGCAAGGCGTACTCGTCCAGATTGCCGCTGGCGAAGATGGTGATGTCCTGCAATCGCGCTTCGTCAAGAATTGCACGAACATTTGCCGCGTGGCTGGAAAGGTCGCCGCTGTCAATGCGCACGCCTTTGATTCTGATTCCACGTTCCTTAAGGCTCGCCGCAAGGCGCGTGACCTTGTGTGCCGCCGCCTCCGTGTCGTAGGTGTCGATCAGCAGAACGATATCGGAATTCGCATCCGCAAAGTTCTCGAACGCTACAATTTCGTCGTCGTGCGCCTGGATGAATGAATGCGCCATAGTGCCGTAAAGCGGAATATCGAAGAGCCTGCCGGCAAGAACGTTCGAGGTGCCGTGGAAGCCTGCGATGAAGCTCGCCCGCGCAGCCATAAGGCTTGCCTCGGCGCCGTGCGCCCGCCGCAATCCAAATTCGACGAGCAGCTTTTTTGGTGCAACCAGACTTGCGCGTGCCGCCTTCGACGCAACCGCCGTAGGGAAGTTCAGGAGGTTGATGAGCCTTGTCTCGACAAGTTGCGCCTCCGGGAGTGGAGCAATCACCTGCAGAATCGGTTCATCGGGGAAAAATACGGTTCCTTCAGGCATTGCATTCACATCACCCGTGAATCGCATGTCCTTGAGCCAGCGCAGGAAGTCCGGGCGAAAGTGCTGGGATTGCGCGAGCCAATCGATCTCGTCGGATGAGAAAGCCGATTCTTCGAGAAATTCGAGCGCGGGATCAAGTCCGGCGGCCATGAGGAAGTTGCGCTGATTCGGCAATTTGCGCACAAAGAATTCGAAGACTGCCAGGTCGTTCATTCCGTGCTGCCAATAGGCCTGCAGCATGGTGAGTTGATAACGGTCGGTCAGCAGTGGGCCGTAATCGATCTTCACACTGCGAGATCCTGCAATTCTATGGGGCTTGCGCCCAGCCGAATCATCTCCTGCTCGGCTTTCAGACCGTCATCAGGCTGCACATTTACCGCGCGGATGGCATCGCGCAGAAGAAAGGTCGTAAAGCCAAGGGAAAGCGCATCCTTCACGGTGTTCAAGACGCAATAATCGGTGGCAAGCCCCCCCACAAAGAGCCGGGAGACACCGGCCGCGCGTAGGTTTGCTTCAAAATTTGTTGTGCCAAAGTCGGAGTAGCACTCGCGCTCAGGGGTGGTCGCCTTGGAAACAATCGTTGCAGGTGAGACAAATTTGAGCTCGTCGGAAAAGGCAGCGCCGCGGGTGCCTGCCACACAGTGTGCGGGCCATGGCCCACCGTATTCCTTGAACGAACAGTGATTTACGGGATGCCAGTCGCGCGTCATATAGATCGGCAAGCCACGCTTTTCGAAGATTTGTATATAACTACTAAGGACCGGAAGAATTTCGTTGCTACTTGGAACGGCGAGTGCGCCCCCAGGCAAGAAATCATATTGCACATCAACGACGACCAGCGCATCACCCACGGATGGTTCGATCTCGGGACGCTGAATGCCGTTCATTGTAGAATTTCGCTCAGTTCGCGCTGGAATTCCAGCATCATGCCGGTTTGACAATCAAGAGCATAAGGAGCCTGCGGTCTCCGGGACATAAAGCGCAACACGCAGCGTCGGAAATCCTCCGTGCGGATCTCATGGCTTGCAATCAACTTATGGTTGCCTCCATCCGGCCCATCGGCAAAAGTTGGTTGCCAAGCGCGCATTCGCGCAATTTTCTGCGACCCGCACCCATGTTGAGACGGCCCTTTTTCGAGCGTGATCCCGTTACTTGCGCGCGGGAACTGGTCGGCTGCAGGCTCAATTGCGGTTTGCTCGGTGGGATCGTGGTCGAGACGGAGGCCTACGATGCGGAAGGGGACGAAGCCTGCCACACGGCGTTTCGCCCAAGCGCGAGGGCGTTCGTCGCAAGTCACCAGGCGGGGTCGGCCTATGTGTACTTCAGCTACGGAGTGCACTGGATGCTCAACGTGCTTGTCAAAGGCAAGCGTGAGGGATTCGTGCTGATTCGCGCTTTGGAGCCTACCAACGGAATCGAGGAAATGAAGCGGGCGCGGGCGACGCAGGATCCGAGACAACTGTGTTCGGGACCGGGAAAATTGACGAGGGCGCTCGGGGTGAGCGGCATCCACCATGGCATTGATTTCTGCACGGATACGGACTTTTCGTTCGCCGCCGGGAGAGGGAATCAAGTTACTGAGAGCTCTTTGCGCATAGGCATTTCGCGAGCATTGGAACTGCCATGGAGATTTTATGCCCCCGGCAATCCCCACGTGAGCCGTTCGCCCAATCAGCAAGGCCGGGCGGGACTCAAACCCGCCCGGCTCTGAAACTGATTACTTCGACATTCCCACGGTGGGCGGCGGCGGCGGCGCCGCATGCGACTTCTGTGCACAAGCCCCAAGGCTCAAACTGGCGGCCGCGACTGCCAGTGCAGCGAAAACTTTGACGAATTTCACGAGATTATCCCCTCCTTTCGTAGCAGGTTGCTCAGGGGGACTTTGGCAAAACCCAATCATCTGACAACAAAGAAGCTGAAAAAAATCACGTCTCTTGCAGCCAGTCGTATTCGATGGTTTTGAGCCGTTTTTCTTTTGATCCCAGACGCGGGACGCAGGCAACCAGGGCTCTCGTGTATGGGTGTTGCGGATTCCTTAACACGCTATCGGTATCGCCATATTCCACGATTTCGCCGCGGAACATCACGGCGACGCGATCGCAGAGGTTGCGAATGATCGCGATGTTATGAGTGATCAGGATGAGCCCCATGCCAAACTCCAAGCGCAGGCGTTTGAGTTCTTCCAGGATCTGCGCTTGTATGGTCACGTCGAGAGCGGTGGTGGGCTCATCGGCAACCAGGAGTTCGGGCCTGCAACTCAGGGCCATGGCGATCATTGCGCGTTGCTGCATTCCTCCGCTGAGTTGGTGCGGGTAATCGAGCATACGCTGCCGGGGGTTGACGATGCCAACAGCCGTCAGGCATCGGACGATCTCGGCGTCCACGTCCTTCACGTCGGGGCGATGCAACTGGATGGCTTCGGCAATCTGGCTGCGTATGGTGTAGACGGGGTTGAGCGAGGTCGAGGGTTCCTGGAAGATGTAGGCGATGCCACCGCCGCGGACCGCTCGGAGATGTTCCATGTCCATTTCCAGGACATGCTCTCCACGAAAAACGATGTCGCCGTGAAAAATTTCTGCGGGAGGCTCGGGCAGCAGGCGTGTCAGGGAGAGAGCCGTGACGCTTTTTCCGCTTCCGCTCTCGCCCACAATCGCGAGTGAGGCTCCCTCCTTGAGTGAGAAGGAGACATTTTTCACGGCCTCGAGCGATCCGTCGTCGGTCTTGAACCGGATGGAGAGCTGACGGACTTCAAGCAGATTGGGGGCGGTCATTTCTTCTCGGAGCGGGTTTCGGATGCTTGGCGGAGGGCGTCTCCGGCGAGGTAGAACGAGAGTGCGGCTACGAAAATTGCGAGCCCTGGGAAGACGATCAGCCACCATGCGTCGAGGAGATAGGTCTTGCCGTCGCTGATGATATTACCCCAGGTGGCCTGCGGCGGTTGCACGCCGAACCCCAGAAAGCTGAGGCTTGCCTCGGTAAGGATCGCTTCGGGAATGCCGAGGACGGCTGTGACGATGATGGGCGCGGCGGCGTTGGGCAGGATATGGCGAAAAATGATCAGCAGAGAGCGCTGACCGAGCGTGCGGGCTGCGCGCACGTACTCGCTTTCGCGCAAGGTTAGAAATTCCGCCCGGACAAGCCGCGCCGTCCCCGTCCAGCTGACAAGGCCGATCACAGCGATGATATTGAGGATATTTGGGCCGAGCAACGCGACGGCGGTGAGGATGAGAAAGAACGTTGGGAAGCAGAGGATAGCGTCGACGACACGCATGATAACGTTGTCGACCCATCCGCCGAGGTAGCCGGAGATCGCGCCGATTGTTACGCCAATAAGGAGCGACACAGCCACCGCGATGAAACCGACCGTCAGCGAAATGTAGGATCCGTTAAGCATGCGCGAGAAGACGTCACGCCCAAGATTGTCGGTTCCGAGCCAATGCTCTAGACTCGGGGGCTTCAGTTTGAGCGCGAGGTTCGTAGCGTTCGGATCGTAAGGGAAATAGACTCCGGCCCAGGCGCAAATCCCCGTGATGAGGGCAACCGCGAAAAACAGGATTACGGCGATCACTGCAGCGACCCCGACTGTGTTGCGACGAAATCGAATCCATATTCGGTGGGTCGGACCGGGAGGGATCGCGGATCGGGACGCGGCAGGTGAGACTTGCGGATCCGTAACCATCTTATTCGAGCCGGACGCGCGGGTCGACGACCGCGTAAAGGACGTCCGACAAAAGGTTCCCGAGCAGGACAAGCGCAGCGACAATGAAATTGAGCGCCACGAGAGTGGGGTAGTCTCGCTCGAGGACTGCCTCGTAGCCGAGGCGGCCCAGCCCTGGATAGGCGAAGATCGTTTCGATGATGATCGAACCTCCTATAAGGCCCGGGAGGAGTCCCCCGATTCCTGTGATGAGCGGGCGGATGGAGTTGCGCAGCGCATGCTTGTAGAAGACAGCTTCCTGCGCGAGGCCTTTCGCGAACGCCGTGCGAATGTAGTCTTCGCGCAAAGTCTCGATCATGCTGGCGCGAATGTAGCGCGACTGAGCGGCGATACCTCCGATGGAAAGCACCATCGCGGGGAGAGCGAGGTGCCAGAATCGATCCAGCCAAAGCGAAAGGATGTTGGGAAAATCGATTCCGTAGGTTTGCGTGCCGAGAATCGGGGCGTTGGTAAATTTCACAAGTCCGATGACGATCAGGTCTGAAATCCAGAACCCGGGAAGCGCGATGAAGACAAAGGCAAGAATGGAGGTGAGCACATCGGGAAGTCTTCCGGCATGCTTTGCGGCATAGACGCCAAGGAGCAGGCCGAACGTGAGCGAAAGAAAAATCGCAAGGACATTGAGGGACACTGTGGCCGGGAGTCGCTCGGCGATCCGCCGAAGGACGGGGCGATCGTCTTTTATGCTCTTGAGACGGCCGCTGAAAAGATCACGCATATTGAGCAGGTATTGCTCGTGCAGAGGTCGGTCGAGGTGGAACTTCTTCTTGAAGGCTTCCTTGACCTGCGGAGTGATCCGGGGATTCAGCTCTCCCCAAGGGTACGGACTTCCCGGAGTCAGCGTAATAATAAAGAACGAAATGAGGCTGATAAGGAAAAGCAGCACCACGCTGATCAGCAGACGTCGAACGATAAAGGTCAGCATAACAGGAAGCGAGGCGAGCTCATTTCGGCAGCAAGTCCGCGTATTCCGGCCTGTAAAACCAGTCCATGTAGTAGCCCCAACCTGCTTTGGTCATCTCGACGGGTGTATTGATCCAACCTCCGCGGCCGTCAGGGCGTCGTATGCGAAAGCTGTCTTTCCACATCACAGATGTTCCCTGGGGAACGTAGAGGAAAAGGTAAGGTTGGTCGCGATAGATTGTGGTTTGCAAGTCACCTGCCAGCGCGATGATCTTTTCGCGGTTATACTCCTGGCGAATTTCTTCGAGCAGCCCATCCACTTTGGGATTCTTATAATTGACGACGTTGAGCTGTTCGGGATTGCTTTGTGAAGAGTGCCAGATCTGGTACTGGTCGTAGTCGGGCCCGAGGGCCCATCCGAGCACCATCGCGTCGAAGTTTCCCTTGTTGATAAAGTTCTTAAGGAAAACGGCCCATTCGTAGAGTTCGATCTTCACTTCAATGCCGAGTTTCTTGAGATCGTCCTGGACGAGCGTCGCAATATCGCGCCGGATCTCGTTGCCATTGTTGGTGATGAGAGTAAATGAAAAACGCTGGCCGTCCTTCTCGAGGATTCCATCTTTGCCGGGTTTCCAGCCTGCCTCGGCGAGAAGCCTGCGGGCCTTCTCCGGGTCGTAGTCGAAGGGTTTGATGTTGGCATCGAAGAACCACATCTTAGGGGTGAAGATTCCGGTGCTTTGCTCGCCGTGGCCGTAGAGAATGTACTTGACCATCTCCGGGACATTGACGGCATGCGCGAGGGCCTGACGGACCTTTTCATCCTGAAAGATCGGCCTCCGCAGGTTCCATCCGACATACGTATACGAACTGGCCGGCGCGGAAAAGAGATCAAAGCGGCTGTCTTCCTGAAAGTGCCCGACAGCCCACGGGTCGACGCCCCAGAAGTCCACCTGGCGGGTCTCAAAGGCCAGGCGGAGCGAGAGTTGATCAGGAAGGACCCGAAAAACCATTGAATCCAGCCACGGCCCGGGAGCATCGAAGTAATCCGGGTTGCGTGTGACGCGCAGATATTCATTGGTTTTCCACTTGTCGAAGCGGAACGGTCCCGTTCCCACCGGATTGCGATTGAAGTTCTCCGCCCACCATTCCTGCGGTTTGCCTTCCAGAATGTGAGCGGGTAGCATGCCAATCATCCAGCTGCTAAGGGCAGGGGAGTATGGCCTTCGGTAGATGACGCGGACCGTATGGGCGTCCGGTGTCTCTATACGCAGAACATAAAGGAAGTCCGGTTTGCGCGGGGATGCCCTGGCGTCATCCATGATTGCCTGATAAGTGAAGACGACATCTCGCGAAGTGAAGGGCTCGCCGTCGTGCCATCGAACGTCGTCTCTGAGCGAAAAGACAACGACTGGCTCGGCGAGAAACTGCAAGGACTCCAGAATCTGAGCACGGCCTTTGACCTCCGGCCTTGCCGAGAGGAAGGCTTCAAGTTTTTTGACGAAACCGCTGGCGTCGCCGGTGACCGTTAGCTCGAAAGCAGACCGGGACTCAATCCATTCCCTGACAACCTGTGAGGCGTCGGACGTGGCGCGAAAGGCCTTGAGCGTCTCTTCCGCTTTGTCCTCTAGGTCAACGCGGATGATGTGAAGTGGAACGATCGTCGACGTGTCCAGCAGAGAGATGATTTTTTGTGAATTATCCATTCCCGGCTCGCCGAGTTCGAGGACGAGGCGGCTTTCCTCGATCCGCACGGAGTTGAGCTCCCAATCTTTCCAGCGAGAGTTTTCAGCCTGAAGCCTGAGCAGGGCCGTCAGCGCCGTGTTGGAGTCCGGGAAAAACACGGTCGTCGTTTGGTTGAGGGAAAAGGACTTCGCAAGGTCGGTTGTAATTTCGAGATTCTGATTGTACTTGAGCAAACCGTTGAAGATGACGGCCTGAACTTCCCCTGCGGCGGCATCCGCCTGCTGGATGGGATTCAACGTGGAAGGTTCGCCGAGGGTTCCAATCGACATCTCGTTCTTTTTGTTCGCCGATAATAACGAGACGTTGACAAAGGAGGCCGCGATCAGCGCCAGAAGCAACGTGGGAAGTCCATAGACGAAAAACCGAATCACCGTGGCGCAGGATACCGAGACGTTCATTTGACGCAACGTAATGATTGCTGATGTAGTGCGCGCCATGAGCGGACAAGTTGGTCAGGAGCCGGGCGCGCGACGGGCGCTCATCCTCCTGCTGGCATTGAACATCCTTTGCTATCTTGATCGGTACATCCTCGCCGCGGTCGAGCCGGACATTCGCAAAGCATTCTTTTCCGCTGATGATCCGGATGCGATGGCCAAGACGGGGGCCCTGGCAACGGCTTTCCTATTGAGCTACATGGTGCTTTCGCCTCTGTTCGGTTGGCTAGCTGACAGACATTCGCGCTGGACGATCATCGCTGCCGGAGCGGCGATTTGGAGTCTCGCTACGACGGGCTCGGGATGGGCTCCAACGTTCGGAATACTCTTGATTTCGCGGATCCTCGTTGGCGCGGGAGAGGCAGCGTACGGACCGGCGGCTCCGACGATTCTTGCGGATTTGTTCCCTGCGGAGCGGCGCGGAGTCATTCTGGCCTGGTTTTTTGCCGCGATTCCGTTCGGAAGCGCGATCGGCTATCTTTTTGGGGGAATGGTAGGAGGCGCATTCGGATGGCGGGCGCCTTTTCATTTCGCGGCTGTCCCCGGGCTTGTATTGGCGGGGCTCTGTCTTCTTATGAAGGATCGCCGGCCAGCTGGGCAGGCAAGGCACAGAGCAAGCCTCGAGGACTATCGCGGCCTGATGCGCGTTCCTTCCTACCTCTATAACGTGGGTGCGCAGACTGCGATGACCTTCGCCATAGGCGGCATGTCTTTCTGGGCGCCGGCGTATTTTTTCGATGAACGTGGACAGGGGGATCTGGAGCGTGTGAATCTCATCTTCGGCGGGATCACCGCGGTCGCGGGTCTCATAGCCACGATTCTCGGAGGATGGCTCGGAGACCGCTTTGCGAGACGTTATTCCGGCGCCTACTTCTATGTGTCTGCCGGCGGCATGCTACTGGCGTTCCCAAGCACGCTTGCGATGCTCTATACTCCATTCCCTCTGGCGTGGGTGTTCTGTTTTTTTGCGGTATTCTTTCTCTTCTTCAATATTGGTCCGGCTAATACCGCGATTGCGAATGTGACCAAGCCCGGAGTAAGAGCGACGGCATTTGCGGTGGCGATTTTCATCATGCATGCCTTCGGAGATGCAATTTCGCCGCCGCTCATCGGTGCCGTCGCCGATCGGTGGAACCTCGATGTCGGCTTCCTAGTCGTATCCTTCATGATGCTTGTTGCGGGAGCTCTCTGGCTGGCAGGCGCGAGATTTCTCGGTCCGGACGCGGAGGAGGCCGCCCGTCAATAAAGAATTTCGCCGGTTGTGTATCGCTGTCGGCTGTGCTTATCTGCTTCGTTTGCTCATGAACGTCGTTGTTGAATCCCAACCGAATTGCCTCGTCACCCTGCAGGTCGAATTGCCATCCGATCAGGTTTCCAAGGAGTGGACGAATGTCACACGCGATTTTCAGCGCCAGGCGCGCATTCCAGGCTATCGTCCCGGCAAGGCGCCGCAAGCACTGGTGGAAAGCCGTTTCGCGAAGGACATCAAGGAACAGCTGACCTCCAAGCTCCTGCGCGAAAGCCTGAACGAGGCCATCCGGGAAAAGAACCTTCGCGTGCTCTCGGTTTCGCAGGTGGACGACGTTGAGATCGGCGAGGATCGTACGATGCGTTATCGCGCCACGGTTTTGACGGAGCCGGAATTCGACCTGCCGGATTATTCCTCCATTCCCGCGGACATCACCAAGGAGAATGTCACCGACGAAAGCGTTCAACGGTGGATGGACCAACTTCGCGAACCGCATGCAACTTACACGCCGGTGGAGGGGCGCTCTCTCGCGATGGGCGATTATGCCGTGCTGACTTACGCGGCCAGCCTTGATGGAAAGCCCTTGGCCGAGGCGGTTCCCGACTCTCCGGCACAGTTGCAAGGGCGCCGGAATGCCTGGATCCTCATGGACGAAACCTCGCTTCTGCCGGGTTTTTGCCAGGCGATCGTTGGGATGAATGTGAATGAGGAGAAGACCATTTCTCTCGAGCTTCCCGCGGACTTTACTTTATCGAGTCTGGCCGGGAAGAAGCTCGAGTACGCAGTGTCCCTCCACGCCATCAATACGAAGGTCCTTCCAGAATTCGACGACGCACTGGCCGAAAAGATCGAGGCTGGCACCACAGCCGACCAATTGGAAAAGAAAGTGCGCGACCGTTTGGCGGACCTGGCCGAAGTTCATTTTCTGAATACGAAGCGTCAAGCGGCCGTGAGATACCTGCTGGATAGAGTCGATTGCGAATTGCCGGCCCCGGTAGTGGAGAAGGAGATGGGGAGCATTCTTCGTGAGATCGTCCGCGATAATCAGGTTCGAGGAATCAGCGACGACGAGATTCGCAAGCATCAGGACGAATTGATAGGTGCCGCGCAGCAGGGCGCGAAGGATCGGGTGCGCGGGAACTTTCTGTTGCTCCGCGTCGCAGAGAAGGAGAAGCTGAATGTAACGGAGGAGGACGTGACAAGGCGCGTAATTGAAATGGCCGCACGCTACGAAATTCCGGTCGGGAAGCTCGTCAAAGACCTTGAGCGTCGCAACGGATTCGGGCCATTGCGCGAGCAGATTCTCATTGGTAAGGCCCTTGATTTGCTCGCCGTGAATGTTAGTGTGCGCGAATCCTCAAGCGAGCCAGTCAAAGCATAGTCTTATGAAGAATTCGTATCTTGTTCCAACAGTCGTCGAGCAAACAAACCGGGGAGAACGCGCCTTCGACATCTATTCCCGGCTGCTGAAGGATCGCATCATCTTCATTGGCACGCCTATCGATGACCATGTCGCCAACCTCGTGGTCGCGCAGATGCTCTTTCTTCAGATGGAGGACGCCAAGAAGGACATCAACATCTAT
>DATDAX010000185.1:0-5884 GCA_036525175.1 Terrimicrobiaceae bacterium | reverse complement strand
ATAATCGTCGTGAATCGCTGCTCGGTATGAAGACGCTTGATCTCTGTGCGCATCTTGACACGCAACGCGGCGTCGAGGTGGCTCAGGGGCTCATCAAGCAGCAAGACTGCCGGCCGCCGGATCAAGGCGCGCCCGATATTGACTCGCTGCTTCTGACCGCTGCTTAGCGCGGCGGGCTTTAGATCGAGCAATTCCTCTACGTGAAGATACTTCGCGATCTCGGCAACCCGCTTGTCGATCTCCGTTTGCTTGACTCGATGTGCTCTGAGGTTGAAGGCAAGGTTGTCGCGAACCGTCAGTGGCGGATAAAGCGCATAGTTTTCGAAGGCCAGACCAATCCCGCGATCCTTGGGATGGGTATTATTGACCACCTTACCTCCGATGACGATCTGTCCGTCCGATACCGACTCCAGGCCGGCGGTCATCCGAAGCGTCGTCGATTTTCCGCACCCGGACGGCCCCAGAAGCGCTATAAATTCTCCATCCCGGATCTTTAGATCCAGCCGATCCAGTGCCGGAGGCAAATCCGGCCTGTATTGCTTTACCAGCTTTCTGTAAAGAAGCTCAGCCATGTCCTAAAGTTCCTCGCTAAATTCTGCGGACCGTGCCAGGAACCTCTGAGATTCCGCATCGAAGATGATGAGCAAATGCGGATCGATTCGGAACTGCGTTCGACGATCCATCTCAAAGGTCTGATGGCCATCCACCAGGGCCCGCACAAGACTGCCGTCCACTGCCTTCAGCGTTAGGATCGATCTGGTCCCGAGTGGTTCGAAACTGTAGATCGTCGCGTGAAATGCATGCTTATCTCCCTCACGGGCGATGCGCACATCCGGCGGACGGACACCCACCTGGATCTTGCTGGTATGCTTCTCATTAAGAACCTGAACGACATCGGGCGGCAGCGGCACAGGGATATTCTCCTCAAGCATTTGGAGAGAGAGCTGCGAGCCACCCGACGACTTCAGTTTCGCATCCAAAATATTCACCTCGGGATCACCGAAGAACTTGGCGACGTCGATTGAAGCGGGGCGAAAATAGACGTCGTCCGGACTTGCAAGCTGAAGAAGGTGTCCTGCGTTGAGCATCGCGACGCGATCTCCCAGGCTCATGGCCTCCCGGTAGTCGTGCGTCGCATAGATCGTCGTCGTCCCGAGCTGTGTGCGCATTTCCTTAAGTTCGACGCGCATGGAATGCCGAAGATTGGCGTCAAGATGGCTTAACGGCTCATCCAGTAAAAAGAGGTCTGGGTTCCGCACGAGTGCCCGGCCCAGAGCCGTGCGCTGCCGTTGTCCGTTGCTGAGAGCCTGAATTGGCCGCTGCAACAGGTGGTCGATTCTCATTACTTTGGCATGGTGTGTGACCCGCTCCTTTATCTTATCTTCCGGCAATTTGAACTTTGGACTCCGCAAGGGAAATGCCATGTTGTCGTAAACATTAAGCTGCGAATAGAGAGCGTAGCTTTCAAAGACCATCGCAACATTCCTGTCGGCTGGCGCCAACCCGCCGATTTCACGTCCTCCAATCTTTATGGTCCCGCTATTTGGAGTAGCAATGCCCGCTATCAGACTCAGCATTGTCGTCTTTCCTGCGCCGGCCGGTCCGAACACCACCAGGAACTCGTTGTCGTGAATATCCAGACTCAGATTCTCGAGAGCACGTCGCTTATTGTAATATTTGGTCAATCCTTGTAGTTCGACGCTTGCCATAAGTCTTAGCCTTTCACCGCACCGAAAGACAGGCCTCGCACCAGGTGCTTTTGAATCAATAGGGCAAGAATCACCCCCGGAAGAGATGAGAGGAGCGCCGCAGCAGCCACCCACCCATAGTGCACAGTGTCAGACGCCAGGAACCTGGTCGTTGACACCGTGGAGGTCTGCGTTGAAGCGCCGCCAAGCTGCAGTGCAAACGTGAAGGAATTCCAGCAGAAGATGAAGCAGAGCAGCGTGGCAGCGACAATGCCCGGCTTTATCAAGGGCAACAGGACTTTGAAGAAGACCTGCCACCAGGAGTATCCATCAAGCTGCGCCGCCCCTTCGATGTCGGGCGAGATATCTTCGAAGAATCCGCGAAGAATCCAGATCAGCAGCGGAAGGCTTATGAGCTGATAAACCCAGACAAGGCCAAACACACTCTCGATCAGGCCCAGTTTCTGATAAATAAGATAAAGGGGAATGATAACCAGAATCTCGGGGGCAAAGCGGAACGAGAGAAAGGTAAAGGCGATGTCCTCCCTGCCCTTGAATTGGTATCTGCCTAGCGCATAGGCTGCGGGTACTCCCACAACGAGCGAGAGTCCCACAGCGAGGCTGCTAACAACCAGATTGTTCCAAAGCGAGCGAAGAAATCCCTCCTGCCCCAACACCGCCCGAAAATTCTCCAGCGTGGGCGAGAAAATGAAGGTCGTCGTAAACATGTGCTCGTCTGGCTTGAGCGAGAGAATGACCATCCAGATAAGCGGAAACAACACGAAGAGCGCGTAGAGGAAGAGGACGAAGTTCCTCAAGATCGAGCCAAACAGGCCGAATATGCCTTTGTTGCTATCCATATGTCACACTGCTCCAGATGCTGCCTTTTGCGCTTTCCTCCAGAATCCAATCAGGATGAAGCAAACTACGTAAATCATGAACCACAGAAAGAGCAGCATCGGAATGGCGCCGCTCAGGTTGTAATAGGGAAACGCTTCGTTGTAAGAGGCGACCGCCACGCTCAGCGTGCGGTCACCGGGTCCGCCCTTTGTCGTTGCAAAAATAATTCCAAACTCCTGCAAGGAGGTCATCATGCGAAACACCAGCGCAATCAGAAGCACCGGCGCAAGCATGGGAAGCGTCAGGTTTTTGTAAACGAACCATGCGGAGCCGCCGTCGATCAGCGCCGCTTCGTAAGGCGCCTTTGGCAGCGAGCGAAGACCTGCCAGCACGAGGATGACGACAAAGGGGGTGTAGATCCACACGTCGATAATGACGAGGGAGAATAGCGCCCAATCCGGATCCGCGCTCCATCGGAAGTCACCAAGTCCTATCCACCCCAGCGGAACGCGGAGAATGCCAACCGTTGGGTTGGTAATGAGCAGCCAAATCAGCGCGCCGATGACCGGCGCGATCATTAGCGGAAATATCAGTATCAGACGCAGGAACCTCGAGAAGGCGCTCTCGTGATTGAGCAGGAGCGCTATAATCATGCCCAGAACCATCTCCACCGCTGTCGCAAAAAACGCATAGCGGACGGTAACCCCGACCGAGTGCCAGAAGTCGGGATTGGTAAAGGTGTCGACGAAGTTTTTGAAACCGACCATCTCATACTCAGGGCTTCTGAGCGTGAGGTCGGTGAAGGAGTAGAAGATTGCGACAAAGAAGGGAATAAGGATGCCGATCGTAAGCAGAAACGATGGTGCCATTACCAGGTAGGGACGAAGGGCCTTCTGTCGTGCGTATTTCTTCCCTGATGCCGAAAGATTTGCACGCGGATGGGTCGATAATGCTGTGCTCATGGCCGTGATTGGTCGCTCTTAAGTTGCTGTGGCGTTTGGATGAATCTCATGCTCGCGGCGTATTGAAAGTTTCCTCTGAGGGCGGAGGGCAAGCACCCAACCTGCCCAGCCGCCCATCAAATAGGATCTGCTCCTATTCCAGCTTCAGCTTTGAAGTGTCCCGACTGATCTTCTTTGCCAGGCTTTCCATCGCCTGCTTCGGATCCGCTCCAGAGAGCACGATTTTCTGCAGCGTTGCGGCCCATTCCGTTGTTGACTGGATGAAGTACGGTTGCGGAGTGAACTGGATTGCGGTGTTCGGAATCGTCTTGGTGAAGGTGTCATAGTAACCAGGAACCTTGCCGATTTTGTCTTTGAATTCTTGGTTGTCCCATACGGACTGACGCGCAGGATCCACTGTTTTCGCATTCAGCGCCGCCCAGAGCGTGAACTCCGGACCCGTGAAATACTGCATGAAGAGCCATGCCGCCCTCTTGCTCTTCGAGGCGCTGTTCATGGCCAACTGCCACACCCATTCATTCGACAGCGGCCGCTCACCGGCCCTCGAGACAGGCGGAGGGGCAAATCCGATATTACCCGACTGGCTCGTGCTCCCGGGAACGTTCTGGAAGTATCCAATGATGTCGGCATCATAGAGAATCGCTGCCTTCCCCGCGCCGAGATCGGCGCCGCACTGGTACCACGTGTAGTTCGACCATCCCGGAGGTCCTCCCTTCCTGATCATATCCGCGAACTTCTTGGTAATCTCAACGGCTTCAGGCGAACCCAGCGCGGACACTAGCTTTCCTCCCTCAATCACGAAGTCCTTGGCGCCGGCGGCGCGGAAGCTGCTCATGTATCCGGGATGGATCGTAGCCCAGTTCCGGGTGCCTCTGACCGCGACTCCATACGATCCGGGACCGTTCCAGTCCTTAAGCTTCGCCGCAAGCTCAGAGAGCTCGTCCAAGGTGGTCGGAACCTTGAGGCCCTTCTCGTCAAAGTACTTCTTGTTGTATGCAAGACAGTACAGTTCGAAGCCAAGCGGAAGGCACCACAACTTGCCGCTTCCCGGAAGTGATGCTGGTTTCAAATCCCATTTTCCTGCGTTGAAGACCCCCTCAAAGATGTCCCCTACATCATAATCTGGGTGGGTGGCCGAAGCGTCGTTGAGCAGGCTATCCAACGGCTCAAGGCGCTTGGCGCTCGCGTAATCCCACATCTGGTACGCACCAGTCATAAACACGTCGGGCACGCCGATTCCTCCCGAGAGCTGCGTCGTAATCTTGTCGAAATAGTTCTCCTCCGCGGTCAGCTCGTATTTGACATCGATCCCCGTCAGCTCCTTGAACTGCGGAAGCCGTTGAATGATGGCATCCGCGTAGGGGTGCTGGGCAAAGGATACACTAAGTGTGCTGCCCTGCGCTTGCTTCCAATCGAAGACTACATCATCTGCTCGCGGGCTGCATAGTGAAGCGACTGCAAGACTAAGCGAAATAGCCACTAAGCCGTGTCGCTTCTGCTCGGGGACTTTCATGCGCTCAAAGGAAAAGCCTTAATGATCGAGCGATTGGAAGGTATGAGAACGGCTGATGATTCAAGAGCATCTAGTACTAATATTTAGTACTTAGCTAACTGACAACTTCAATTCTTTGCTTGTTTTTATTTACTTGATCGAGGGCGACGGCGACGACGTTGTCGACGGTAAAGCCAAATTTCTGCACGAGCTTTTGCAGGGGTGCCGATTCCCCAAAGGTTCTCATCCCTATGCGCTCACCGTCGATTCCCACGTAACGCTCCCAACCGAACCTTGCCGCCTGCTCCACCGATACACGCGCGCGCACATTGACCGGTACTACAGATTCACGATAAGCGTCATCCTGATCCTCAAAGAGCTTCCACGACGGCATGCTAATGACTCGTGCCTGAACCCCGCGCTTCACGAGCTCTTCTTGCGCAGCTGTGCACAGGGACACTTCGCTGCCCGTCGCCATCAGCAGGACGTCGGGTTTTCCATTGGGAGCATCACTTAGAACGTAGGCGCCCCTACGGACGCCGGAGGCCGGTGCGTATTTGGAGCGATCCAGCGTTGGAAGCGCCTGACGGCTTAGAATCAACGCTACAGGCTCATGCTTCAGTTCCATGATAACGCGCCAGGCTTCGGCGACTTCGTTCGCATCACAGGGGCGAAGATCGACCAAGCCGGGAATGGATCGCAGCGCGGCAAGATGCTCCACCGGTTGGTGGGTGGGACCGTCTTCTCCGACACCGATCGAGTCGTGCGTGAAGATATAGACCACGGGCAACTCCATGATGGCTGCCAGGCGGAGGGAACCCTTTCCGTAATCGCTGAAGATTAAGAATCCGGATCCGAAGGCCCTGAGCTTTGTCAGCGCCAGCCCATTGAGTATCGATCCC
>DATDAX010000184.1:0-13598 GCA_036525175.1 Terrimicrobiaceae bacterium | reverse complement strand
TTGACGGCTTTCATAGAGGTTCTCTGCGAGTATACGGCCGGCTTCTCCCTGAGGAAACAACTCTCTATCAAGAACCGATGCGACAGGCCAGAGGCTCGCAACGAAGAGCGAATAGCCAAGCCAGCGCTTTCGAATGACGCCTAGCCCGGCCGGCATCGCAAACGCTCCACTTAAGGCAAGAAAGTACCCCCAGCGGGCGTGCCAGGCCGTGAGCGCGGCCATGGAGAGCAAGAGCGTTAGCCATAGCCAGCAGAGGTTTTGCTTTCGCTGGGATGCCATCCATGCCAAGGCGAACGGAAGAAGCAGTGCCAGCCAACCGATCCAGGCGATTGCTGCGGAGAGTGGGTGAAAGGACTGGAGTTCGCCAATCCGTGTAGCCCACTGAAAAAATGAGGAGCCGGAATTTTCCCCGAGGCCTGCGTCAGGCAACCCTTCCACAATAACCGCAACGAAAACAACCGTGGTCGCAATCCCGAGCGCCAGCATCCATGCACGTACCAGACATTGGCTACGCCAAACCAGAATCCGAACGATCAGCACGAGAAGCAGCAGGAGTAGCGGTTCGAACCATGAAACCCAAAGCGCAAAACCCCAGGAAAACCCCCACCAAAGCGAAGCCCACACCGAGCGCTTTGCCCAGAGTGCAGTTTCCGCAAGAATTCCGCTCCCTGTAAGCAGAAGGACCAGGGATTGGTGATCAGGCCTCCCGACGGCGAATCCATGGAGGACCACCGGCGAAATCGACAGAAGCGTCACAGTGCACCATCGGTAGGGAATCTTTCTTCGCTCACCCCAGATCCAAGCAAGAAAAATGAGAAAGACGCCCAGGGCTGGAGAGATCCATGCGCCGGCGAAATCCAAATCGTATCTGTCGCCAAGAAGCCGGGCTGCTCCAAGGATCAGATAATCCATCGGAGCCGTGGTATGGGGCCGGACGCCGAGCGGATAATTCTCAAACCCGTGCCGCTTAATAAGAATTCCCGGTTGCCCAGCGACGAGTCGGACGCGCGCCATGCGAGAATAGCAGTCGCCGTCTACGAAATACACTCCGTCGGACAAGAACACGAAGCGGCTCTTCTGGAATTGGAGCAGACCAAATACACCGAGGCAGACAATTAATCCGAGGATAGGAGCGATGGTGCGGCCCAGCCCCAATATCTTGTGGGGGTGGGACTCCCTTTCCACTAAATACTGCATACTGTGGGCCTTCCTATGCCAAAAAAACATTGTCTATCAAGCCCGGCATTCGTATGTTTCTATCCTTTTAGAGATTTGAGATTTTCCGCGATTTGATGCCCGAAGATTTGACGCTTTCCCACACGTCCGAAAAGTACGACGCTTCCAAGATTGACAAGCTGGAAGGCCTTGCAGGGGTCCGCCAGCGCCCGGGAATGTACATCGGCCCGACGGACGAGCGGGGCTTGCACCACTGTGTTTTCGAGGTGCTCGACAACTCGATCGACGAGCACCTCGCAGGCCATTGCTCTCGGATCGATATCACGCTTCATGTTGATGGATCGTGCTCCATAAAGGACAACGGGCGAGGTATTCCCGTGGATATCCATCCCAAATTCAAAGTGCCGGCGATCGAACTGGTCCTGACGAATTTGCACGCGGGCGGAAAGTTCGGCCAGGGTGCGTACAAATTTTCGGGAGGGTTGCACGGTGTCGGTGCGAAATGCGTGAACGCGCTTTCGGACTGGTTCAAGGTTGAGGTGTCTCGCGACGGCCAGGTGTATCACATGGCATTCGCACGTGGCGTCACCACGCAGAAGCTCACGATCATCGGCGATCTGAAGAACAAGAAGCACACAGGAACTCTCATCACGTTTCTGCCTGATCCGACAATCTTCAACATTACCACTGAGTTTCAGTTCGCAAAGCTTGCCGCACGAATGCGTGAACTCGCCTTCCTTAACCCCGGCCTTGAGATCAATCTCGTCGACGAGCGCACCGATCCGTCCAAGCATGAGCAATACCTCTACAAGCTTGGCATCGAGGAGTTCGTCCGGCAGCTCGGCCAGAACAAGCAGCTTTTGCATCCGAAGCCGATCCTGCTCGAAGGCAGGCGGCGTGTGAAGTTTCGCAACAAGGACCAGGTGGAGGTGGAGGACGATATGTTTGTCGACCTCGTGCTCCAATACAATGACAGCTACAACGACCAGATCCTTTGTTTCACCAATGCAATCCCGAATCCCGATGGAGGCACACACACGACGGGTTTTCGCACGGCGCTGACGCGCGCGATTAACCAATACGCCAAGCAGAATGGTCTCGTGAAGGAGAAGGATCCGCCGATCTCCGGCGATGACGTGCGCGAAGGGTTGATCGCCGTTCTTTCGATCAAACACCCCTGGCCGGGCTTTGAGTCGCAAACAAAGGTGAAGCTCGTAACACCCGAGGTCGAAGGCATCGTGTCCTCGATCACCTACGAAGGCTTGATGACTTTCTTCGATCAGACCCCTTCTGTCGCGAGACGTATCGTCGACAAAGGACTGACCGCCGCACGCGCGAGAGAGGCGGCTCGCAAGGCCCGCGAGACGGTGCGCAAGGGCGCGCTAACCGGAGGTGGGCTGCCTGGAAAGCTCGCCGACTGCTCGGAGCGGGATCCCAGCCTGACGGAGCTCTACATTGTCGAGGGCGATTCGGCCGGAGGATCTGCCAAGCAAGGGCGAGATCGCCGCTATCAAGCCATTCTTCCGATTCGAGGCAAACTCATCAACGTCGAGAAGGCCCGGCTCGACAAGGTGCTTCAGAATACCGAGATCCAGACCATGATCACGGCCGTAGGCACCGGGATTGGAAGCGGCGACCAGGAGGGCGCATTCAACATCTCCAAGCTCCGTTACGGCCGCATCATCATCATGACCGATGCCGATGTCGACGGCTCTCACATTCGAACGTTGCTGCTGACATTTTTCTACCGGCAGATGCCTGAACTCGTGAAGCAGGGAAAGATCTACATCGCCTGCCCGCCGCTTTACCTTATTAAGCGAAAGAAACGCGAAGAATACGTGGACGATGACGCTCAGTTAAATCGCATCCTTATCTCGCTTGGGGCGGAGGAGGTTAAGCTCAAGAATCTTGCCGATGGCAAGGTGTTTACCGCGTCTCAGCTCAAGGATATCCTCGAGCTGCTTGAGCGACTCTCGAAGTTCAGTGACGCGATACGGCGACACGGCGGAGACTTCGAAGAATACCTCCGCGAGCGTGATCCAAAGACCGGCACTTTGCCAGCGTATCTTGTTAAGATCCGCGAAGGCAATGTCGAATGGGTCACTTACTTTCCGGGCGAGGCTGAGATGAGGGCGTTTCATGAGGAGAATCGCGATCTGAATCTTTTCGACGATGATATGGAGGCCGGGAACTCCGATGCGCCGCGACCGAATGGCGATTCCGAACAGGCGGAAAAATTCCGGAAGCAGGAGGGTGGTCTGCGTCGGCGGGCGAGCCTCGTGGAATTGCATGAATCCCATGCCGTTCAGAAGCTGATCGTGGAACTTGCCCGGAAAGGTCTCCAGGTTGAGCACTTTTCCGATAGCGATCATCCGATCTTTGAATTGGTGGAAGGCGAGGGGGAAAAGGCGTCGGTACATTCGGTGTTTTCGATTCCCGAGATTCTCGCTAAGGTTCTTGAGATCGGAAGAAAGGGCATGCAAATACAGCGCTTTAAGGGCCTGGGTGAGATGAACCCCAAGCAGCTCTTCGAAACCACGATGAACCCCGAAAAGCGCAAGCTTATGAAAGTGGATCTCAATGAGGACAATGCCGTCGAAGCCGATCGCATGTTCACAATCCTTATGGGCGATGTCGTCGAGCCGCGGCGCCAGTTCATCGAGGACAATGCCCTCAACGCACGGCTCGATGTCTAAAGCGATTCGGCAGAAGGAGGGTGCCGCGTGAAGCGTTTCGAAGCAAATGAGGGTGCGCGTTTTCCAGCGGAGTGCTGGTGCGCGTCAGCAGAGCGACGTCGGCGGCTCTGGACGCACGTCTTGAAATGACGAACTGACCCGGTCGCATGTATACGCACAACGAACGTGTCGAAAAGGTCGATGTGGCCGAGGAGATGTCCAAGTCGTTCCTCGACTATTCGATGTCCGTTATCATTTCACGCGCTTTGCCGGACGCCCGGGACGGACTTAAGCCGTCACAGCGGCGCATCTTGTACGCGATGCACGAGCTGAGTCTTTATCCGCCGCGCAAACCTATGAAATGCGCAAAGATTTGCGGTGACACTTCGGGCAATTATCACCCCCATGGCGAAGCGGTCATCTACCCAACGCTGGTCCATATGGCGCAGCATTGGGCCATGCGGGAAACGCTCATCGATCCTCAGGGAAACTTTGGTTCCGTGGAGGGCGACCCTCCGGCGGCAATGCGGTACACCGAAGCCCGCTTTACCCCGCTTGGAGGCACCCTGCTCGATGATCTTGAAAAAGACACCGTTGATTTTGTTCCCAACTATGATGAGAGGCTAAGCGAGCCGGTGGTATTTCCGGCATCGTTTCCAAATCTCCTGATCAACGGTGGCACGGGAATAGCGGTGGGCATGGCAACCAATATTCCGCCTCACAATTTGAACGAGATCATCAATGGTCTCTGCGCGCAGATCGACAATCCCGACATCTCCATCGAGGGTCTAATGCAATTTATCAGGGGTCCCGATTTTCCGACCGGCTGCCTGCTTCAAGGTACCGCAGGAATTAGATCATACTTCGAGACCGGCCGCGGCTCCGTGCGGGTGAGGGCTCGCGTTGCGACTGAGGAGGTCAAGGGCGGGCGTGAAAACATTATTGTCACAGAGATTCCTTTTGGAGTGAACCGCGCCGAGTTGGTCAAGCGCATCGCCGAATTGGTCAACGAGAAGGTCCTCCAAGGCGTCAGCGACGTCCGCGATGAGTCGGATGAAAACACCCGTGTCGTCATCGAACTCAAACGTGACGGCAGTCCAAAGGTGCTGATCAACAATCTCTATAAGCACACCGCGCTCGAGTCATCTTTCAGCGTCAACATGCTTGCGATTGATCGCGGGAAACCCAAGCTTCTGTCGCTCAAGGACGCGATGTCCTGTTACATCGAGCATCGGCGCGAGGTCATCCTGCGCCGCACCCGATTTCTGCTTCGGCAGGCGGAGATCGAAGCCGAGAAACTCGAAGGCTATCTTATCGCCCTGGCACACCTGGATGATTTCATTAAGATCATTCGCGACTCCCGGGATCGCGACGATGCCAAGTTGAAGTTAATGGCGCTGTCCTGGTCGCGTAAGACCGTGGAGCACGTTGGCATCCTGATTCGCGATGATGCTCGCATGGTTGACGGCAAGTACCGGTTCACGGAAAAGCAGGTTGGCCACATTCTCGACCTGCGTCTCTATCAGCTCACGGGCCTGGAGCGCGAGAGCGTCAAGAAGGAATACGATGCCTTGCTCGAAACGATCAAAGACCTCATGGACATCATCGCCCGTGAGGCACGGGTGCTAAAGATCATCAAGTCCGAGCTTCGCGAGCTCCAGAGCAAGCACGGAGCCGCTCGCCGCACGCAGATCGTCGCGGCGGAAGGGGAAATGGCCATTGAAGACCTCATCGCAAATGAGGGTGTCATTGTCACGCTCACCCACAATGGCTTCATAAAGCGCACGCTGGTCAGCGCCTACAGGGCGCAGAGGCGCGGCGGCAAGGGAGTTATCGGCATGACCGCGCGCGAGGCCGAGAATGTTGAGGACAGCGACTTTGTCGAGCATCTGTTCACCGCGGCGACGCATGATTACTTGATGTTCTTTACACGGAGCGGCCGCTGCTACGTCGAGCGTGTCTTTGAAATTCCCGAGGGGTCGCGCGCCAGCAAAGGCCGTTCCATCGCAAACTTGCTGGAACTCCGTAATGAGGAGAAGATCGCCGCCACCATTCGCATTCAGGCACAGAAGACCGACGAGGAGACATGGAGTCAGAAGCTGCACGTTGTCTTCTCAACGCGCAGCGGCATCGTTAAGAAGTCAAACCTCAATGATTTTAAGAACATTCGGAAGGGGGGAATCATCGCCATCAAAATCGAGGAAGACGACTGCCTTATTGATTGCCGGGTGACCAATGGACAGGATGAAATCGTGCTGATCACCCATGACGGTATGAGCATTCGCTTTCACGAAGAAGAAATGCGGGACCAAGGACGCGATACCGTCGGCGTTTGGGGGATCCGTCCCGATAAGGGCGACTATATCGTCGCCGCCGCCGTTGTGAACAAGGACGCACAGCTCCTCGTCGCCGGTGAAAACGGCCTTGGCAAACGGACAAGCTTTGAAGAGTATCGAGTTCAAAGCCGTGGAGGCAAGGGGATCATCACAATGAAGGCGAATGAAAAGACCGGCGGAGTCGCCGGTGCGCTCACCGTCCGGGATGCCGATGAACTCATGCTCATAACCAATAAGGGCAAGATGGTGCGCACAAGAGTCTCCGAAATCCGCGAGACCGGCCGCAATGCCCAGGGAGTAAAACTCATCGATCTTCGCGAAGGCGAAAAACTTCAGGACATCGCTCCTGTCGTGAGCGAAGCCGGCGATGAGGAGTGATTGCCCGGGCCTTGTTGAGGCGGTGGGGTGCTTTGCGGTGTCTCACGTGAGTTCGGAAAGGATTTCTCGAAGGGGATCGGAGCAGGTCAACGCGGCTGAACGCGGGTTGAGGGAGTGCAGCTGAGAACTGGAGATACGCCAACGAGGTGTTGCCATCCTCATCAAAGCCGGCGCAGATCGCCTCGTTACGCCCATTTTCGTGCGACCCACACTAGTTCCGTGAAAGTGATTTTCCTTGATCCACAAGCTTTCGCCGTGACGAACCAACACGAGTTTGTGCATGGTATCTCCGCCTTTTCTCTCGCGGGGGGGAACATACCGGTCGCCGACGCGCGTTGACAAGGCGGGCAAGAACGATGTTTAGCGCGCTGACTTTCAACATGCAGAATGGGCAGGTCTGGAACGATGAAGATCCAGACCAGGCTGAGGTGAGTCTCGGCAGCTCGATCGGCTTTCTTCGTGAACAGGATGCCGACGTGATTTTTCTGCAGGAGGTCGAGCGGGGCTACGATGGCGGCAGGCAGATTGAGCCTCCGCCCCACTATGAGCGACTCAAGAGAGATCTCGCGGGTTATGATTCGGTCTTCGCGTATCCGCGGCCCAACAGAATGGAGATTCCCTTCGGCCTTGGTCTCGCCATCTTCTCGAAGACACCCTTGCGGAGTTTTTATCGAAAGGATCTTCCGCCCGCGGAAATCGCTTTTGAGTTTGGCGGGTTGCTGCGAAAGCCTTCGCACCGCCTCATGATCGGTGTCGAGACGGAGATCGAGGGGCGTCCGCTGCGCATGATTAATACACATCTGCAGGCGTTTTTCATGATCAACGCGTCGAGCAACGATCATCATACGCAACGAGATCGCGTCGAGATCGAGCTGAGGAGATCCAATGGGGCGACGCTGCTGGGTGGCGATTTCAATTGCGCCCCGGGCGAAACCCTGATCGATCAGTTCAGGCGGGCAGGCTTCCATCCGTCGCAAAATTCCCAGGTCACATGGCGCAGGATGCCCTTCGTCATCGACCATATCTTCTACAACCGCCTGTTGCGGCTTGAAGCCTGCTCCGTCATTCCGACCCCGGCGTCCGATCATCACGCAATCCGTTCCGAGTTTTCCTTCGTCGTGTGAAGCTCGTCTCGTGGAATGTCAATGGATTCCGCGCCGCCCTCGGGAGAGGATTCCACGATTTTCTTGACGATGCGAAGGCAGATGTCATTTGCCTGCAGGAGACTAAAGCGCGTCGAGAACAGATATGTTCGGTGTTTGACGGCTATGAGGTCATTTGGAACGCAGCCGACCGCCCCGGGTATGCCGGCACCGCGATGCTCACAAGGGTCGGCCCTTTGGAGGTTCGTTTCGGCATCGGCTCCGATGTTCATGACCGAGAGGGTCGTGTCATCACGGCGGAGTTTTCGGATTTCTTTCTCGTCAACGCTTACGTGCCCAACTCGGGCCGGTGCCTGACACGGCTTGACTACCGTGTGAACTCGTGGGGACCGGATTTCCTGAGCTATCTGAGCAAGCTCGAGGAAAGAAAGCCTGTCGCCTTCTGCGGCGACCTGAATGTCGCTCACAAGGAGCTCGACCTTGCCCGCCCAAAAAACAATCTGAGGAATGCGGGATTTACGCCGCAGGAACGCGCGAGCTTTGAATCCTATTTGGCAGCCGGATTTCTCGATACGTTCCGAGAATTCGAGACAGCGGGTGGACACTACACCTGGTGGAGCTATCAGAGTAATGCACGCGCGAGAAATATAGGATGGAGAATCGACTACTTTTGTATCTCGCCACGGCTCCGCCCGCGTCTAAAAGAGGCATTTATCTGGCCGCATATCATGGGAAGCGACCATTGCCCGGTGGGCGTCGTGCTCGCGTAACGAGAAATATATCCTCGCTGAATCCCTATCAATTTCGAGTGCCGGCCCCAGCAACGCAGCCAGAACGCCTTTGCGCGATCTTTCTAAGATCCGGTTCCTACGTACTCCGCCGTGTACGTGTCAAATTTGGTTGTTTGTCCGACCTTGGGTGAGGCCTTCAGGTCATAGACATTGTTTCCAACTATCTGATTGCTCTGGGTGTCAAAGATCATTACCTGATCCTTGCCCTTGCTGTTTTCCTCCTTGACCGTCTTAACCGCGATGTAGCGTGGTTTGCCGGACTTACGCTTCGCGGTGGGGGTTGATTGCTGAGCGGCCGCCTTCCGGGCGGCCTCCTGCCTGGCCATGTAGAGGCGTGCTCGTTGTTCGGCGATCTTGCGTTGACGTTCGGAAGCCTGGTGTTTTGCGATGATATAAGCGCTCACCGCAGCCACGGCGACCGCACCGGCTGTCACGGGAATCGCGATGTTCGGATTGACGCCGCTGGCGACGAGGGGAATTCCTGTAGCCAGGCCTGCGGCCGTTCCAAAAACTGCTGCGTTCTCCCCAGGTGACAGATTCTCACAAGCGGAGGCAAAGATGGCAAGGATTAGGACGGCTGCGCTGGTCTGCAGCAGTTTTGGATTCATGCGAAAAGGGGCTAGCCTAGAAGTCAACGCCGGGCAAGTGGAAAGCCGTGGACACACGGAACCCATCTCAAAGAAGTCTTTCATCGACGGATCAGACTGACGTGATAGAAGTGCGACGTTCGCCGATCCCATCGCATTTCAACAGTTACGACCGTTGCCGATGAATTTCGATCAGCTTCACCTTACACCAGTCCCACAGGTTCTCGTTGGCCTCGCTCTCATCCTCTTTGGACGGAAGCTTTTCTGGCTGTTCGTTGGCGTCGTCGGTTTTCTCGCCGGGATGCGATTTGGCGAAGAACTGGTGAAGGGGCAACCTGAGATAGTAATTATTGCCATTGCCATCGGAATCGGCCTGCTTGCGGCCTTGCTGGCTATCGTGCTTCAGCGTGTTGCCGTGGCGCTGGCGGGAGGCCTCGCGGGAGGAATGCTGGCCATGCAGATCGCCGTCATGTTGGGCGCCAATGCCGATTCCCTCGGGTGGATCTTTTTTGTCGTTGGGGCGGTGCTCGCTGCCATTCTTGTCTCGGTGGTCTTCGACTGGGCGCTCATCGCCCTTTCCGCGCTGATCGGCGCCAGCATCATTAGTAACGTGCTTCCATTCGATCAAACCATGCGGTTGATCAGCCTGGTTGCCTTGTTCATTGTGGGTGCGATCGTCCAATCGAGACTCTCCGGATTCGCCCGCAGCTAACTCCCCGTCAATCCTCCGATTTTTCATTTTGACACCCTCAGGCGCTTTGTTACGTTGCACCTCCCTTCTATTTCAGGGAAAAGACTCTAACCGTTTTTCCGCCGATCGGTGAGACGGATAGGGTCTTACACCCTTTTACAGGCGGGTATAAACGTATAGCGCTATGTTTCTTCACTCGGCTTCGGCCGCCCACGCCCATGTAGCTCAGTTGGTAGAGCACGTCCTTGGTAAGGACGAGGTCACCGGTTCAATCCCGGTCATGGGCTCCAGCTGTAGAACAGGCGCTGGTCCAAATCCAAAGCAACTCTAAAGATGGCAAAAGAACAGTTCCAGAGAACCAAACCGCACGTCAACATTGGCACGATAGGCCATGTTGATCACGGCAAGACTACGCTCACGGCGGCGATTACCACCGTGCTTGCGAAATCCGGCAAGGCGCAGGCTAAGAAGTACGATGAAATCGACGCGGCCCCGGAAGAAAAAGAGCGTGGCATTACGATCAATACGGCTCACGTCGAATACGAGACGGATAAGCGCCACTATGCGCATGTCGATTGTCCTGGCCACGCCGACTACGTGAAGAACATGATTACCGGCGCAGCCCAGATGGATGGAGCGATCCTTGTGGTTAGTGCGGCGGATGGTCCGATGCCGCAGACCCGCGAGCACATTCTGCTTGCCCGCCAGGTTGGCGTCCCATCGATCGTTGTCTTCATGAACAAGGTAGACATGGTAGACGACAAGGACCTCCTCGACCTTGTCGAGATGGAAGTTCGCGAACTCCTGAGCAAATACGAATTTCCCGGCGATACGATCCCGATCGTTAAGGGCAGTGCGCTCAAGGCGCTCGAAGGCAGCGCCGAGCACGAAAAGGCAATCACCGATCTCATGGCGGCGGTGGACGAATACATTCCGACGCCAGAACGGCCGAAAGACCAGCCGTTCCTGATGCCCATCGAAGACGTGTTCAACATTGAAGGCCGTGGCACTGTTGCCACGGGACGGGTGGAGCGCGGTGTTCTCAAGAAGATGGAGGAAGTCGAGATCGTTGGGATTCGTCCCACCGCGAAAACGACGGTCACGGACATCGAGATGTTCCGCAAGCTCCTCGACTCAGCCGAAGCCGGCGACAACGTTGGCGTGCTTCTTCGTGGTGTGAAGAAGGATGACATCGAACGGGGTCAGGTGATTGCGAAGCCCGGCACGATCAAGCCGCACAAGAAGTTCAAGGCGGAGGTTTATGTGTTAAGCAAGGACGAAGGCGGCCGTCACACGCCGTTTTTCTCCAACTATCGTCCCCAGTTCTATTTTCGCACAACTGACGTCACGGGAACCATCAAGCTCCCGGACGGTGTGGAAATGGTTATGCCGGGGGATAACGTTTCCATCGAAGTGGAGTTGATCACTCCCATTGCGATGGAAAAGACGATACGCTTCGCCATTCGCGAAGGCGGGCGCACGGTCGGTGCGGGTCGTGTCGCTGAAATCCTTGACTAAATTGCCGTTTCTTCCCAAGAGGACAGTAGCTCAATTGGTAGAGCAGCGGTCTCCAAAACCGCCGGTTGGGGGTTCGAGTCCCTCCTGTCCTGTGGAAGGGCTAAATTGATCGAAGTATTACAATGATCGCAAAGGTCCGCAGGTTCATCGGCGAGGTTCGCGCCGAACTTAGCAAAGCCCAGTGGCCCTGGGATCCGAACGAGAAGGGATTCAAGCGCTACAAAGAGCTTGTAGACTCCACGATGGTGGTCCTTATTGCGATGCTGATCCTCGGGGGATACATTGCCTTTTTCGATTTCATCCTTATCAATGTCGTCAGCTTCCTGACGAAATCGTAACAATGGCAATAGCGCCGAGAGACCAATGGTATGTCGTGCATGTCCTTTCTGGCCTGGAGCAGAAGGTGCAGGAGAATCTGATCCGCCGGATCAAACTGGAGGAGATGTCGGATTTCGTTTATGAGGTTCTGATTCCCACGGAGCGGGTTCAGGAGATCAAGCGCGGCAAGAAGACTGAGACGACACGCAAGTTCTTTCCTGGCTATCTGATCGTAAACATGAACCTTCTCGACGAGAATAATCAGCTCGTAGAGAAGACATGGTATTTCATAAAAGATACCGACGGAGTCATCGGATTTGCCGGAACGAAAGATCGACCGATTCCGATGCGTAAGAAGGAGGTGGAGAGCCTCCTCGCTCAGGTCCGGGAGCGCGAGGACTCGGTCAAGCCAAAGATCAGCTTCGAGGTCGGTGACAAGGTGAAGGTGGCCGATGGTCCGTTCCAGAATCAGAACGGCGTTGTCGAAGAGATCGACCCCGAACGCGGAAAGCTTCGCGTCTCTGTCACGATCTTCGGACGGGAAACGCCGGTTGACCTGGAATACTGGCAGGTTGAAAGGGCATAGCTTGAAGCAACAGGGCAATCCGGAAGATTTCGGCTTGCTTTGACGGCGGAAAGGAAGGTTAAATCGGCCATGCTTCCCCTATTGATTGCCAGCAGCGCCTTGCTCGGCGCAATCACGCAACCTGCGCCAGAACTATACAATCATACGCTTCGTGGAGAGCGCATACTCGCCAAGGAGGTAGTCTGCCGCAACCGGTGGGGAACTCCCATGCTGCCCGACGGCAAGGGTGGCTACAGCCTGATTGCGCCGATCAATTCGGAGTATATAGCGCAGAGTCTTATTCAACCTCCGATTACGGGAGGCCCTGTGTTCAGGCCGACCGTAACTCCGCAGCCGGCAAGGTGACAGTTCTCAGTGGCTGAAGCCTCACTTTGCCTTGAAGCTCGCATTACGAGCGCTCTTAGATGATGATCTTTCGGCGATACGGCTTTCTACTCCTTTGCAGTGCAGCATTGTCCGCATGCGCGCATCGGGAGAGACCACATTTGGGAGATCGTCTTCCCTTCGACCAGCGGCTCATCCAGTTTCAGTCCTTGCACAACAACGCCAAGATCGATGAGTTGCGCTTGTACTTCACTAAGAATGCGACCATCCAGTCGCCGATCACACCACGTCCGGCGAGCGTGGAAAAATACCTCAGCACTTTGAAAGTCGAGCCGTACCAACTCGTCTTCAAAAGGACCGAGGTCGTATATTCGCTGCCCAGACGCGCCGCCACGCGCAGCGACGCGGTCGCCACCGCCACCGGACGCTTCAACCTCAGGGAACGCGTAACGGTCGATTGGCGCGTTGAAGACGACTATTGGCGAATCTCAAGACTCGCATTTTCAGATTGGTCCCCAATCGTTGGAGCCTGGCGACGAAGCGGCCCGGGACGGGAGGGATCGATAGAACTGCGCATTCTGCCAGACGGAAATTATCTTGTCTACGTTGCGGGCGACTACACAGCACCCCAGTTTCGTGGACGTTACCGTTTGGAGGCGAACAAGATTGTTTTTACGGACACTTCGTCGAGCGACCCGCAGCAACTGCAAAGCGGGGAGGGGAGCTATCTCTTTGTGCGAACGGCGACAGGAATCGACTTCCGTAAGATTCAAGATGAGAATTCCTGGCGAGCCGAGCGCTACGAAGGCATTTGGTTATCGTCTCAATGAGACGTGAACGGAGTTGGCAATCGCGCGACTCTGCGTAATTTCCTCACGAGCGCGGGCAGGTAGCTCAGCGGTAGAGCGGCAGTCTTACACACTGTTGGTCGGGGGTTCGATCCCCTCCCTGCCCACCACTATTTGCGTTTGATCGGGACTTTCCACGGAATGCGGCGGGCCTGCAATTGACATTGTCGCTCTTAGCAGGAGAATCACGATATGAGGAAAAGGTGTGTTGCCGTCCAGCGAAGGGGAAGGTATTCACAGCAGGAAATCGCGTCCGCGGCCCTTGAG
>DATDAX010000183.1:0-5314 GCA_036525175.1 Terrimicrobiaceae bacterium | reverse complement strand
GGCTCGAACCAAAGCCCTGTAAGCAGCAACGTCGATCGCTCACGCAGTGCCTTGGCTTCCAGGCGCGCGGCGAATCGATCGCCCGATAGCACCGGCAGGACGAAATGCCCGTAGCGCCGCTTCGGCGCGGGTACATAGCATTCAAGTTGATAATCAAATTGGAAGAGCCAGCGGAGGCGTTCTCGTTGAATGATGAGATTGTCGAAGGGGGAAAGGATTCGTACTTCAATCGACTCCACGTTCTCCGGCAGGTCATTGAGCGTTTCCACAAGCGTGTAAGCGGGCTTGTCGAAGTCCCCCACCTGCACAGGCACCACGCGGCCTTTCCTAACCGCATGGGCCAGCCTCTTGCGGATAGTCGCGGCAACAGCGCCGTCCCGCAAGTACCGAAGCTCTGGTTCTCGAGCCACGCCGTGGGCCTCGAGCGTGCGTTCGATAAGAAAATCCGCTGCTTCCGTCTCGCTCGGCATGGAGCGGTCAATATCTGCCGGCAGAACACGCTCGGTCAGGTCGTAACTCTTCTGAAACCCTTCGCGACCTGCGACCATCACATCTCCGCGCATCCAAAGTTCGTGCAGAGCGCGCTTTTCTATCTTGCTGAACGTCCACCAGCCCGGCTCGCGAACTTGCTTGGTCTCGAAATCGCGCGCTTTCAGTGGTCCCTCGCCACGGATGCGCGCCAGTACGCGACGCATCGCGCGCCGAAGTTCCGGCGAGTCGTCGGACCAGTGAAACTTGCGCCGAAATGACCGCATAAGTGGCAGCGATTGGCGGAAGTCCCTCATGGGCAGGACCGCCGCAGCGTGACTCCAATACTCAAAGACACGGCGCTCGCCGTGCAACTGGCGCAACAGTTCTGGCGCATAGTCCGGCACACGCGACCAAAGAATGTGATGATGCGCCCTTTCGACAACTGCGATGGTATCGATCTGGACGTAGCCGAGATGCTCGATGGCATTCAGCGCGCCCGTAGTTCCGGTACCAAAAATCTTCGCTCCGTTCAATCCCTGTGCCCGCAACGCGACTATTCGCGCCTGCGAAAGATTCATTTTTGCCGCACCGTGCATGAGAATGGACGATTACATCAAGTCCTTCGCAAACAAGGGCGCTTCATGAACCCGGTGGATCGTTCGGTGCTTCGGTTTGGAGAAACTGCCGCCCGAGAAGCAGACCCGCGCATTACCACCGGTAGCGACCCCCTCAGATTTTCACGGGCTCGACTCGGAACTGACGAACCGCCGCGATGCCTAACGCGACGAAAAGCAGCAGCACGATGCCCTGCGACATGGCGAAGGGTGGTTCTGACTGCGTTGGAGCGAGTTCCTTCAAGGCGGGAGTTTTCTGGAAGAGCTGCGCGACCAGAACGAAAAAATTGAGATAAAGAGCGATAACCGCATTGATCACATAGACCCTACTCCAGCCACCGGAGAGTCGGCGCACATAGAGGGCAAAAATGGCCGCCGCCAAAATGAAGAGAGAAATTACGCCCACCCCGTAAGCCGGTGTGAAGCCGCGGAAAGGGAAAAAGAAACCGGTGACACTCGTCATCACTGTGGTCACCAGAAAAAATGCCGTCCATCCTTGATAATGCTTCCCGGCGAGCCATCCGCCGAGAACAACCAGTCCCGAAACGATGCCCGCAAGGCTGATGAGGATGTGAATGAGAGTGAAGATGGCCAGACCCATGGTAGTTTCCTAATGTTTGCCACAACTTGCCTTCGCGCATCAAGGACCATCCAACCAATCTGCGCTTGAGTTGCAACCAAGGATAAAGATGCTTCAGACATGAGGCCACAATGAACCTGGGCATAGGAGTTATTGGCACAGGGATCATGGGGGCCGATCATGTTAAGACCATCACCGCAGCGATTTCCGGGGCGGAGATCCGTGCCGTCGCTGACATCGACCTGAAACGTGCTGAAATGGTCGCGTCGCGAGTGCCTGGCGCGAAAGCGTGCCAGGCCGAGGAACTCATCGCATCGCGGGATGTGGACGGCGTCATCATCGCGTCGAGCGACGCGACGCATGCCCAGTATGTCGTTGCCTGTATCGCGGCGCGCAAGCCGGTCCTTTGTGAGAAGCCGCTGGCGCCGACAGTGACTGAATGTGAAGAGATCGTCCGGCTCGAACAGAAGGTGGGGCTGCGCATGGTCCAGGTCGGATTCATGCGCCGATTCGATCCCGGTTACGTCGAGCTGCGCAAAAAGATCGCCTCCGGGGTCATCGGCTCTCCCGTTCTGGCGCATTGCGTTCACCGCAACGTCGACGTGCCTGCTGGTTGGACATCTGAAACCACCGTGCTCAGCGCAGCGTCGCACGAGATTTATGTAATGCCATGGGTCTTTGATCGCGAGGTCGCTGCGGTAAACTGGTTGTCTCCAACTCCCGCGAGTGCGGCGCTTCGGGACCCGCAGGTCGTGATCTTGGAACTCGAAGGCGGCGCTCTCGTTTTCGACGAACTCTTCGTGAAGTCCCGCTACGGCTACGAGATACGATGTGAGATCGTCGGAGAATCAGGCACAGTCGAACTGGCGCCGACCGCTCGGGTTGCCGTACGCTCTGATTTGAAAGTCACTAGAGACGTTCCTCCCGACTTTCGAGGGCGCTTCGCCGAGGCATATCGACACGAACTACAGGCGTGGGTTGACGCAATATCCCGATGGCGTTCCGTCAATGCCGAAGGCTGTGTCGGGCCGGTGGACGGTCCCGATGCATGGGACGGCTACCGCGTAGCCGTCATTTCCCAAGCAGTGCTCGCCTCCATGTCAAAGAACGCCCGGTCAGTCGTGGACTTCGTTCCTATGCCTGACTTATACCGGCGGTGCCGCACCGCCGGGAAAAACGCCTGCCAATCGCAGCCATAAATCGATACTGATCGCTCCTCCACGGCCCATCGAGGGCTTCCCCATGCAGTTGTGCGACATGGGTTTCGATGTCCGTCATCTTAAGCGGCTGGCAAAGACGCAAAAGACCCGATTGCTGGTTCCGAAAAAGCGACCACCCCCATGCTAAACGCCAACAAGAACTTCTGAAATCATCGACGCGGCAGTTGCTCTGTTCTCGAGGTCCAGCCGGGAAAAAATGTCCTTCAGATGAGTTTTGACAGTCTCATTTGCCATTCCCAGAATAATCGCGATCTCCTTGTTTGTTTTACCTTTAGCCAGCCAATAGAGCACCTCGGTTGGGCGCGCTCCGAGCCCGAAATAGCTCAATTTTGCCAATTCCAGCGCCGGATCTTCCGCCCGCAACAAAAGCACGCAGCCGTCTCCTTCCCGCGTATTTGCTACTCGGATGCGAAGCGTGCGCTCGCCGGTTCGCGCCACAAGTGGCTGAGGTGGACGAATGGCCAATTCGTCAGTCTCGAATCTTGCCAACTCCCGCAGAGCCCAAACCTTCACAGTCAGCGGGATGCCATCGTGGAATGGTCTTTCATTCGCGAAAAAGCTCTCAAAGTATTGCTGGGCGAGGTTGGAGCAGAATTGAACCTTTCCTGCCGAATCCAGCGCGATAATGCTTCCACCGACGAGCGACTCGAGCGCCTGCATGATCGACGGGAAAGCGGGGGGAGGGCGCACCTTTGCGTTTGAACACGTTTGGGAGAGGTGACACCGAAGAAAATTCAGCACAGAACGGTCGCGCTCTGTAAAGGTCCCCTGACAGCGATGTGCAACGACGCCCGTAATATCCGGACGGGAAAATGAAAGGCTAACACTAAGCCGCTCCCGCATGCCGAGCCTCGAATAGAATTCGTTGAAGACCGCTGTCTTCTTCCACTCAGACATTGGGAGCAAATCTTCAATCATGAGTGCGGGCCCCTCCGGATGGGACATATGATGATTTATTGCAGGATTCTCGTGCCGAAGGGCGACGAGGCTCGGCCACAACTTGTACAGCTCTGGGCCGACGTTTTCCGCTAAGAGCGCAACTTTATTTCGCTTAGGGTCGGCCCTCGCCACAAACACACTGTCCGCCCCTATTAGCATACCAAGGCCTTGCGCGACGCGATCTAAGATCAGCTGAACAGAATCGAGACAATAAAGCTCCCTTACGAAAATGGACAGCTTTCGTTGATCCGCAGAAGTGATTTTTTGCATCCCCCTCAACCGCAGCCTCTAATTGCTGCCCGGCAGAGTGGGGACAAGTGCGTCCACTAGCAAGATCAAAGATTTCATGAATTTCCCCCATTTGGGGGAGTGACTGGCCGACCCGAACTCCGTCCTAACCCGCACCGTCACGTTGGTCCTTAAGAGCGGACGGGTTTGATGTAGGCTGTGCGCCCCCAAACCCCCCGCACCGTTAGCCGCGGCAGGCGTTCGGGGGGAACACCCTATCGGGGTTCGTATGGATCAGCCCGCCCAATGGCTAACATAACGGTTAAGAGCGTATTGAGGCGGTTGCATCTCATCAAGGGCTTTGTGTATTGGCGGATCGGATGGGACAGCTTTGTCGGGGATGTTTTGAAGGTGGAAGTCCTCGAGCGCAGGGCAGCGCAGGCCGTGTTTGGGGTGCGGGCGCAAGGGCGTCTGCCGTCAAAATAGGTAGGGAGGTAACCTCGGGATTCCCAGGGTGGAACTGGCCTGACCCCCAATCGTCCCACCCGGGCGGCATCATCTCCCGGCACATTAGGATTTTTTCATCGCTACTTCACCAACACCGCGCCGAGCGAATCGCCTCCGCCCTCACTTACGCGGTGCTGCGCTCCCGGAAGAGACGCTGGCTAGCCCGCGGCTGTATTCGCGAAACCTGCACCTCGCATGCTCAAACGCAACAGGAGAGCCTCTTTGGCGGTGCCGCCTAACTGCTCGGACCCAGTCGTAGTCCCTCGTTGAACGTCAGCATGCGGAATCTCCACACCCCTCCCTCGCGAACGATGATCGCTGACCAGTAGCCACTCGCAAATACGGGTTTGCCCTGGAGTGTCTTCCACCATTGGCCAACGGACCACGCTTCCTCCCCGATCGAGTGCAGTTGATCGGTCTGGAAAATATACCCAATTATCGGTGATCTCTGGAAATCGTCAGCGAAGCTCTTCTCAATGGCTTCCCGGCCGGAAAAGACACCATCCGGCGACACCCGCACCCCGTCCGGCGTGAAAAGCGCGGCAAGCGCAACCGCATCCTGCCCGCGAACGGCCTCGTCAAACTTCGTGCTCAGGGTATTCAGGTCCTCCAGCGCACCCGCATTTCCAGCAAGATCTCCCGAAAGCCCAAAGGCGGATACAGCGATACAAGTTGCCAAACTGGCCAGGGCAAGTGACAAGCGCCTTTTCATTGTTGTCACCAAAATACCGTGCGGCATTCCGTCTTGCAATGCG
>DATDAX010000182.1:0-6658 GCA_036525175.1 Terrimicrobiaceae bacterium | reverse complement strand
CAGCCGCCACCTGACAGACCCACGGGTCTCGCTCATAATAAAGAACCATCGACCCTATGATCAAAGTAGCAGAAATCGCGTTCGTCGCGTACCCAGTTTCGGACATCAACCGTGCCAAAAACTTCTATGAGAACGTCCTCGGGCTTTCGCCAGGCGAATTCAACCATGAAATTAAGGGTATGCCGGGCACGTATTGGATAGAGTACGAGGTGGGACATACCACACTCGCCATATCGAATGCTTGGGCGCCCTCAGGAATGAGCGGACCAAGCGTAGCGTTCGAGGTCGAGAGTCTTGACGAGGCTGTTTCCCACCTGAAGCAAGCTGGAGTCACCTTCCTTGCCGACTATATCGAAACTCCGGTTTGCAGCTTTGCGCTAATTGCCGATCCTGACGGCAACGGCATAACAATTCACAAGCGCAAGCCCCAAGGCGGCTGAGCGCCAAGCCGCCGATTCGTCAAAAGCAGAGTTCGAGGGCCTGAAGTCAACAAAGATGAGCTCTTCTCAAAGCCGATTAGCGCTCGTGACCGGTGTCAGCCGGCAGGCGGGAATAGGTGCGGCGATCGCACGGGAGCTCGCTCGCGATGAGACCGACATTTTCATCACGTACTACCGTCCCTACGATAAAAAGACCGGCCTGGCGGGCGACTCAAACGAACCTTCCATACTCATGGACGAGTTGCGCCGGATGGGTCGACAAGCCAACGGCCTCGAACTGGACCTTTCGGATCCGCAGGCGCCGAAGCACCTTTTCGATCACGTCGAGGCCCATTGCGGACCCGTGGCGGTTCTCGTGAATAATGCCACTCATTCCCTGCGTGATGGAATCCAGAACCTTACTGCAGAGCAGATGGACGAGCACTACGTCATCAACATTCGAGCGATGGCCCTACTGTGTGCGGAGTTCGTTCGCCGGTTCAAGGCGATTCGATCACTCGGGATACACGGTCGGATAATCAATCTTTCATCGGGACAAGGTCTCGTTCCAATGCCGGAAGAATTGGCCTATGCGGCAACCAAGGGTGCGGTAGAGTCTTTTAGCCGAAGCCTAAGCGCGGAGGTCGCTAAACTCGGGATTACGGTAAATGCCGTTGATCCCGGCATCACAGATACAGGATGGATCCCTCCAGAGCTTAAGGCACGCTGGAAAGGGGAGTCGCCCACGGGGCGCATTGGGATGCCTCAGGACGCCGCGCGACTCGTTCGATTCCTGGCTTCCGCCGAAGCGGAATGGATTACCGGACAGGTCATCCACTCTCGGGGAGGTTTGTGAAAATTTCCGGCAGGCCAGGTGCCTCGGCAGGCCACCCTGGATATAAGCTTTAGTGGCCCCCGCTGCCTCGTTGCTTCAATCGACGCTTGACCGATATGTGGCGTCAGGTTGTACGGGCGTTATTCTCGCAGTAGAGGCTCCTTCGCTGAACGTTATTTTCGCGGGCGCGAGCGGACTGTTTGAGCGGGGACGATCCAAGCCACTTAGGCCATCGGATCCATTCCGCGCGGCTAGCGTATCCAAGGCCATAACTGCCGCCTCCGTTGTCCGCCTTGCCGCCAGCGGAAAGTGGAATCTTGATGACCCAATTGCGCCCTATCTTCAGCCTCAAGTCGTAGGTCAGCTCAAAGGAATGCACGGCCTTTCGTCCGTCGACGCTCTCACAATTCGCAGACTGCTTAATCACACGAGCGGTATGCCCGACTACTTTGCCGACGAACAATTTCAAGCGCGTGTGCAAGCTGAGCCCACAAAGTGCTGGCGACCTAAGGAGCTCGTCGAGGCTGCGACCAAAGCCGGTCCGCTCGCTTTCCCTCCCGGATCCGACTTTTCCTATGGAGATACCGGGTACGTCCTTGTAGGCCTCGCAATCGAGAGACTCCTCGGCGTGCCGCTGGCGGACGCTTATCGATCCCTAATCTTCAATCCACTGGGAATGAACGCGACATTTCTTGAGTGGCACGAGCGTCGACGCGGTCATCAGGTCTCCCATCATTACGATGGAAATAACGACCTCCTAACTATGAATACGTCATTCGACTGGGCAGGGGGAGGTTTGGTCACAACGGCAGGCGATCTTGTCAGATTTTTACGAGCTCTTTTCGGAGAGGCGATTTTCGAGAGGCGCTGGATTAATGAGTTAACCGCGTGGCGCGACGGATTGAGGTGGCGTCCACACAGCTCTGCGCGATACCTCCGTTACGGCCTGGGTATCGGTCTCAATTTGGCCGACGGCCAGGAAATCATTGGAGCCACCGGAATTTGGGGTGCATTTGCCTATTATTGGCCGGCAGCGGATGCGGCGATCGCGGGAACGGTCAACATGCGCGGCGTTGATCGAGCGGTTCTGCTCGATGAAATTGTGCGTGCACTGCGAAATGCATGAACACCCAATGCACGCTCCCTCTAACGTGATGCGCATCCAGTTCGCGACCCCAGGCGCAATGCTTAGAAGAAAATCGGAACGCGCTCAGAACCGCTCCAAAGCGCCGGGAAGGTCATGAGCATCCTCAGACTTCCCATCGATCGCCTGCCCGAGCTCTGGCCTTCAAAATTGCGGGCCGCGAAGATCGGGGCTGTCCTTCATCCGGCATCGATCTCGGCGACACTAGTTCATTCTTCTCGAATCCTGGAGAGACTCAGCGGTGATATCTTTTATCTGGCGGCTCTCTTTGGGCCCCAGCACGGTTATCTGGGACAGACGCAGGATAATATGATCGAATGGGAAGGATTCAAGCACCCGCGGCTGGGAATTCCCGTCCACAGTCTCTACGGAACAAACCGCGAGCCTACCTCTGAAATGCTCAACGGGCTCGACGCTCTCGTCATTGACCTGCAGGACATCGGCACACGCTACTATACATTCATTTGGACGATGTACCTCTGCATGAAGGCCTGCGTACGCGAAGGCATTCCCGTCGTGGTATTCGATCGACCCAATCCGATCAATGGCGTCACAATTGAAGGTTCGCTGCCGGACCCCTCGTATCGTTCGTTTGTCGGATTGCACCCGATACCTGTCCGTCACGGTCGGACTATGGGGGAGCTGGCGTCGTTGTTCCGAGACGAGGCGTTTCCTCAATGCGAGCTTGTCGTACTGCCGATGGAGGGCTGGGAGCGCGATATGTGGTTCGACGAAACCGGGCTGCCATGGGTGCTGCCTTCTCCAAACATGCCGACGCTCGACACGGCCACCGTCTATGCCGGCATGTGCCTCCTCGAGGCGACGAACATCTCTGAGGGACGCGGCACCAGCCGTCCCTTCGAGCTTTTTGGCGCACCGTGGATCTACGGCGAAGATTTTGCCCCGGCTTTGAACGCGCTTGGTCTGCCAGGTGTTCATTTTCGAGAGGCCTACTTTCAGCCCACGTTCCATAAATACGCGGGCGAAATATGCGCTGGAGCACAGCTTCATGTGACTGATCGCGATCGCTTTCTTCCCTTTCAAACGGGCGTCGAAATCATCAAGCATAGTCAAGCACGGTACGGCCCTAAATTTCAGTGGAAGCTGCCTCCATACGAATACGAGTACAAGCGCCTGCCCATTGAGGTTCTCATTGGTGGTCCGGTCCACTCATTGTTCTTTGAATGAAGAGTTCATGTATGGGAAAGTTCTCCGGCTAGATCGCTTCACCCAAGGCGGACAATGACCGCTTAACAACCATTGGCACTCATGAAATGGCTCCCAAGTTTTTCCGCTATTGCTCTGAGTATTTGTGCAGGGCTGGCCGAGCCTGAATTTGCCACGGACAAGATGAGTGACGCCGAGCTGCGGGAGTTTCGCAACCAGATGCGCGCCGAACTTCAGCGCCTGCTGGAAACCGCACCGACTGAGGAATCCCCGGAAGGCAAAGTATATCGCGTGTACTATTGCACGATCTATTATACGCCGCGTGAGTCGGGTTTCACCGCCGAACGCGGATTTGATGATACTCGCATCTCCGCGCCGGGACTGAAGGGGCGGAAATATCCCGTGGCCTTCCTGGAGGCGGTGAGGAGGGAAGGCTTTGGCCGTTTGATTGAGCCGGTAAACGGCCGTGAGTATCTGCAATACGTCGGAGGTGGTCGCTATCAATTCGCCAAGGCAGCGTTAGGTAATCGTGGCAACGTGCTTGTTTCACGGAGATCATGCGCCATCTCCAAGAACAACCGGTTCCTCCGACGCGGTCAGGTTCTACGCATCGATTCGCCGACCGTTCAAGATGTGACGGGCAGCAGCGAATGGCGTATCGAGGACACGGGCGGAGGCCTCCACCCGCTGCAAATTGACTTGTACTGGGGCGAGGATGATCCGCTTGGTGCGGTCGGTCGCATGCGCGCGCGTCCGGCAGGAACTCGAATGGAGTACGCTTTCGACGTAAAAGTTCTCATCAAGCCTGATTGATGCCCGATCTTCTCGTAAAACTGTACGCATTGCCAGCGAGCGCTCCCATCCTTGAGCGGCTCGCCCGCGATGGCATCGAGATTCGCCGAGCCATCGCCGCAGAAAAGAGAATCGTCACCAGGTGGGTTGGCGAGCATTTTCCAAAGACATGGCCGAACGAATGCGAGATCGCTTTTCACCGTCAGCCGGTCGCGTGCGTCATCGCGGTGCGCAGTGACGCACTGCTAGGTTTCTGTTGCCACAGCGTCGTCTGTCCTGATTTCCTTGGACCGCTCGGTGTGCTTTCGGAATGGCGCAAGCACAGTCTTGGCACAGCTTTGCTTCTCACCAGCTTAGAGGCCCTGCGCGCTCAAGGCTACGCCTATGCCATCATTGGCTGGGCTGGGCCGGTCGCCTTCTTCGAAAAGAGCGTCGGCGCAATGACCATCGAGAATTCCGAACCCGGGATCTATCGTGGCATGCTCAGGGACAAGATGCAGGAATGATCTTGTCCACGCCTGAACGGGTCGCCCGTGTTGTGATCCATGCTTCACGCGTGGGCAAGGAATGAACGCCACGCCGTGGGACTTGCGCCCAACTTGACAACTCTCAACAATTGCTTCAGAGGCGCTTGTAAGAGTGCACAGGGCGTGTGATCTATATTTTCCACGAAAAGTGCAATGCGAATGGCCGGTCCTCAGAATTTCATGAATGTAAAATGCGATTATCCAGGCGTGAAGCCCCACGAACGAGCGGTCAGAGACGGACAATCTGGATTGGTCGTTTGGTTCACCGGGTTGAGCGGCGCAGGGAAGACGACCCTGGCGGTCTCGGTCGAAAGACGCCTGTTCGATTGTGGCTATCGGACATTTCTTATCGACGGCGATTTGCTGCGTGCCGGTTTGTGCAACGACCTTGGCTTTGACGCGGCGGACCGCCATGAAAACGTCCGGCGTGCCGGAGTCGTATCAGGACTGATGGCAAGCGCGGGCTTGATCTGTCTGACGGCATTGATCTCACCGTTCCGCGCGGATCGCTTTCGTGCTCGCGGTCTCCTGCCCGCCGATTGCTTTCTCGAGGTCTATGTCAATGCGCCCCTTAATGTTTGCGAAGCCAGGGACGTCAAGGGCCTCTATCGTCGTGCGCGAGCGAACGAGATTCCAAATTTTACCGGCATCTCTTCGGTGTACGAGGCGCCCGAGGCGCCCGATCTGGAAGTACGCACGGATCTAATGAGCGTCGAAGAGTCTATTTCGGCCGTTCTTGAAGCCGTGAAGGAAAGACTTCTCTCCCTTCGCGAGACTAACTCCTCCCCTCGTTGGGAAACGCCTATTCATTCCACGAATCACCCCATTCTCTCAAAGTAGTGACGTCCCGGTGGTTCTTCTGTTAACCAAACAACGCGGCGGCGGGCATTCTCCTTTCGCGGCAAGAAATTGAGGGTTGCCTATGCCTTTGTGAGCATGCCCGTGGGCGGAGCGGAAGACTTCGCTGTGGTTGTTTCGCGTTATCTTCCCGCCCCCTTCGATCCCGTGTTTCTCTGTCTGAGAGACCTGGGCGTGTTGGGTGATGAGTTACACAGAGCTGGCCGGGAAATTCATCTTGTGCGTGCTGCTCCTGGAAAGCGCTTGAACTTTGGGGGAATTCTTCGCCTTGCCCGCTGGTTTCGCGACGAGAGGATTCGACTAGTGCATTCACAAACCTACAACACTCATGCCTATGTGATCCCAGCGGCGCGTCTTGCAGGTATTGGATGCGTGCTGCATCAACAGAAGACCTTCGAGCCACTGAAGCCGCATCGCATGCTGATGATGCGTTGGCTCGCCCGTTCCTCGCATCGTGTCGCTGCACTCTCGGAAAGAACGCGGCGCGACCTGGTCGATGCGTTCCGACTTCGAGAAGAGAGGACAGTCGTAATTCCCAATGTCATTGATCCCGCGGAATTCTTTCCAACCGCTGATCGAAGGGCGTTGAGACGTGAATTGTGTCTTGATCCTGAGGCTTTCGTTATCGGCTCGATCGCATCGCTGAATGCGGTAAAGAACCATCCCGCCACACTGCGTGTTCTTGATCGCTTAAGAAACGAAGGACGCTCCTTTGCCGCCTATCTGTTTGGCGAAGGTAAAGAGAGACATCTCCTGGAAACCATGCGAAGTGATCTGGATCTCGATCGATACGTTCTAATGCCGGGCAACAAGCGTCCCCTTGCTCCTTGGATGAAAGCTCTCGATCTTGTCGTGCATCCCTCACATTCAGAGGGAAAATCCCTGGCGTTGCTTCAGGCTGTCGCGTGCCGGATCC
>DATDAX010000181.1:0-4620 GCA_036525175.1 Terrimicrobiaceae bacterium | reverse complement strand
CCGCAGAAAGAAATCCTGTTGAAACCAAAGTTCAAGCATCCGCAACGTATTGAACCCCGCGATGTTCGAGATGGTGAGAAAGTTTCCCACGAGATCCTCAGAAGCATCCCGCCCGCTGAGCCAGAGCCAAGTCGTGCTGACACTCGCGCCCCGCCAACCGATGAGTTTCTCCAGATTCACCGTCGCCCCAAAATCAAGCAAACCAGTATAAACTGCCCCCTGCTTCAGCCCCCCCGTCGTATTGCCCCAGACCTCCGCTGTATATCCACCAGAGATCTCCACTCCCTTGTCCTCGAGCGTCGTCCGAACGCCCAACCAGTCGCCCGTTCCATAGTTCCCGGTCCACCAAGTCTCCGTCGCACTACTTGTCTGCTCGGATGACGGAGCATCGGCAGGGAAGGCATCGGAAAGACTCACGAGGAGCAAGAAAAGAATCTTTTTCATGGTGGCAGTCGCCGCAGAATCTCTTCCACCCTCGGGAAGTCAAGCGCAAATAACTTGCAATCTCAATAATTTAAGAGGCTGGCTCTGTGGGTTTCGCTTTTTCTCGTTTGCGCCTCTGCTTCAAACGTGGAAGATAACGTCATCAGTAGAGAACTGTTCACTTTTTTGCGGGGTCGTGGTCGGCAAAAGCCATTTTTTCTGCGCTGGTGGTTCTATGTGCCACTGGCGGCGCTTGCGTTTGGGTGCATAGCGGCATGGTCGGGATGGGCCTATTTCAGCTATCGTTTGGAGCGCCGGGCGGCCGAGTTTGATTTGACGCAATTGGAGCGGATGGAGGCTGCGTCGATCATCTACGATCGTGGGGGAAAGGAACTTGGGAAGATTTTCATTCAGAACCGCAATCCGGTCGCGTTGGACAAGATTTCCCCGCTGATGGTAAAGGCGGTAATAGCTGCGGAGGACAACAAATTTTTCCAACATCATGGGGTGGACTACATTGGTGTCTTGCGGGCCGCCATAGCGAACTACCGTCGTGGAAAGATCTCGCAGGGTGCGAGCACTGTGACTCAGCAACTGGCGCGCAACTCCTTTGAACTGCGCGAGCGGACCTACAAGCGGAAGCTCGTCGAGATGTTTCTGGCCCGGCGCATCGAGCAGAATTTTTCGAAGGGAAAGATCATGGAGCTCTATCTTAACCGGGTCTATTTCGGCAGCGGATTCTACGGAGTGGAAGCGGCTGCGCGCGGGTATTTTGGACGCGCCGCGAAGGATTTGAATGCCGGTCAGTGTGCGATGCTTGCCGGCCTGCTCAAGAGCCCGCAACTGTTGTCTCCTTGGAACAACAAGGAGGGCGCAACGATGGCTCGCAACTTCGTGCTCAAGCGGATGAAGGAGCAGGGTCTTCTATCAAAGGCCGATTACAAGGAGCAGGTAGACTTGCCGCTTTATGTGATGAAGAGGACGAATCCCTTCAAGGTTTCCTATGCCATCGACTATATCCGGCAGCAGGCGATTGCGGCGCTCGGATACCGCCGCGCCATGAACGGCGGGTTCCACATCTACACAACGCTTGATTCGAAACTTCAGAGGGCGTCCGAACTTGCTGTTCGCGAGGTTCTTTCAAGAGTCGAGGGCCAACCTGGCTATGATCATGTGACCTTCGAGGCCTACCGCAAACTGGCTCGACCCATCGAAGAGGAGCTCAACAGGGGCAATCTGCTCCTAAAGATGCCCGAACCCAAGTATTTGCAGGGAGCCGTCATGGCCCTTGAAAATTCGACGGGCGGAGTTCTTGCCATGGTGGGAGGAAGAGATTTCAAGCATAGCGAGTACAACCGCGCAACGATGGCCCGTCGACCGGCAGGGACTGCCTTCACTCCCTTCGTTTTCGCTGCGGCCTACGAGAAGGGAGTCTTTCCGGGCGAGACCGTCGACGACTCCTGCCTTGACAACCGCTACGTGATGGTGGGCGGCGATTCCGGGATTGTCGGCGAATGGGGAGTCGAGCGCGAAGAGAACGAATACGAAGGCCCGATCCCAGCCCGCGAAGCGCTCGCAAAGGGCAAGAACGCCGCCACAGTCCGCCTGGGCTTAAGAATCGGCCTCGATCAGGTCAAGTCTGTTGCCGTGAGCGCCGGAATCGACTCGCCATTGAGAAACTATGCCAACGCGTTTCTCGGCAGCAGCGAGGCTACTCTCGAGGAACTGACCATTGGATACACGATTTTTCCGAATAGCGGGTTGAGGGCCAAACAGCCACACATCATCGAGAAAATCGCAAACTCCGAAGGAAAGCAGATCTTCAAAGCGGAACCGCAGAAAGTGAAGGCCATCAGCCCGGAGGCAGCATGGCAAGTGACGGAAGGGCTGCAGGATGCGCTGCGCACGGGAGTGGGTTCGTTAGCGTTTACTGAGTTCGGCTTGAAGGACATTCCTGTGGCCGGAAAAACGGGAACCGCATACAATTTTACCGATACATACTTCTTTGGCTACAACAGCTCGATAACCTGCGGCGTCTGGGTGGGCTTCGACCGTCCGACCAGAATCTACCGCGGTGCCTTCGGAAAGGATCTCGCGTTGCCAATTTGGACAAAGATCATGAACGTCGCCGCCGATGAGTTTCCTGCCGTCAAGTTCCCGAGACCGGATACCCTAAAGCCCGTCGAGATTTGCAGGCGCACTGGACTTCTGGCTACACCGAGATGCGCCCGCGATGTCGATGGAAAGGGACCCGGAACATTCACGGAGTTCGGCACGGCGGCACAGGTTCCGAAAATTCGCTGTGACGTTCATGGCGGGGGAGTCCGCAGCTATGCGCGTGAGTACGATCAAGAGGAATGGCCAAAAGCGGCTTCCGCCATCGATCTATCCACCGTCAGGCCCGTGGCGGTCATGTCCCCCACCATTCTGGGACTCAACGATGTGTACGGCTCGGTGAGACCAGCGGGACAGAGGTTTGACGATGCGATTCCCGTTGCTCGAGCTATTCCTGTGAATGCGGCGGATGGTCAGAATGCCGAAGCAACCCCCGAGGAAGCCGGCAATAGCTATACGGCGGACGTCCGGCCCGCCGCAGAACCCGAAGTACGCAAGGCTGAAGCCGTACGTCCTCTGGACTCACCGCTCGACGCTCCAAGCATTCAGGCGCCAACTCCCGAGCCGATCACCTTTTGACCACCATGGCCGTCAGCCTTACGTCCTGGCCGATGCGCTTGAACAAGGGTTCGCCAAGCCGGACCGCGTGCTCGATATCGCCAGCACCACGGCCGCCAATTGCTGGGACAGGACCGCCTGCGAGCATTGGTGCCAGATAGAAGCAAACCTCGTCGACCAACGAGCGGTCAAACGCTTCACCCAGGACCCGCGCTCCCCCTTCGATGAGCACGCTCTCTACACCGAGCCGACCCAATTCCCGTAAGGCCGAGCGAAAACTAATCCCCTTGAAAACGAGCGTACGATGGCGATGCTCGTCAGTGAAAATCCTGGCGGTTTCGGGCAGTCGCCCGGATTTTGTCCAAACGACGCGCAGCGGTTGAAGTGAAACCCGCACGCCGCGAACGGTCAATTGCGGGTCGTCGGCGCGCACCGTGCCACCTCCGACAAGGATTGCCTGGACGCGGCAGCGAAGTTTCATTGCGTCGCGACGGGACGCTTCGCTGGTGATCCAACGACTCTCGGGCGGTGAATTAATGCGGCCGTCGAGAGTCATCGCGGCCTTGGCAATCACGTAAGGCATACCGGTTGCGATCCACTTGTTCCAGGCGGTGTTCAAGGTTGCGCAATGGCTCGCGAGCACGCCCGGGCATACATGTATGCCTGCGCGGGACAGAATCCTTCCAGCACGCCCGGCATGCTTGGGGTTGGGGTCCGTGGCCCCATAAACGACACGTGCAAAGCCCGCCCGAATAATGGACTCGGTGCACGGCGGTGTGCGGCCGTGGGTCGAGCACGGCTCCAATGTGACATATAGCGTGCTTCCCTGAACCGCGCGGCCCGCATGCTTCAATGCCTCGATTTCCGCGTGAGGTTTTCCAGCCCCACGATGCCATCCCCGGGCAATAACCTTGCGACAGGTGACAATAACGGCACCAACAGCGGGATTCGGGTGTGTCCGACCAACACCCTTGCGCGCCTCGCGAATTGCCTCGCGCATGAATCCTTCGTCAACCGTCATCAGAACCACGCTCAACATTGAGCCCCCGCCAATCAATGGAAAACTTGAGCTGCGAAGGCCGAAAGTCGAGAGTTGCACCCGTGGACGCACTGAGCTTCCGACAACAAGAACAGCTTTTTCATGAACTGGCTCAATTCTCACGAAGTGGGCTAACGCTCGGACACGCGTTCGAGGTGCTCTCGCGCAACTCCAAGGGTAAAATTGGAGCCCGACTCGGTGCTCTCAGGACCAATTTTCAGGCATCCGGTGATGTGGGCCTGACATTCCGCGACGCGGGATTCTCTGAAAGTGATGCGGCCATTATTCAAGCCGGGGAAGCAACCGGCCGGCTGGATGCGGTATTTCTCGAACTGGGAGACTACTACCGTCAGCTCGCCGAAGCGCGCGGAACAATTATCACCAAGTCGATTTACCCACTCCTTGTGCTGCATGCAGGGGCCGTGCTGCTCGCGATCCCTGCCGCCATGCTCAACGACGGTTGGCCGACATTCCTTGCCCAATCG
>DATDAX010000180.1:0-3336 GCA_036525175.1 Terrimicrobiaceae bacterium | reverse complement strand
CTCATTGGATCCGGGTTCATGGGTCAGGCGCATGCGGATGCTTACAGGAGGGCAGGAATTCTTTATAAGAACCTGCCTCGAACTCCGGTTTTGTATGCCGTTGCGGATCAGAACGACACGCTCGCCGAGCAATCCTGCCGCCGGTTGGGTTTTCAAAAGGCTTACGGAGATTGGCGGCGAATGATCGAAGATCCGGACGTGGATGTGATCGATATTACGACGCCAAACAATTTGCATGTGGAACCGGCGCTCGTTGCGATCGAGGCGGGCAAACACGTGTACTGCGAGAAGCCGATGGCCGTGAAAGTCGAAGATGCGCAGCGAATGGCTGCGGCTGCGAAGAAGGCGGGAGTGCACACGATGGTCGCCTTCAACAATGTGAAGACGCCCGCGGCGATGGTTGCCAAACAGATCATCGATAGGGGAGAAATCGGTGAGCCGATTCGCTTCCGCGGCAGGTTCGATCAAGGATTCTTCAATGATCCTTCGCTGCCCTGGTCCTGGCGGTGTTCGAGGGAGCTCGCAGGAAGCGGGGCCTTGGGGGATCTCGGGGCGCATACAGTTTCCGTCGCGCAGTTTCTGATGGGCGACATCACGGACGTTTCCGCAAGCGGACAAACGATTTTCAAAGAGCGCCCGGTCCCGGAGTTCGATGCGGGCTACGGCAGCAAAATCACGGCCGACGCCAAGAAGCGCGCGGTAGAAAACGAAGATCAGATCCAGTCGCTGGTAAAATTTGCGTCTGGGGCGGCCGGGGTCATCGAGGCCTCCCGCGTCTGTGCGGGGCGTGTTTTCGGTGTCTTTTGGGAAGTGTCGGGAACGGAAGGGACAATCTATAACAACGGGGAGAGGTTCAACGAGCTTCAAGTCTTCCGGATGGGCGAGGAAAAGCGTGATCGGGGCTTCAAGACGATTTATTGCGGGTCGCAAGTTCCTCAGTATTCGGCGTTCTTTGGTTTCGATTTCGCCGGCGGCGGGCTCGGCTATTTCGATATGAAAGTGCTGGAAGTCCACGACCTCGTTCATGGCATCGGAACAAACACAGGCTGCTTCCCGGATTTCTCCTTTGGCGCAAGGAATCAGGAGATTATCGAAGCCATGGACAAGTCTACTCGTTCCGGCATCTGGGTTTCGACGAAAAGCTAAGTCATCTAACAGTCCTTGGAAATTCCGATATAAGAAATATGAGCAACGAAACAGACTATAAGGAACTGGAGGCACTTGCTCGCAGGGGACGGTGGCTGGCGATCAGCACCGTCGCGAGCAGCGGAGCCGGCCATGTTGGCGGTCCATTTTCTGCGATGGACCTTCTGGTGGCGCTTTACTTCCGCGTTATGAACGTCCGGCCTGAGGAGCCCGGATGGCCTGATCGCGATCGATTCATTCTCTCAAAAGGCCACTCTTCCATTGGGCAATATGCTGTGATGGCTCTCCGAGGGTATCTTCCAATTGAAGAGCTGAAGACCTTTGACAAAGGCAACTCGCGGCTGCAGGGCCATCCTGATGTGACCAAGCTTCCGGGCTTGGATACGTCGACCGGTTCGCTCGGCCAGGGGCTCTCGGTCGGCTTGGGAATTGCCTTGGGCGCTCGATTGCGAGGAAAAAAGTTTCATACGTTTGTTGTTCTCGGGGACGGGGAATTGCAGGAGGGGATGGTTTGGGAGGCGTTACACATTGCCCCCAGATACAAGCTCGGAAATCTCACGGCCATCCTGGACTGGAATGGTCTTCAGCAGTTCGGCTGGGTGCTCGCGATCAATGAACAACATCGCGGTGACCGTCGCGACCCTTGGTCGGGAATTGATCTGCGAGGCATTTTCGAGAAGCTCGGATGGCGTTGCATAGAGATCAACGGACACGACTTCTCGCAGGTTGTGCCGGCACTGCAGAGCGTGAAGGCGTCGGGAGATTCCGATCAACCGACGATGATCCTTGCTCACACGATCAAGGGTAAGGGAGTGCATTTCACGGAAGGAAAGCACGAATGGCATTCGAAGGTCGCAACGAAGGACGAGTTGAGAATTATCGCCAAGGAGCTTGGCATTGAGGAGGCAATAGCATGAAGGCGCTAAGAGATGTGTTTGGAGATACGCTGGTCGCTCTGGGGTGGACGAATCCGAATTTGGTCGTCCTGGACGCAGATCTGGCCAATTCCACCAAGGCGGACAAATTTGCGATGGCCTATCCGGACAGGTTTTTGCAGATGGGAATCGCGGAGCAGAATTTTGTGGGCGTGGCGGTGGGATTGGCCTCGGTGGGATTCGTTCCCTGGCTCTCGACATTCACGGTCTTCTTCACTCATAGGGCGATCGACCCGATCCGCATGCTGGTTGCGCAAACCCATGCGAACGTTAAGATCGGCGCGGCATATTCGGGGCTCCTGACCGGGCTTACGGGCAAGACGCACCAGGACGTCCAGGATATTGCGATCATGCGCGCGATGCCCGAAATGACGGTCCTTGCGCCTGCCGATGCGATCGAGGGTGAGGCGATCATTCGCTGGGCGACCGATTTTCAGGGTCCCGTGTACCTGCGCTTGGCGCGGGATGCGTCGCCGAATGTCTTCGACGAATCGTATAGCTTCGTGCTGGGAAAGACGATCTTGCTGCGAGAAGGCAGCGACGTCTTGATAATCTCGACCGGCCCGCAGAGCGTCCGCTGTCTGAAGGCCGCCGAGCTGCTCGGAGACCAGGGAGTCTCTGCAGGAGTGCTGCATTTGCCGTCCATCAAACCGGTGAACAAGGAGGAAATCATAAGTGCTTCCGAGAAGGCAAAGTTGGTAGTCACCGTCGAGGAACACACAATCTATGGGGGATTGGGCGGCCTGGTGGCCGAGATCCTCTCGGAAGCGTCTCCGCGGAAAGTCGTTCGCTTCGGAATCGAGGATAGGTGGGGCGAATCCGCGCCGAATGATTATCTCCTCGAACTCTTTAAGATGTCTCCTCAGCGCTTGAGCGAGAGGATCAAGGCACTTGTTAAGTAACTGCCATGGCAAACACGATTGGAGTAGCCTTTCTTGGAGTCGGGCGCATGGGCGAAACCCATTTGCGAAACCTGGTTGGACTAAGTGGAGTTAGAGTTGTCGCTGTTGCTGACCCGAATGGCGAGGCGGCTGAGCGCGGCAAGGTTATTTCCAATGCGGAGGTTGCCCTTACAGACATCGAAGAGGCAATTACCTATCCCGGGGTCGACGCGGTTGTCATCATTACACCCACGGAGACGCACGCGCGGCTTATTGAACTTTCGGTGAATGCGGGCAAGGCCGTCTTCAGTGAGAAACCGATTGCGCTCGATCTTGCGGAAACCTCACGCGTCGTGAGCCTCGCCCGTGAGAAG
>DATDAX010000179.1:0-5425 GCA_036525175.1 Terrimicrobiaceae bacterium | reverse complement strand
GCGCATCACAAACCTCGGCAAGCGTTCCCGGCTTGTTGGCGAGAAATACCGCCAACTGCTCAACGATTCTCACAGACACGGCAATTAGCGCGAAGCGGTGACGTTCTCGTTGATAACCTGGCCTGCTTCCTCCTTGGTCTTATCCGTCTCGGGAGCAACAGGCTTTGCAGCAGGAACAGTCGGACTTACCTTCCAGAACTTCTCCGAATAGGTCTGCCAATCGCCGAGGATCTCGCGTGCGATTTCGCTCTCAGTGTACTCCAAGTGCTTATAAATAAGACCTTTAAGCGTGTTTATGTCCTCTTCAGCCTCAAGTCTGGACGGAGTGATGAGCTGCGGATTGTAACGATTCGGAAATTCATCCTCAAGATCCAGCACGTAAGCGACACCCCCGGTCATTCCTGCGCCAAAGTTTTTCCCGGTCGCACCCAAAACGACAACGGTGCCATTGGTCATGTACTCACAGCAATGATCTCCGGCGCCCTCAACAACGGCCGTTCCTCCCGAATTTCGGACACACAAGCGCTCACCGCCCCGTCCGTTCGCGAACAGTGCGCCTCCCGTCGCGCCATACATGACGGTATTGCCGAGGATGATGCAGTCGTGCGGTATGTATTTTCGCTCGGGCACGGCCTTGATGACTATCTCGCCACCGCTCATTCCTTTTCCGACATAGTCGTTGGCTTCGCCCGTGAGGATCAATCGCACGCCAGGCGCAAGGAAAGTGCCGAAGCTTTGTCCGGAACTGCCGGTAAAGCGTAGCTCGATAGTGCCCTCAGGGAGACCCTCTTCACCATACTGATAACCGATTTCGCCAGAAACCTGTGTTCCAACCGACCGATTGATATTTGTGACCTTGTAAGAAAGCGATATCGGCCTGCCGTCGCTGATGGCGTCCTTGGCATCCTGAAGGATGATGTCATCCAGCGTGCGATCTTCGGGTCCATCGTTGCGGAAACGAGTGGCGTGGCGAACCATTGTCGAGTCATCCTTCGCCACATCGACAAGCAACGGAGCAAGGTTCAGTGTGTTGGCCTTCGGGTGATCCGGAATCTGGCGCTGGCGCAAGCATTCGGTATGGCCCACCATTTCGTTGATCGTGCGAAATCCGAGCCGTGCCATGATCTCCCTGACCTCCGTAGCAACGGCGTTGAAAAACGTGACTACGTTCTCAGGCTTACCCTTGAACTTGCCGCGCAACTTATCGTCAAGCGTAGCAACGCCGACCGGACAGGTATTAAGATGGCACTGGCGCACATAGACGCATCCCATCGCGATAAGCGCCGCGGTTCCAAAATTGAACTCCTCGGCGCCCAGTAGCGTCGCGTAAATAATATCCTCTCCCGAGCGCATTCCGCCATCGGTTCGCAGTGTTACTCTGTTGCGCAGGCCATTGAGAAGGAGCACTTGGTGAGTCTCCGCCACGCCCATCTCCCAAGCCCCGCCCGCGTTCTTGACCGAACTCAAGGGCGAGGCGCCTGTGCCGCCTTCATGCCCGCTGACAAGAATGATGTCCGCATGCGCTTTCGCGACGCCGGCCGCGATGGTCCCGACACCGGCTTCAGCAACAAGTTTCACACAGACGCGCGCGCGGCGGTTGACCTGCTTTAGATCGTAGATCAACTGCGCCAGATCCTCGATGGAATAAATGTCATGATGCGGCGGTGGCGAAATAAGCGTCACCCCGGGCACAGCATGCCTCAACCTGGCAATGTATGCGCTGACCTTATGACCGGGCAATTGACCGCCTTCTCCGGGCTTGGCTCCCTGTGCCATCTTGATCTCGATCTCCTTGGCGCTGGCAAGATAAGCGGCGGTGACGCCGAAACGTCCGCTGGCGATCTGTTTGATGGCGCTGTTTGCCCAGTCTCCGTCCTCCCGGCGCTTGAATCGCACGGGATCCTCGCCTCCTTCACCGCTATTGGATTTGCCACCGATCCGGTTCATAGCAATCGCCAGAGTTTCATGCGCCTCCGGACTCAGTGCCCCCAAAGACATCCCGGCAGTTGTGAAGCGACGGCGAATCTCCTCGATCGGTTCAACCTCGTCGATTGGGACCGGACCCGCCGGCAGCGGGACGAGGTCGAGCAAGTTGCGAATCGAATGCGGTCGGTTGGCAAGGACCGCGTCCACATATTTCTTGTAGTCCTCGGCCTTTCCAGCCTTGTCCGCGCCCTTGATGCCAACAAAGGTGTGAAAGTTCTGGATGACAGGTGGAGTCACCGCATGCAGTTCGCCGCCGCGCCGGAACCTGAAGTAGCCCGGATCATCGAGTTTGCCCGCCTCGACCGGAACCGCGTCCCCGAAGGCCAGCGCGTGCCGCGTAAGACTCTCGTGGGCAATCTCGGCGAAACCAACTCCCTCGATCTGAGTGCATGTTCCCGTGAAACACTCCTCCACGAGCTTCGACGAAATGCCGATGGCTTCGAAGACCTGAGCGCCACGGTAGCTGCTCACAAGCGAAATTCCCATCTTCGACATGATCTTGAGTAGGCCATTCTCGAGCGCATTCTTGTAGCTCATGGCCGCCTTTCCGAAGTCGGGCTCTACAGAACCCTTTTCAATCAACTCACGAAGCGTCTCAAAGGCGAGATATGGATTGACGCAACTTGCGCCAAAGCCGATCAGGCAGGCAATCTGGTGAACGTCACGCGCCTCCGCGGTCTCGCAAATCATGCTCGCCTTCATCCGCTTTCCAACCCGACGCAGATGGTGGTGCACAGCTCCCATCGCAAGCAGCATTGGGACCGCGATATTCTGAAAATCCACGCCGCGATCAGACAAAATGATCAGGCGGATGCCCTCATCTACCGCGCTCTCGGCCTCTCTGCAAATTCGATGTATGGCATTTTCCAAGCCGGCCGCGCCCTCGGAAATCGGCCAGAGGCATGGAATGGTCCTGGCTGGGAACTCGCCTCCAACAGCACTGAGTTTCGCGACCTCGGCATCAAGCAAGACAGGCGACTCAACAATAATCTGCCGGCAATGCTCCGGTGTCTCTGAAAGGAGATTGCGCCGCCATCCAAGCACCGTGTGAAGGGACATCACCAGCTTCTCCCTTATCGGATCAATGGGCGGGTTGGTCACCTGGGCAAAGAGCTGCTTGAAGTAGGTATACAACAGTCGCGGTCGCAGCGACAGCACAGCCAACGGTGTGTCATCGCCCATCGACCCAACGGCCTCCGCACCATCCTTGAACATCGGCTTGAGGACGATGTCCAATTCCTCGCTGGAATACCCGAAGGCAATCTGTCGCTGAGTCAGTGTGAGAATGTCGAGTTCGCCAGGCGCCGCAGAAACTTTCGCCGCATCGAGGTGCTCGAACCGTACGAGATTTTTGCGCAGCCACTCTCCATACGGTTTGCGAGCCGCAAGCATCGCCTTGACGTCCTTATCAAAAAGAAGCCTGCCACCCGCGGTATCCACCGCGATCATCTCTCCCGGCGCAAGCCGACCCATCTTGACCATGTTTCCAAGCGCTATACCGGAGATGCCGACTTCCGAGCCTAGGCACAGAATTCCATCGTCGCTTAACATGTAGCGAGCCGGGCGAAGTCCATTCCTATCGAGACAGGCGGCAACAATAATTCCGTCCGTGAAACACAGCGCTGCGGGACCGTCCCATGGCTCACAAATGCAGCGATGATACTCGTAAAAATCGGCAACCTCCTGAGGGATCTTCTTGTCAGAGCGCCACGCCGGCGGCACGAGCATCGACATGGCGTGAAGCACGCCGCGCCCGCTCATGGCGAGCACCTCAAGGACGTTGTCGAGACTCGCAGAGTCAGACCCCCCCGGCTGAATGATCGGCTTGAGCAGATTGATGTCGTCGCCCCAGAAGTCCGCCCGCAATTCCGCCTCCCGCGATATCGTCCAGTTGCGATTGCCACGAACGGTATTGATTTCTCCGTTGTGCGCCAGCATGCGAAATGGCTGCGCTAATGGCCACTTCGGGAAGGTATTCGTGCTGTACCGCTGGTGATAGACACAGATCGCCGTCTCGTAGTCTGGATTGGACAGGTCGGGATAAAATTTTTCCAGCGACGCGGAAACGAGCAATCCCTTGTAAACAATCACCCGGTGGGAAAATGAGGGGATGTAAAAATTACTAATCTTGTCCGCAGCAGCAGTGTCCTCAATCTCATTGCGGGCAAGAAAGAGGCGACGCTCGTAATCATCGTCCGCCATGCCCCATGGCTTGCCGATCAAAACATGCTCGATTCGCGGCATGGTCGTCTGCGCCTTCTCCCCAAGCACTCGTATGTTGATCGGAACTTCGCGCCAGCCGAACAAGAAGAGGCCGCGTTTCTCAAGCACCTCCTGCGTGATCGCCTTGGCGCGCGCCTGCGCATAGGCGTTGTCATGCGGAAGAAACAACACCCCAACCGCAAGATCTCCCTCCTTGTAAAGGGTATGACCCATCCGGGTAACCTCCGGAACGAACAGCTTGTAGGGAATTTGCGTCACAACGCCCGCTCCATCCCCTGTCTTGGCATCCGCATCGAGCGCGCCACGATGCATCAGGCTGCAAATCGAACGAAGCCCTATCCGGAGAATCCGGTTCGAACGTCGCCCGCTTACCTGCGCAATACAACCCACACCACAGGAGTCATGCTCGTGTTCGGGATTGTATAAGCTTTGCTTCGCAATGTCGCGGGGTTGGCCGGCAGTGTTCATTCGGTGTCTTTTTCCCAGTTTAATTCCGTTGCTTCAGAGCGCCTGACTCTCTAAAGGCTAACAAGCAATTTTCATTCCATACATGGGCTGTGTCATCAACTTTTTACGCCCACAGCCGGAAAATCATGGATGGGTCATGTCTTCGGCACGCACCCACCGGTCAAAGTCTTCCGCACTGAGATGGCCAAGGGCGAGAGCGGCTTCCTTAAGGCTCGTTCCTTCCTTGTGCGCTTTCTTTGCAATTTGCGCTGCCTTGTCATAGCCGATATGCGGATTCAGGGCGGTGACAAGCATGAGGGAATTCTTTACGTAATCTGAAATCCGCTCGTAGTTGGGCTCGATCCCCACGGCACAGTGCCGGTCGAAAGAATCAATGCCGTCGGCTAGCAAACGGACGGAATTGAGAAAGTTGAACACGATGACCGGCTTGAAGACGTTTAGTTCAAAGTTGCCCTGTGAAGCGGCAATTCCGATGGCGACGTCGTTGCCCATCACCTGCACGGCCACCATCGTCAGTGATTCGCTCTGGGTGGGATTCACTTTCCCTGGCATGATCGACGATCCCGGTTCGTTCTCCGGGATCGTGAGTTCTCCGAGACCGCAACGCGGCCCGGACGCGAGCCACCGGACATCGTTGGCGATTTTCATGCAGGACGCCGCAAGGCTCTTGAGAGCGCCGCTAGCGAAAACGAACTCATTGTGCGCCGAAAGTGCGGCAAACTTGTTGGGCGCCGGAAAGAATGGCAGA
>DATDAX010000178.1:0-25084 GCA_036525175.1 Terrimicrobiaceae bacterium | reverse complement strand
TTCCGCTGCCTGAGCCCGGTAGGAGGAATCGGTGAGTGACGGAGCCGAGATTTCCAGAACGCGTTTCTTCCAAAGATAATGGTCGTGCTCCGAGGCGACCGCAAGGATGGGGATGAGCAGCACGGAGATGGCAATCAATCGCATTGGGAAGAATAGTCGGGTTGTAAGTATGCGCAATTCGCATGCGTCAGCCGCGTGCGGTGGGCGCCACCAAGAGTAGGCCCTGGCCGACGTGAAGCGCGGCCATCGTCTGCAACGGCTTTAGCATCATCTTGCGAACCGGTCGTTTTCTGCTCGTATGGCGGCGCGCGATGAAGCCCATATTTCTTTTTCTCACCGCGAATCTGGAAAAGCTCCTGCGGCTTGGCCCGGCTGGGTTTCTTGCTTTTATCTGGCTTTCGACTCCGGGGATTGCCGGGCTGTTGCTTCTTTATGAACTCGGGTCGGTTTCAGAGTGGCTTCACGCTCGCGGCGACGCCGGCTTGCTGCTTTATGCGGTGGTTTTCATGGTGACCAGTGGCATCGGACTGCTTCCCACCACTGCGCAGGCTGTACTCGGCGGATGGGTATTTGGACCTGTCAAAGGACTGTCTGCCGCGGTGGTCGCATTCGGCGGTGCGGCACTGCTTGGCTTGTTCATCACACGAGCTGTCGCAGGCAAGCGCATCGAACGCTTTCTCGAAACAAAGGAGCAGGCCCGTGCAATCCGCGATGCCCTAATCGGAAGGGGCTTTTTGCAGACCACGATGATGGTGGCGTTGCTTCGCTTGCCGCCGCAATCTCCCTTTGCCTTCACAAATTTCGTAATGGTCAGTTGCGGCGTAGCGGCCGCGCCCTTTCTGATCGGGAGCATTCTGGGCATGATTCCCCGCACACTCGTTGTGATGGTTTTTGCGGCGGCCGCGGCACAAACGGGTGCGGAGGATATCCAGGCATTCGTTAGGGAAGGACCTGGCTGGCCTGTGGCTGTGGGCGGGCTCGCGCTCATGGCGACGGTCATGTCAATCATCGGGCTGATCGCACGGCGGGCGCTGATCCGCCTCCGCATCGATCCGGCGGCTTTTCGCTGAGGCGAAAGGCAAGTCGACATGGGCACTAGCTTCGAGTTCCTGAATGAGAGTTCGTCGTGTAGCGGCGATGTCCCCATCGCCGGTCGGGCTCTGACGACCTATTTCCTTGGCTGTTTCTGATCGGTGTAAAGCGCGACAAGCGCCGCCCCGATTGCCTGAGAGAGCTCGCCCAATGTGGCGGTAACAATTTTTATCCTCTGGCGTTGAACAGGAAACAACCAAGGTTCCGCAGCGGTGTAAATGGCATCAAGATAGCGCTTTCGGAATTCTTCCGTGGTCGCATCGGGATCGATCAAGCCCCCGCCGATGACAACGAATTCTGCGTCCAGCGCGATCGAGAGGTTGGCCACGTGAAGGCCGAGGGCCTTGGCCTGATAGTCGAAAATTTCGAGCGCGAGCGGGTCCCCTTTTTGAGCGCGCCCCCGCAGGCCAAGGGCCTTCTCCTTGGCCATCTCACCAGACAGGATGAGGTCGTGGCCGGAATACTTGTGCGCCAGGAATTCAAGAAACTGCGGCAAGCCCGAAAGCGTCGTATAGGCTTCGAAACAACCCCAGGTGCGCCCACAGCCGCAATCAAATGCGGGCAAGCCCAACAAGTGGATCGGTGCAGGCATATGCCCAGCCTCCATGCCCGCGAGCGTGTCCCCTTCCAGCGGAAGACCGTCCGGATTGATGTAGGCGGCTCCCAAGCCCGAACCGGGTGCAAGCATGAGGACCGAGGCCTTCTTCTTGCCGCGGACCGCGGCGGCTTCCGCAACACCGCCGTAGTTGCCGTCGTTGCCAGCCACCAACGGAACTGAACGGCCCGCCCGTTGGGCCAACGCCCGCGAATAATCAGCATGGAAGTCCCACCCAGCGAATGCCGGAGGCAGATTAGCCGAGCGGTCGAGGACACCGTAGCGTTGATAGGGACCGGGAATTGCCAATCCGACCCCGCGTACCTGCTCCCAGGATAAGCTATTTTCCGCGAGGAACTTCTCAATGCCTTCGATCCATCCATCGACGACCGCGCCCGTTCCGAGTTGGGAATTGGTGGTGCTTTGGGCGAGCCTAAGCGAAATTGGCGTTCCGTCGGCAAATACTCCGCAGGTCTTTGATGTGGTGGCGCCGCTATCGGTGCCGAGATAGATGTCGTTCATAGCGCGTGATTGAAGATCATGAAGTAGAGCAAAGCAGTAACGGTTTACGAGGCCGAGGGCGAGATCTGAAAGCGAGCCGCTATGTCATTCTTCTCAACAAGTCATCGAATTGTCCCCGGTTTCGGCAGCCGATCGTGAAGGCGTCGATGCACTCCAGAGACTTAGCGTAATCGAGGCATTCGCTGACACGGTCGGTCAAGCCTCCCGCGGCCAGCAGTTTCATGCCGATGACACCCTTGCCATGGGATTTCATTTCCTTAAGGACGGTGGCGACAGTTGCGGGTTCGGCGTCCATCACCTTTCCGGCAGGATTGATCCGCGCGAGATCCACCTCCACCCATGGCTCATTCGCCGCGGCTTGCAACGCGCCCAATGAATGGCAGGAGACGCCCTTGGTTCGGACGACACCCTTTTCCTGTGCCTCGTCGATCACATCCATGACTTGTCGCATCTTTTCCGGCCAGCGCGGATCCGTGAGGCAATGGAGCAAGAGAATGTCAATGTAGTCGGTCCCCAGCTCGCGGCGGAAACGATCCAGATCGGCGCGAACCTCATCGGCGGTTCTGGCTCGGGTCTTTGTGAGGATGGTTACTCCTTCGCGTGGGACATTCTTGAGCGCCTCACGAACATGGGGATGGGTGCCGTATTGATCTGCAGTATCCCAACCGGTCACGCCCTGATCGGATGCATGACAAAGCAACGCCGCGAGGCCGGAGATTCCCAATTCCCGGCTTTGGTCCGAGTTTCCACCCCAGCCGCCCGTGCCAGTGCCTACAAACATTCGCGAAACGGAAATCTGGCGGGGTCCGAGCACGATACGATCGGTTGCGCGTTTTCCTGAACTTGCGCCGACGACACGACCAACACTACCGCACGCCGTGAGGGCGGCGATGGCCTTGAGGAAATCACGCCGCTTCATAAGAAGAGATTAACCACAAAGCCCATCAGGGCAATCGGGCGAGACGTGCGCCCCGACTCAGTTCCAACGCCGCCCGCTGCTTTCCTGGTATCAACGCGATCGGAATGGAGTTCCTCTGGTGTGGGTTCGCACGCGCCAGACGCAATCATCGGCCGTCACATAGAGCGTCGAGCCGTCATCGCCCCAGGCGCAGTTCGATGTGACGCCCATGCAAATCGTTCCCAGATGCTTGCCTTCGGGCGAAAGTACGGCGACTCCGCCCGGCACCGTCGCGAAAATGTTTCCCTGAATATCCACCTTAAGCCCATCGCAGGTCCCCGGAAGGCCGCGTCCCATTAACGGGACCGCGTCGAAAAACAGACGGCCCTCGCCGGGGAGTCCATTGCCCTGCACGGAGAAGGCCATGATGCGGGGCAGCTTGGCGTCGCTCACCGCGACGTAGAGTGTCTGTTCGTCGGGACTAAATGCTATCCCATTGGGAAACGGAAGTTCCCCGGTGAGGAGGTCGACGGTGTGATCGGGGCCGATCCGGTAGACGCCGTTCCACGACATCTCTCTCAGCGGCGAGGCCTCGTGTCCCTTAAACCCATAGGACGGATCGGTAAAGTATATGGCACCTGAGCTATGGCAAACGAGGTCGTTGGGATTATTAAACCGGCGCCCTTCAAAGCGATCTGCAAGCACCGTTTGGGTCTTACCATCTTCCTCCAACCGGACGACCCTGCGGCCTCCGCTTTGGCAGAGAAGCAGCCGACCATCAGGGTCCAGCGTGAGACCGTTCGATCCCGGTTCGACGAAATCCGGATTCGCGAGAATTCCACCGCTCGGGTCAAGGAAGGCTTTAGCGTGCCTGGAGCCGGGTGTCCACCGATAGAGAATGTTCGCAGGAACGTCGGAAAAAAACAGCGAACTGTCCTTCCACACCGGTCCTTCACTCCAAACGAATCCCTCGCAGACCTTCTCAATGGCTGCGTTGGGATCAAGGAGGGCCTCCAGCGAAGGATCGAGACGCTCGATCGCGCCGACGGCGGGATTTCCTTCAGGTTGGAACGACTTGCCCATCGTGACGATCATGAAGATATCGAACGAAACGGGTTTGAGGAACGGAAATGATGAGTAACTTGGATCAATGAAGACCCTCCTTTCCTGCGCACTGATTGCCGTCGTTTTCGCTTCCGCATCAAGAGCATCGATCAAGACCGAAGAGGTGAACTATTCTGAAGGAGACACGAAACTCAAAGGCTTCCTGGCCTGGGATGACGCCATGTCCGGCAAGCGCCCAGGGGTTCTGGTTGTGCACGAATGGTGGGGTCTAAACGATTACGCGCGCAGCAGGGCAAAGCAACTTGCGGAACTCGGCTATACAGCGTTTGCGGTGGATATGTACGGCGACGGCAAGGATGCCGATCACCCGAAAGATGCAGGAGAATTTGCGGCCTCCGTCATGAAAGATCCCCAGGTCGCCCTCTCGCGCTTGCGGGCGGCGATGCAAGTGCTCAAGTCGCAGCCCACCGTGGATCCCGACAAGATCGCCGCAATCGGATATTGCATGGGCGGGGCCATCGTTTTGAACGCCGCCCGAGAGGGGTTTGATCTCGACGCGGTGGCAAGCTTTCATGGCTCGCTGGGCGGCCTTGTGCCGATCAAAGGGCCAATCAAAGCGAAGGTCCTCGTCTGTCACGGGGCAGCCGATTCTTTTGTCCCGCCCGAGAAGGTCGAAGCCTTCGAAAAGGAAATGAAGGAGGCCAACGCGGATTTCAAATTCGTTTCCTATCCCGGCGCCAAGCACGGCTTCACGAACCCCGCAGCGGACGAGGCTCACAAGAAATTCGAAATCGACGTCGCATACAATTCCGAGGCGGACACTGAGTCCTGGAAGGAATTGAAGGCGTTCCTTCAAGCGGTGTTTCCACAGTCGGGTTCCAAATGAATCCGGCCGCGGAACTCTAGAGGCGGAAGAGAAGCTTAATTTCGCATTCTTCGCCTTTTGCGCTGCGCTCGACGCGATCGGCGTGCAGCCCGGAGAGGTATCCCGTGAGCCCGCTGACGAAGCTTTGTTCTTCGACCATTTCCCTCTTTGGGCGCGCATCGGGCAAGGCGGGAAGGTTTCCCACGTACTTGAGCGAAACGCTCACGTCGAAATTATCGCTGCCTACGCGGATCTCGACGGGTCCTTGTGCATTCGCGGAGACCTGTTCGATGGCTTCGTCCACCACGGAGCGCACCCTCTTGACGTCTTCCTCCGGGATCTTCCACTCCTTGGCTTGCTTGACGAAGAAGTCGTCGAACGTTTCCGCGGTGAGCGGCGTTTGATCGTCGCCCAAACGCAGCTGGCTGTAGCGCCACGTCCCCAGCAGAAAGATGGCGTTGAGAGCCACAGAGACGATCACGGCGACCGTGATCTCGGACGCCGTGAATTGATGCGTCCAGGCCGGGAGGGATTTGTAGAACTCCGGGAAAATCATTATCGACAGCGCTGTGAGGATGGAAAAGCCGACGATCAACGAGGCGCGCAGCGTGATCGGACGGCTCGCCACGATTTGGATGCCTGCGACGAACATCAGAGACCCATTAAAGAACAACGCCGCAGCCATCACGGGGCGCGGCATGCTGACGATAAGGCTGGCAAACTTGGGAAAGCATGCCAGCAAGACCAGCCAACCGGCGATTGACCATGCGATCACCCGGCTTGTCGCTCCGGTGGTCTTCTCGATTCCCACGAGGCTTGGACTGGCGCTCATACCCGGTGCACCTAAGGCGCCGCCTACCGCACAGCCGATCCCATCCGCAACCACCCCAGCTTCGATGTTCTTCATGTCCGGTCGCCGCCAGCTCGCGTCGTTCATCTGCTGGCATGTCGTCAGGACCCCGACCACCCGCAGGCCCGAGGCCAGGCCTGCAATCGCGAAGGGGATCATCAACGAAGGCTCAAAAGCAAAGGAAAGAAACCGGGGATCCGGCACGGCAAAGAACGAAGTTTGCGACAGCTGTGTCGCAAAGTCCTCGGGGAATACTTTCAACAACGCCGACAGTGCGTAGCCGACAAGAATTCCCGTAAGCGCGCAGAGCAACCTGGGAAGACCCTTGGCCCAAACAGCTAAGACAGTCATTGTCACAAGCACGCAGAACGCCGTTGCAAACATTCTTTCGGTTCTTGCATCATGTGACGCAGCGTCCTCGAAAAGGACGCCGAGGCCGATCTTCCCGAGTTCGATGCCGACAGCGATGATCACCACGCCGGAAACAACCGCCGGAAAAAGCTTCCGTACCTTGTTCAAGAGCTGCGCCATCAGAGCCTCGCAGGCCCCCGCAAAGATTACCATTCCGCATGCAACGGGAAATCCAAAGGTGGATGCCGCCGTCATGCTCGAAGGAAGATAGATTGCCGAAACGACGGGCGGACATAGGTAACCCGAACCGACTCTTCCAAGACGAAGGCTCTGCAGGACTGTCAGAAAGGCAACCGCAATCATGGCGAGGCCCATCGCATTGCGCGCCTCGTCGTGCGGAAGCTTCGCCGCCCCGGCCACAAGCGCCACCATCACCAGGTACGGACAGATGACCGCCACATGCTGAAAGCCAAGCGCGAGCAACTGGAATGGCGGGGGCCTTTCGTCGAGCGCGTAAATGAGATCCTTTGGACGCTCGGGCATGCCAAAAATTGCGAATTGCGTTCAGGAAATCCCAGCTAAAAGTTCGGATACTGCCTGCGAACGAACTTTGCGATTCGCCAATCCACCGTGGAAAATGGCTGTGATTTGAATCAAACTCTCACGCCATGAGGATGCTGCCAGACAAGTTTTTTGCCGCGATGGTCGCCGTCTCCCCGTTGCCGGGCACTCCGCGATACGCCGGAAGCAGCAGGGCCGTCATCAATACTGCCCTGGCCGATCTAGAGGAATACGTCGAAGCAGGCGCAGACGTGATCATCCTGGAGAACAGCCACGATATTCCCTACATCAAACCTCCGCTGGATTCGCAGGGCATCGCGTTGATGAAGCGCATCGCCAGGGAAGCGCGCAAACGATTCAATGGCCCAATCGGCATTCAGTTGCTCGAAGCAGCAAATGAGTCCGCCCTCGAAATCGCTTGCGAGGCGGACCTCGATTTCCTTCGCGTGGAGGGCTACGTATTTGCGCACATCGGTGGCGCGGGCCTTATCGAAGGCTGCGCCGGGCGGCTTCTGCGAAAACGCGCGGAGCTCAGCTGCAAACACGTCAAAATCTTCGGCGATGTGAACAAGAAGCATTGCTCGCATGCCCTCACCGGCGATCTCGATATCACCGATGTTGTCAAACAGGCGGAGTTCTTTCTCGTGGACGGCGTCGTGGTCACCGGTCCGCGGACAGGGGAATCTCCCGAACTCAGAGAACTGAGGCGCGTAAAGGAATCCGCCAACGTTCCGGTCGTTATCGGCTCGGGAATGACCTCGCAGAACATCGCGCGATACATGCCGTGGGCGGACGGCTTTATCGTCGGCTCGGCCCTTCGCGAGGACGGAAAGTTTCTCGGCCGTCTCGATCCCAAGCGCCTCCGCGGATTCGTTAACGCCTTTCACGAAGCCAGGGATCAGGAGTGGCATTCGTAATCGGCAGCCGTTGCGGCCGCTGCCAGGTTAAGGGTTGAGTGCGCCTCAGGCGGATGAGGATCCTAATACCTGGATTTCGTCTAAGGAAGTATCATGTGCGCTTATTTGTCGCGCATATCTTGCTACGGAAACTAAGATCCGATTCTGTAAGCAATCTCGCGGGCGTTGCGTCAGGCTCTTAGCTGCCGAGATCTGCAACGCCGCTGATACGATCTAAGTTGTTGGAGTTAGGCTATATCCAACCAACTCGGCTCTCTTCGGAAATTGTGGCCTTGCAAAGCGGCAATTTTGGTCCTGGCCATTGGGAAGATTGTTTTGGCATTTGCTCTTAGAAACGATCTGGGCACACTGGCACCGATGATTGCAAGCAGAATAAGTTCGCAAGTGGACGATGCGGTGGCTGCGCTTCGGGTAGACCTCGGCGAGAATCTCTACTCGTGCTGCCTCTACGGAAGCGCGGTCCGGGGAAACATTGTCGAAGGCGTCTCTGACATCAATCTCCTGATCGTTTTGAATACCTCAGACAGTGCGGCGCATGACTGCATTGCGAGTGCGATCAGAAGCAACCCGCAAATCGATCCGTTCGTGCTAGGCCGAAATGGCTTCGAGCGCAGCGTCCGCGCATTCGCAGCGAAGTTCGCGAGCATCAAGCGAAATTACCGCGTTGTGCATGGTGCCGACCCACTGGCTTTGATCAGGATCGATCCAAGCCTTGAGCGCTTTCTCTGTGAACAGGCGATCCGAAACCTCCGTCTTCGCACGGTCTATGCTTATGTCACGCGGTCCCGGCGCAAGAATTACGAACAGTTTCTGACCCGCAGCGTGACGCCACTTTTCTTGCGTCTCTCGGAGGTTGTTCGTCTGAGCGGAGGCCAGGTTCCGCCGGACTTCACCCAGCGCGTCGGCATGTTCGAGAAAGAATTTGGCATCGATGGCTCCGTGCTGCACGACTTGATCGCACTAAAGCAGAAGCCGCGAGGGTTGAAGGAGGCAGAGATACTAAGTTGGCATGGGCGCCTGATTCCGGTCCTGAACGCGGCTATTGGTTGGATCGAGGGCAACTGGCGGGCGCCGCATATTGTCGAATAGCGCTTGTGGAAATCTTTGATTTTCTGTGGACGATGAAGGGGCCCGAGTTTCTCGTGCTCTATTTCGTCTGGTTTCTACTGCTGTATGGTGCGGTGTTTTTTCTGCGCAGGTGGGGATTGGATACGCGGGTTACGACATACGCCGGGTTGATTCCCTTTGTGGCTGTGGGCGTCGCGCGCTTTTACCTTGGTTCGGGTCAGGGAATGGAGAACTTTGGAGGCCTCGTGGCCATGATGATCCTTGGCTATGTCGCCTTTCACGTGCGTCGCAGCGACTCGGATGGAGGGGGGTTTTACTTTGAAGGGGGAGGCGGATGCGGTAGCGACGGGGGTTGCGGTGGAGGCGGGTGCGGAGGTTGCGGCGGATGATGATCGGCGTCGGCTATCGTAACGAGTTGCACGGTTGGATTGCCGCGCGGCCCATTGAGTGCCTCGAGGTCACCGCAGAGCATTTTTATGGACGCAACGAAGCCGTCCTTGGCGAACTATCCGGCCAGTTCTCCCTCTTTGTTCACGGACTGGGCTTAAGTTTCGGAACGCCTGGCGAACTGGATCACGAGCGCCTGGATCGCTTTGCGCGCGTCGTTGAGATTGCGCGGCCGGAATGGATCAGCGAGCATATCGCTTTTACCCGGACTGCCGAGGTCGACCTGGGTCACCTCAATCCCGTCAAGCCTACTCGCGCAGTGGCCCGTACCATTGCCGCCCATTCCCGGCAAGTTGCGGAGCGATGCGGTCGGCCGATCATTCTCGAAAATATTACCTCTCACCTGCGGATAGAAGGCGAACTGTCCGAAACGGATTTTCTCAACTCGGTCTGCGAGCAGGCGGATTGCGGCTTGCTCCTCGACGTCACGAACTTGTTCATTAACAGCCGAAATCATGCCTTTGACCCACTCGCTTGGCTGAAAGAAATCCCTCCGGGCCGAATCAAGCAGCTTCATATCGTCGGGTACACGATTGAGAATGGCCGGTATTCGGACGGCCACGCCCAGCCCATTCAGGACGAGCTCATCGAGCTGGCTCGCGCAGTGGTCGAGTATGCACCAGTCCGAGCCATCATTCTTGAGCGAGACACGAATTTCCCTGGCGCGATGGCGATGGAGAAGGAGCTGGGCAAGTTGGCGCAGATCTGTGGCCGCCATTGATTTCGAGACGGCCTTGGCCCGCCTGCTGCGCGATGGGTCTTTGCGCGACGCTTTTGCTAAAGATCCGATCTTGTTGGCAAAACAGATTGGCGTGCGCGACATCGATTTTCAGACGCTGGTGAGCCTTGCTCCGGCCGACCTTGAATTTCAGGCCAATGTGCTTCTCCACAAGCGCTACGATGAGATCCGGCGGGTGCTGCCTGTGACCTGCAGACGGCTCGGGAACGGAGCCTGGCCGTCGTTCAAAGAGTACGGTCGAAGCCACTGGCCACAGCACGTCCCAGTGGCCTTGTGCGACGCGCGAGCCTTCTGCGGCTTCCTGAGAGTGACGAACCCAGCTGCTCTCTGCCGCAGCGAGGAAAATCGCATCGTGTTTGCGGGAAGCGACAAGCGCTTCAGCCTATCTCTTGTACCCGATCTGCCGAGGCGCCAGAAATCGTATTTTGGGATCCAGCTCTTTCTCCGATCCCGCACACGTGGCTGGCGTGAGGTGGCCATCTGTTTTTGCCTGTAATTAGGCTGCTCTTGTGTCCGTCACGTTTGTTGCGTCCGCGCTCACGGCGGCCTTCCATGCTTTGATCCGGCCGACGTTCTTTGCCTCGACCGGTTCATTGTAGGAGAAATGCGAGCGGGCTGACTCGGAAAGCCGCTGGTAAAAGCTGTTGCTCACGATGATCTCATCCGCGGTCGCGTGGCTCATAAGCCGGGCAGCGACATTGATGCAATCGCCGATAAAGCCGAGGTGCGTGCGGCTGAATGGTCGCAAGGGTAGCAGATGAAGGTCCCCGAGCGCCACGCCCGCGTGCAAGCCGACCGGTGTCTGCTCTCGGTCGATTTGGCGCTGCCATTCGTGCGCGACAGACCTGCCTATGCCACACAGGGAGCGTGCCGTTTCATAAGCCGCCTCGATGTACCCCGGTGCGTGATCCGGCAGGCCGAAGATTCCGATGGCCTGGTCTCCCACGAATTGATAGAGCATCCCTCCGTTGTTGGTAATCTGGTAGCGCGCCTTCGAATAGAAGGAGGTCAAGTTCTCGCGGATCACTTCGCCGTTCGGAGTGTCCCGCACGAAGCTCGAAAATGAACAAAGGTCGGCAAGCACGACGACCACGTCGCGATAGTAGCCGGGGGGAACGATTTCGCGTGCTCCGAGCTGACCATGTTCACGAATCTGGCGCAGCCTCCAAAACCCGAAGTGCCACAAAAGCTGCGCCTTCAGATTGTCATGGTCGTAGGTCTTCAGCGACTCGCCGCCAAAGGCTCGAAAGCCCTTTGCATGGTCGATCGCCTGGCGAACGTCGATCAACCGCTCGGGCACGATCTCGCCAAGTTCGACGCCAAAATGCGTTCGAAGCGCTGAGGCGAAGCGTTCTTCGTCCCACACCTCGAGTCTAAGGCCCGCATCGAGCAGAATGTCTCGCGCCGCGTGTACAAAACCCTCCCAATCCGCGCGGCCCTTTCGATCAACTACAAGAACAACGCGCGACGCCTTTCGAACGACATCACGAGATTGCGCGTACTTCTGTGCGAGGCTGCGAAGGATTTCTTCGTTTCGGGATCCGTATTTTACCTCGATAAAGTAAGTCTCGCCGCGCGATCGCACCCTGATATCCGCGAAGGCGTCCGGGTGCCCCAAAGGCAGCTCGCGATCGATTTGAATTTCCTCCGGAGAGAGGCCGTCCTTTTCCGGGTCGAATCGACTGAGGTCACAGCAGAGTTCCTCGATCAGCAACCGTAGTTCGAGATGGGAGCAGTCGGACACGAACGCGGGTCAGCAGGAACCGCCGTGTTTCCGATGGCGCTCACGTTTAGGGCTCTTCACCCCTGCGGTGTTACCGGAGCAGGAAACACTAAGTCAATTTCAAAGCCCTAGGGCTTACGATAGAACCGAATCGCCTCGATCCCGCTTCCAAAGTGCTTCAGAGCGTAGACCCCACGTTCTCCGCCGCGCCCGGGATCGCGGATGAGGTAATCGAAGCCTTGCTTCCCGCAAATGACGACGAAATGCGTTATTCCGTTCGGATACCTCAAGCGGGCGATCACCGGATTGTTATCGAGCAGATTGCTGTCAATCAGAAAATAAGACGGCAGAGCCTCGTAATGCGGCAGGAGACGCGATTTGAAGCCCGCGTCAAACTCCGCCGCCTTCTCCCAGTAAATCCATCCCTGAGGAGTGTAGCCACCGGGCAATTTCGTAAGAAATTTGTTCAACCGGCCCGGATCCACATCCACACCATAGCTGGCAAGCGCCATTGCAGCCGAAGCGACTGCGCATCCCTCAGCCGCCAGCTTGCCAGGGGTGGACCCAAGGGGATCCTGACCCCACCGCGGATCGGATTGGAAGAACTGAGGAACGTTCAGTTCGAAACGCCCGGGAAAATAGAGGCCGCCGGAGCTTCCAACGGGCCGTTCCTTCTTCCAAGCGCCCACCCACCAGACACTCCAAGCGCCGAGGCAAACCACGACGAGCAGGAGGCCCAGAAAAATCCGTCTTGCGGTCATGACAAAGCGAATCTTGTTTACAAAGGATGATTTCGCGAGTCCTCATTTTTGTTCTGCTCACGGCATCCGCCGTGCTCGCCGATTTCAACACGGTCATTCTCGAAGAGATTCGCCGAATGCCGGCGGGAGGAGGCTACGCAACGAATCTCCAGGCCCATGCGGCGCTCGCATCATCGATCGAGGTCAAGGATTCGGTGAATATCCGACCGGAACTGGCGATGCCGGGGTACTGCTCCGGCGCGACTTACCTCGTCTTCCTTAAAACGCTGAAAACCCTGCAGGGCGATGGCACGATCTCGTTGTCCCGCAAGACATGGGATACGCTTGTCCCGCGGCTGCGTCCGGATGGCAAGGACACCCTTCCCGATGGCGAGAGCGTCTGGGGACGCTGGAACGCTAATGGTCCGGGGACGGCGCGACTTTTCCATCAGCTGGGACTTGGACGCAACTTTACGCAGTTTTCCTCCGCTCGGGCAGGTGACTTTATGAAGATTTTTTGGACCGATGCCGTTGGGAAGAAGGAGAGCGGCCATTCCGTTGTCTTCCTTGGCATGGAAACGGTGAACGGGGTGGAAACAGTTCGCTTCTGGTCGAGCAATCGCCCTGGGGGGTTCGGTGAGAGTTCTGTGCCGCGTGAAAAGATCGCCAGGGCAATCTTTTCACGGTTGGAGCATCCGGAGAAAATCTCCGGCTGGTCGGCGCTTTCGGAGAGCGACCCCTATCTCGCGCGATTGCTTACGACCGAATCCAGCTTCCCGGAAGCGGCCAGGATGTCCGGAATCGGAAGCCGGTAGAAGGACATATTCGCCGATTTTCACAGATTTGACGGCTTCACGAGACAGATTCTCCGGATCTGTCAGAAGATGCCGCAAAGGGTGGCTTAGCTGATGCGAGATTTCCTCGGCGATCCAAGGTTGCGTTGCCAGAATTAACAAGCGCTTCCCAGCCGAAGTGTGGGTCGATGATTCACGGATAGGCTTCGAGAAGAATCCGCCGGATCTCCTTGGCAGTTTCGGGATTCTGCGGAGCGCTGTGGTCCGAAGGCACGATCTTCTCACTCACCGCGGTTTTCAGATGTGCGCTCCAGTAAGGCACGACGCCGTCGGTGCTGTTCGGCGAGTCCCCCCTGCCTCGGTCGCCGATGATGGAATGGTAAGGAATGCTGTCCGTAAGCGGCAGGGTTTCGATGGCTTCCAAGACAGGCGATCCGGACCTAAGAAAGCGAATGCTGTTGGCCGGGAGCGTGAAAAGCCCCCTAATATCCTCTCGGATTGCCTCCACCAAGACTCTCCGGTCCCGCCGGCTTATGGTCCGCGGCATCTGGATAAAGCGGATCGCCCGGTCGATGATGGGATTGTGAGGAATGGGACTGCCCCGGTGGGGAGTCGTCACATAAATCACGCGCGCGATGTCGGTGCGCGGCTTGAATTTCACCATGTCCGTAATCATGCGCCGCGCGTCGGGGCTGAGGTCGAGCTCCTCGAGCGGAGTGTCCGACAGCGCCGCCCAAAAACTCTCCCCGGGGTTGCGGACAACGAGGCTCGAGATGAGCCCGCCCATGCTATGGCCCACGAGAATGATACGGTGCAGGTTCTCATGGCGCCCGTGTTTCTCCAGTTCGCGGTGAAAACGGTCCAGCTCCGAGCGCAGCAGCATGGAGGACTGCCAAACCGGCAGGCCGGTGGGATAGAGGAAAACCCAAAACTGATAGCGCGACCGAATCCTCCCGTCGGCCATCAGGCCGTTGAGTACCTGCACCCAGGCCTCCGGCCGGGAGAACAGGCCATGCACAAGAATCACGGGTACCCGCTCGCGGTTATAGAGCTGAAGCTGATAGAGCCCTGCATGACGCAGGTACTGCCGGGTGAAAACGAGACCGGGGACATCGAAGGGGCGGTTCGGCGAGCGGGATACCGCGAGGGCGATCGGGGCGGAAAAATCGGCCGCCAGCGGAAGCTTCCTGCCGTCTATCTCGACATGGTTCCTTTCGAGTCGGTTGTAAAAGCTGAGGCGCGCTTCGCTGCCATCGAAGCTGAGAAACGCCGTGACGGGGACCGAAATCCCGAACCGGGAAACCCCTGGTTGGTTTTTGAGAAAGGGCGAACCCCGATTGTAGCAGAATACAAAGGGTACGCCTGCGCCCTCTTCTGTCGAGCGCTGTGGGAGGTCCCTCAGGCGGACGCCCGCCGCGAGAGTCACGAGATTCGCCGCCGCAGGGTCGAGCCGGTCCACTCCCTCGCGCTCAGTGGTGAGGCGGAACGAGCCCGCAACCTCGCAGCCCGCGAAGCGCCGGTCCTGCAAGGCCGCGACGACCTGGGCGAGCGCAGTGTTGTAGATTTCGCCGTCCCGTTTGTTCCCGGCGATCATGCCGGGCCAGGCCGCCTTCGCCGCACCGAGGGCCGCGGACAAGCGTTCGTCGGGACGGACCCTGCCCGGTTGTCTGCGAGGCAGAAACTCGGAGGCCTGCAGAGCCGGGAGATCGGCGGCGGCGGTCTCCTCGGTCCATGTTGTGCCGCCTGTCAGAGCCAGGAAGGCGGCGGCCATCGCCAGAATCCGTCGGCTTGTCAACAGAGAAGAAGCGACTCTCATCCCGCCCCGTCTGCGTGAGTCTGCGGTTTTCTTGTGCTCGGCTTAGCCACAGATTTGACGCAGATTTTTACAGATTTCGACTGCTGTGTGGAACATCCCCTGATCTGCGGGCCTCCTCTGCACCCCTTCCGGTAAGAAGCCCGCGGAGCCGTTCGTGCTTGGGCTCTTTGCGTCCTTTACGTCCCCCGCGCAAAACCTCCTCCATCTGTGTGAATCTGCGTCAGTCTGCGGATCCTTTAGGCTTGTCTAGAAGCCGAGCGAACGGATGAACTCGCGGTTTCGCTTTGCGGATTCCTTCGGTTTGCCCATGCCTGGGAGAACATCCTGTTCGACCACGCCCCAGCCGTCGTAGTTAAGGATCTGGAGCTCCTTCATCAGCGCAGGGAAGTCGACGTTGCCCTTGCCGAGTTCACAGAAGACGCCCTGCCGGACGCATTGAAAATAGTCCCAGCCTTTATCTGCGGCTTCCTTGCCCACCCCAGGGTGGTAATCCTTGAAGTGAAAATGCCAGACGCGCTGGCCATATCTGCGCAAGCCCTCAAGCGGGTCGCCTCCGCCAAACCGATAGTGGCCGCAGTCAAACGTCAGTCCAAGCACGCTTGGGTCGGTGAGCGACATGAGCTTTGCGATCTCGGCCGGTGTTTCCACGAATCCTGCGCAGTGATGATGAAAGGCGGTGCGAAGCCCGGTTTCGCTCCTGACCGCCTCGGCGACTTTCGTGGCGCCCTCGGCAAAATTCTGCCACTCCGCGTCGCTGAGGCCCATTTCTGAAGTGACCCGCCCGGCATTTTTCGTGCGCTCTGGCACTCTTCCATTTTCGTCCGCAAGAACAATGACGGGGAGCCTGCCCTCCACCGCAGCCATTAAACGCGCGATGCGTACAGCCGTCTCCACGCCCGCCTTATGTTCCGAGGGGTCTTTGAGAAAGACCGGCACGAATGCGCCAAGGAGCACGAGATTTCGGGCATGGATTTCGCGGGCGAGCTTTTCGGGCTCAGTCGGCATGAAACCCCAATCTCCGAGTTCCGTTCCCGCGTAACCCGTCGCGGCAATTTCATCGAGCACCTGGACGTAGCCCGGAACCTCTCCTTCCAGGTCGAATTCGAGCGCACCCCAGGAGCAGGGCGCATTTGCGATCTTAATCATTGTGTCACCTCATTTTGAACGTGGAAACGGAACGAATGGGATTCCCCCAAATCTGCCAGAGGAGGGGGATACTCGCTGGATAATGATCGAAGAAGGATGGCTTGGTCAAGCTCCCCAAGGCCTGAAGGATCCCGTGATCGGCCGGCTGTAAATGGCTGAAACACATTGCATCAACGGACGCTAAAATGTACTACCGCTACTCGGGAGCGCCTCGTAGTTTCCCCTAAGAATGAGGCGTCGATTATATGACACAGCCCAATGACGAATATGTTGGCTGGCTTGTCGAGCACTCGATGCTCCACAACGCCAAGAAACTTGCCGTGCGTTACGGTGGCCAGGGTCGGATGTGGCAGCAGCCCTTTGCGGAAGCGCGCCCGCGCGCGGCGTCTGCTCTGGCCTCGGTCTGGTTCACTGCCTACCCGGCTTCAATTATCACACGCCCGGGCGAATCCGTCTTGCGAACGTTGTCAGATCCAAAACTCTGGGCATCCTTGTCGGCAATAGGTGTGCAGGGTTTGCATAACGGGCCGATGAAGCTTTCGGGCGGCATTCGAGGGCGCGACTACACGCCGACGATCGACGGGAACTTCGATCGCATCAGCTTTGAGATCGATCCTTCGTGTGGAACGGAAGGTGACTTTATTGCGATGGGACGCACCGCGGCGGCGCACAATGCGGTTGTGGTTGACGACATCGTTCCGGCGCACACGGGCAAGGGGGCGGACTATCGCCTCGCCGAGCTGGGCTACGGGGAGTATCCGGGTATGTACCATATGGTCGCAATTCCCGAGGCGGACTGGGGTTTGCTTCCGCCGGTCCCGCCGGGGCGCGAGGCGGTCAATCTTCCTCCAGCAGTTGTGGATCAGCTGAAGGAAAAGGGCCATATTGTCGGCCAGCTGTGCCGCGTCATCTTTTTCGAGCCGGGTGTCAAGGAGACGGATTGGAGCGCTACGGATGTGATCGTCGGCGTGGATGGCGTGGCACGCCGCTGGGTGTATTTGCATTACTTCAAAGAAGGCCAGCCATCGCTGAACTGGCTTGATCCCTCGTTTGCCGCTCCTCAAATGATTATCGGTGACGCGCTTCATTCGCTGGATGTTCTCGGAGCCCGCATGCTGCGCCTCGATGCAAACGGATTTCTAGGCGTCGAGCGCCGTGCCGACGGACCAGCGTGGTCGGAAGGTCATCCGCTCTCGATCGTCGGCAACCAATTGATCGCCGGAATGGTACGCAAGGCAGGCGGCTTCACTTTTCAGGAACTCAATCTGACGATTGACGACATTGCTGCGATGTCCCACGGCGGCGCGGACCTTTCCTATGACTTCATCACGCGCCCAGCCTACCATCATGCACTAATAACGGGCGATACGGAGTTTCTGCGCCTCATGCTCAAAACGATGCGCGACTATGACATCGACCCCGCGTCGCTCATCCACGCACTGCAAAATCACGACGAGCTTACGCTCGAACTTGTTCACTTCTGGACGCTTCATGCCAAGGATAGTTATGCGTTTGGCGGCAAGAATTGGACAGGCGAGACGCTGCGCGAGCATTTGCGCGAAACGATGTACGAACGGCTCGCCGGCGAGAATGCGCCGTATAATCTCCGCTTTGTCACGAATGGCGTCGCCTGCACCACCGTAAGCGTGATTGCAGCAGCGCTGAAGATACGGGATCTCCAGGCCTTGACGGAGGAACAAAGGCGTCAGATCCAGCGCGTCCACCTGTTGCTCGTCATGTATAACGCCTTTCAGCCCGGTGTCTTCGCGCTGTCCGGCTGGGATCTTGTCGGTGCGCTCCCGCTCCCGCATGAAGCTGTCGCCGCGCTCATGGCCGAAGGCGACACCCGCTGGATTGAGCGCGGGGCATACGATCTGATCAACGTGTCTCCCGATGCCGTCGCTTCTCAGGCTGGTCTGCCCAAGGCGCCAACTCTGTACGGTCCGATCGACGAACAACTGAAGCACCCTGATTCGTTCGCCAGTCAATTGCGTAACCTTCTTGCTGTCCGTCAGGCCAGCGGACTGTACGCCAGCCGCCAAATCCTCGTTCCAGAGGTGACGAGTGCGGGACTGCTCGTCATGGTTCATGAGCTTCCCGATGGGAAGGGGATTCAAGTGACCGCGCTCAATTTCGGTGCGGCATCCCTCGACGAGACGATCATGCTCCCCAATGTTAAACCCGGTCCTGTTGTCGACATGGTCAACGAAACGAACGAAGGCGACGTTTCGGACGCCGGCGAGCTGCGGATCAGGCTGGATGCCTACGAAGGAAAGTCGCTTCGCATCGTCGGCCCGCCACCGAGCCCATAGGCGTCCACTACCGGACCGAGAGGGCATCTTCCCACTACCGGCGTCCTAGCTCGCAAACAAGTCGCCACTCTGTCATATCAAGATCAGACCCCCTAGCTAGGCGAACGCGACTCCTCCTTCTGGCTGTCCGCCAGACAAGCAGCCTGTACGCCAGCCGCCAGATCCTCGTTCCCGACGGCACGAGCCCCGGACTGGCGATGGTCCACGAACTGCCTGATGGGAAAGGCATTCAAGTGACGCCCTCAACTTCGGAAGCGACACCCATCGAAGAGACCATCACCCTCCCCAACATCAAGCCGGCAGCGGTCGTTGACATTATCAACAAAACGAACGAAGGCGACCTCTCTGCCGCCGGCGAGTTGCGTATCCGCCTGGACGGCTACGAATGAAAGTCGCTCCGTATCGTCGGTCGGCCAACGCCAAATATTGCAGGCGTACCGACCGAGGCAACAGGGCGTGTCCTCCGAAGCGTCTGGCTCGAGCGAACCGTCGCCCATTGGAAGTCTTTCCTGTTCCGAGACCAATGCCCGCGTTGAGCACTGCGTCCGTCTAGTGCGAACCTGATCGATGAATGGCTTGACGTCGCTGCGCCAGATACTATTCAATTGAATAGTATATGAGCGCCTTGACTCTAAAGCAACGTCTGATCTTGGAGTTCTTAGTCTCCCGTTGGGAGGCGGGCGCAAGCTTTCCGAGCCATCGCGATATCTGCGCACGTTTTGGCTATGCAAGCCCCAAGGCTGCAGCTGATCACCTGGCGGCTCTCAAAGAAAAAGGATATTTGGCGGAGGTGCCTGGATCCGGACGGGCCAACCAGTTGACCCCGAAAGCGCTTGGGATTCCGATCCTCGGCGCGATACCTGCGGGATTCCCGAAAGTGGAAGAGGAGCGGGAGGAGGAAGCGTTACCTTTGAACACCCGCGCTTATGGAATAACCCGTAGATCGAATGCCTTTCTACTACGAGTTCACGGCGATTCGATGGAGGGGCGTCAAATTCACGATGGAGATCTTGTGCTCTTGGAGAAAACGGAGGATGTGAAAGACAAAGATGTGGTGGCGGCCCTCATCGACAACGAATCCACGCTCAAAACGTTCGTTCGCGAGGCCAGCCGTTGCTGGCTACGAAGCGAGAATCCCAAATACCCAGAAATATTCCCGGCACACGACCTGCAAATTCAAGGTGTCGCCCGCGGCGTTATCCGATTCTTTCCGTTATGAGTGTTTCTTCCAAAATCGAATGGACCGACTCGACCTGGAATCCAGTGCGCGGTTGTTCAAAGGTCAGTCCAGGGTGCAAACACTGCTATGCCGAGACTTTCGCCGAAAGGTTTCGCGGCGTGAAGGGCCACCCGTTTGAGTTCGGATTCGATTTACGTTTGGTTCCGGAAAAGCTGGGGGATCCTATTAGGTGGAGGACTCCGAGACGCGTCTTCGTCAACTCGATGAGCGACCTCTTTCATGAAAGCGTTCCTGACGTCTACATCGAGAAGGTTTGCCGGGTGATGCTGGTTGCCGAATGGCATACGTATCAAATCCTCACAAAGCGTGCGGACCGGATGAGCCAACTATTGCGGACAAAATTAAGAGCGGCTGCAGACGCCTCTCACATCTGGTGGGGCGTGAGCGTCGAAAACCGCAAACACGGGTTGCCGAGAATCGAATGTCTTCGCGAAGCTCGCCCCAAGATCGGGTTTCTATCTGTCGAGCCCCTAATCGAGGACCTAGGGAGGTTCGACCTTTCCGGGGTTCATTGGGCAATCGCGGGTGGAGAAAGCGGTCCCGGGGCCCGTCCTATTGAGGCGGCGTGGGTCCGGTCCATTCGTGCTCAATGCCGGAGAGCAAAGGTTCCGTTCTTCTTCAAACAGTGGGGAGGCGTTCGGAAGTCTGAAACCGGACGAACTCTCGACGGAAGAACCTACGATGAATTTCCGGAGGTTCCTGCAAACCCCGTCGCATGTTCTGCAAGCCGAACTCGACTTCTCGACGAACTGGTTGCCGCATAGGAGAATGGCGAAATGCGGTGCGACTTCCACAAGAAGCCGTTTGACGACGGAACGGTAGCCAAGTTGGAGCTGTTCCAGCTCTATGTTCGCGAGTGGTTGCCGGTCTTTTTAAGCTCCGGCGATCCGCGGTGGCGGGAGGTTCATGTTTTTGATCTTTTCGCCGGTCCGGGAGCAGGACGTCAAAGGCACTCCGGGTAGTCCGGTTCGCATTGTTCACGAGGCTCTTGAATGTCGGCACCGTCTCGCCGACGGAAACTGAGTCTGCATTTTCACTTTTCGGACGCTGACGAAGAGAAAACCCGCACTCTGGAATCATACCTCCGTCCCCTCGTCGATAGTTTACCTAACACCAGTCTGCATGTCCGTTCCCTGCCTTTCGAAGAAGCATTCAAACTGGCAATCCCAATCCTTTACGACTCGAACACTGCGAATCTGGTATTGATCGACCCCTGCGGAGTCAATCATGTCGACGATGAGATATTCAGGAAACTGATCGGCGCGCCGACAACGGACTTCCTCCTATTCGTGGCATCGTCCTATCTCCACCGATTCGGCGATCATCCGGCAATGAAGCTTCGGATCAAAAAGTCCGATAGCTTCTATCACTGTCACCGGGCGGTGGTGGACCTTCATTGCAGAAGGACGTCGTTACTACCTTGCACCGTTTTCCATCAAAAAGGGGAAAGGGGAAAGGGGTCGAAGGGAAAGGGGTCAGCCATTTATTATTGATATGAATCGACAAGCCATTGCAGGAGAGGATGGTGAGAGCGGTGCGGTTGGACTTTGAAGAGATTTTGGTATGTGATTGCGTGGGGATCGAGGAAAGCGTTCGTGAGGGAGGAGGCCGATCGCGAGATTTTCGTGCGCACACTGGGTGAAGCCTACAGTGGAGCGGGGTTCATCGCTTCGCGCTGATCATGCGACTCGATGGATCACTCAGCTATTGAACATAGGGACCCGCCCGGGACCTTGCCGCCTTGCCGCCTAATCGTGAAAACGCCTCGCCACCGCTCGCTCCTTGCCGAGGGGAGGTCGAAGCGATATAGAGAAGAGCAATCTTAAATGGCTGACCCCTTTTTGCTCCTTTTTGCTTGGGCCAAACTCAGCCTTCATCCGCAGGTATTCCCCTTTGCGCAATTCGAATCTTGCGCTTCGCAAAACTCTGCAACCTCGGCGGGCATGACCACTTAGTTCATTTTGTATCCGGTCTCATAGCGGCTGGCCTCCTTCGTTGAGGACGGCGAGGTAGGCGTCGTAAACGAACACTCGGTTGCGGCGCTGGCCGGTGAGTTCGCGGGCGATGCCGGAATCGATAAGGGACTGCATGGCCTTGGCGGCGGTGGGGAAGGTTATGGTGTGAGCGTCGCGCAGATATTTAAGCGTGAGCACGGGGCGCTGGCGCAGGGCCGCGAGGACGCGGAGGGCATTGGCGGCCGCGCGGCCGGTCTTCTGGATGCGGCGGTTATCTGCCTCGAAGAGATCGACCAGGCAGCGCGCGGTCTGCACGGCGCTGCGGGCGGTCTGCTCCACACCTTCGAGGAAGAAGTCCACCCACGCCTCCCAGTCGCCAGCGGTGCGCACATGGTCGAGAAGGTCGTAATATACCGGGCGGTGTTCTTTCAGGTAAAGGGAAAGGTAGAGCAGCGGCTGGGAGAGAAGTCCGCCGTGGTGCAGCAGGAGCGCGATGAGCAGACGCCCGAGGCGGCCATTGCCATCAAGGAAAGGGTGGATGGTCTCAAACTGAACGTGGGCGAGCGCGGCTCTTAGCAGAATGGGCAGGCCGTTGGTGTCGTCGTGCAGGAAACGCTCCAGCGCCGCCATGCAGGGCTCCACCTCCTGAGGCGGCGGGGGCACGAAGAGGGCATTGCCCGGACGGGTGCCACCGATCCAGTTCTGACTGTGGCGGAATTCGCCTGGCTGCTTTTCCCTGCCCCGGCCACGGGACATGAGGGCGGCATGCATTTCCCGCAGCAGACGGTTCGAGAGCGGGAAGCCCTCTCGCTGGCGCGCCATGCCATGCTCCATGGCGGCGATGTAGTTGGAAACCTCCACCACGTCGTCCAGTGGAGCGCCGGGAACTTCCTCCAACTCGAAGAGGAGGAGATCGGAGAGGGAGGACTGTGTGCCCTCGATCTGCGAGGAGAGCACGGCCTCGCGCCGCACATAGGAGTAGAGGAAGAGATGCGGATCTGGAAGCAGGGTGCTGATGCTGTCGAGCCGCCCCACCGCCAGCGTGGCCCGCTCGAGTAGCAATTGCCGGGCACCGGTGATCTCCAGCGGTGGCACGGGCGGCAACGGAAGCGGCACGAAGGCGCGCACCTGCTCCCCTGCTGTGGCAGTGGTGTGGTAGGTGCCGGTGGCGTCGCGGTTCACGATACGAAACTTGAATAAGCTGGTGGGCTATTAAACAAAAGCAATCGATTCTTTAACAAAGAGACGAATCCATGGGGTCTGGTTGCCGTGAAACGGCCAGACTCTGAAACAGGCGCAAGCGACACCTGGTTTCACCTGACAGTTTGGGACAATTCATATGGCAAGCTTATGGAGCGGCCTGAGATCGTGAAGACGCCGTCGCTCGGGATATTTCGGGGAAGTGACCACATGTGCTTTGAATGACACCCCCAGATGGGCGGGGTTGGGAAAGTGAGAAAGGGGTCAGCCATTTATTGTTGATATGAATCGACAAGCCATTGCAGGAGAGAATGGTGAGAGCGGTGCGGTTGGACTTTGAAGAGATTTTGGTATGTGATTGCGTGGGGATCGAGGAAAGCGTTCGTGAGGGAGGAGGCCGATCGCGAGATCTTCGTGCGCACACTGGGTGAAGCCCAGTGGAGCGGGTTGTGGGGTTCATCGCTTCGCGCTGATCATGCGACTCGATGGATCATCGAGCTGTTGAACATAGGGACCCGCCCGGGACCTTGCCGCCTTGCCGCCAAATCGCGAAAGCGCCTCGCCACCGCTCGCTCCTTGCCGAGGAGAGGTCGAAGCGATATCGAGGAGCAATCTTAAATAGGCTGACCCGTAGGCTGACCCCTTTTTTCTTTTTTTCCCCTGCGACTAAGCCGCTGATCGGGACAGCGGTGCTTAGCCTTAGTCGCCGGCGAAGACACGCGGGATGCAGCGGGATGCGTGTGCTCCCCAGAATGTTTGAGGTCGTGTCGCGAAAAATTGTATAAAGAGACGGAATCAGACCCCTTGGATCAAGTCTGCGCGACGTGGTTCAACAGACATGACACGGGAATTACAAAAGGATGCGGGTTCCTGCCACTGAAGCAAACTCTCAAACCCGACTCCGTAGCTTCGCGGCTCGGTGAACGAAAGCGCTCAGGTCATAAGTCTGATCTCGGCTCGGTGTGTGTTCTTCTTGCATCCGTGCTCCAAACCGCTATAGTTTAAGTATCCCCCATATGGAAATGGTTGGCTTGGGCTTTTTGGGTTTCGTGTTGCTCGGCGTGTTCTCCGCGCTCTTGGTTATGGGAAATGCGACTTGGTTGGACGAGGAGGAACGCCCGCGCCCGGATTGGACACGGCACCAACCTGTCGCGAGTGCTGACCAGAAGTTGCCTCCTGCGCACAGCAAGGACGCGGTTAAGAGCTCTGATGAAACGCTAAAGTCCATCCCGATCGACCAGTCGGCTGTTTCTCTTGGCGCGCAGACGGAGTATCCTCCTGAGAGGACTGTCGAGTACCGCGACCGCGCGGAAATAGAGTGGGTTGGCCGCATTATGAAATCGCCGCTTTACTGCTCTAGATTTCAGTCGTTAAGCGTGGCGCGCATTATGATGCGTGAGAATCACCTGCAGTCGTTGCCCGTGGTCGACTTAAACCAGCGCGTCGTAGGAACCATAACGATGCGCGAGATCGCTGCGTTTCAGCAGAACCGGCGAAAGTAAAGGCCTGAGATGGTTCCCCTTTCGTCACCGGCGAGGACAGGCGGGACGCTGCGGGACGCGTATGCTCCCCAGAAGGTCTGGCCACGCATCTTATCCGAGACAAGAGGACAACGCCCGCCGGCGATGCTAGAATAGCATCAACTCCCCCAAAGATGGCGCAGCTGGAAATATTTGACCTGCATCCGCTCTTCGAGGATGTACAGCTCGGCGGCATTTTCGCCGACGAGAAAACATTTGTCGATTGCCTGCCCAAATGTTCGCTCGAAGAGGTTGCCAAGGACTACCAACTCGCGAAGGATTCGCCCGGGTTCAACCTAAGGGAATTTGTTCTCTCACACTTCGACCCGCCGGCGGACTACGTTCCGGACTACATCAGCAACCGTGACAAGGACGTTCTGGAGAATGCGGAGACGCTTTGGGATATATTGACAAGACAGCCCGATGCCACGGCGGGGTCACTTATTCCGCTTCCCTTCCCATACATTGTTCCGGGCGGTCGCTTCAGGGAGATTTACTATTGGGACAGCTATTTTACCTCCCTGGGACTAAGGGCCTCCGGACGGATTCAGATGGTCGAGAACATGGTGGGAAACTTTTCCCACTTGATCGACACCATCGGCTATGTCCCCAACGGCAATCGCACCTACTATGTTGGTCGTTCCCAGCCCCCTTTCTATGCGCTGATG
>DATDAX010000177.1:0-5316 GCA_036525175.1 Terrimicrobiaceae bacterium | reverse complement strand
GACAACCAAGCCCAACTGAAGCAGGTCCTTCAGGACGAGAAGAAGGCTTCCAAACTGGAAAATCTCGCGGCGGCGTTGCTCGGTCGGCTGCTTGATGTCCCGATTGCAGTCGCCAACTCAGGCTTCCAGCATGGCGGAGATGCCGGACCCTCCGGTAGACAAGGGCGGCGCTTTAGAATTGAGTGCAAGAAGTACAGTGACACGACGAGTCTCAGTGAACGCGAGTTGCTGGGCGAAATCGATCATGCCCTTTCGCGCGACCAGGCGCTCGAGGCGTGGCTGCTCGTCGCGACACGCAGCGTCTCAGAACAGCTTGAACTCAATCTCACGCAGAAGGGAGAAGAGCTTGGCGTGCCGGTGGTCATTCTCGATTGGAAGGATAGTGGCCTATGCTCACTCGCAGCGCTTTGTGCTTTCGCCCCCGACCTCGTTGAGGAGCTTTTCTCGCCGGAGGCAAGCGCGTTCGCTCGTTTGCTGCAACCGGCGTCAGCCGACGCTATCGATCAGATAAGGCGAAATCTTCAGTCTTGGAATCTCGGATTCGAGAGCCTCCGGAGGCAGTCGCACGCGAAACTCGAAGATATCTGGGGGTCACCCCGGAGATCAAAGGCAGAGCTGGGCCAAGATGCTGCCGGTGGTGCGCAACCGAAAAAGGTAAAGCGTGTCCACGTACACACCGCCATGGATAATTGGTGGAATGGGCCGGCAAAGTCGGACAGTCCGTTGGCTATTGTCGGATGGGAAGGCGTCGGCAAGACTTGGGCCGCTCTCGATTGGTTGGTCGATCATCGAGGCGAACAACCCATCATTCTGATTGTGCCCTCGTCGGCAGCTGCCGGGCTGACGGGTATTTCCGAATCGACTGTGAAGCGCTTTCTTGCCGACCGTCTCTACGAACTTGGTGGCAAAAGGGATCAAGCGCATTGGCATCGCCGATTGGACTATCTCCTCAACCGTCCCGCAGACGAAGGCCCTGTTCTCACCGTCTTCTTTGATGGCCTCAATCAAGAACCCTCAGTGTCATGGCTCCAACTCCTCAAGGTGCTTCAAGGGCCGGCGTTTGAGGGAAAGGTTCGCGTCATCGTCAGTACGCGCTATCACCATCTGAATGACAGGCTTTCTAAACTCCGAAGTCTCGTTGTTCCACCGGTGCTCGTGGGGGTCGACCTGTACGACGCCGATCCAAGTGGCGAGCTCGATCAGATGTTGGCCTTCGAAGGTCTGACTCAAAACAATCTGCAATCCGACCTAATCGAATTGGCCCGAACGCCGAGGCTTTTCAAACTGGTAGTCAGTTTTCGGGAACGCCTCGTAACAGCCGGTCAGGTGACTGTCCATCGGCTTCTCTGGGAATACGGCCGCGACACGTTTGGGGAGCGCGCCACCGGTAGGTCCTTCAGCGAGAACGAGTGGCGCGACTGGCTGAAGGAGGTCGCTCAGTCCTACCGAGATGGTGTCCGCGATTTCTCGGTCAAGGCGCTGGCTGAGACAGCCAGTCGCCGTGATCTAACCGAGAGCGAAGTCTTCGCACGATTGAGCGACATCATCGATGGTCGTTTCGCAAGGCAAGGGCCCTCCGGCAGCCTCCAGCTCACACCGACTGTCGTGTCCCATGCTCTGGCAGTTGCTTTGCTCTCACACCTCGCGGCAATACCGACTCAGACGTTTGACGCTATAAACTTCGAGGTCTCGCAATGGCTGGATCCCATCGCTGGTCTGGATCAGCACGCCGAGATTTTACGCGCGGCTGTGTCCATTCTTGTGGAGCGTAACGACTCAGCATTTACAGTGATCACGAGCGTCCTCGTCACCGCCTGGTTGCAAACCCAGAATATTGGCGACAAGCACCGACGTGAACTTGCCGCGTTGGCCGGGAGCTTGCTAAGCCCACTGTTGGATGCTATCGAGCACTCAGACGGAAGCGTCAACGCCTCGGCACGTCTGTGGGCGGTCAATGCTCTACGAGCGATCCCGAGATCGGATGGAGCTGCGCTCACCACGATCGTGAATCGGATCCAAACCTGGTTCCTTGTCGTGTCGCGCGATTTCGACGATCCGCTCGACACTAATGAAGAGTTAAAGAACCTACGCGCGAAGCATTTCATTAGCCGCGTCGGCGAGTATTTCTCTGGTCCACGGAGGGTGCTGGGTTTGCCACTGTCTTTTGTTGATCGTGACGACGGTGTGTTGGGCCAAACGGCCCCGTCAATCCTCGAAGGGTTTCCTCTGGCATTAGCCATGCCTGTGTTCGAGGCCGCCGCCGTCGCGCTGGCCGTCGCGGGTAGAAATGGTGGCTGGGATGGTTTGACCTGGCTTTGCCTTTTGAACGAGTGCGATTCCGATGAGACCGCAGTGGAGCTGCGTAATCTCTCGGCGAGAGTGCTCAAACGGCTACCGGAACCCGGTATCAATCCAGCCTTACCCTCGCGCGTGGCGTCGTTAGTCCTCTTGCTTACTGGATTCGAAATCGACGAGGAAACCGCCAACTGGATTGATCCGGGAATTGACAGATTTTTGACTTATGAAAAGGATTATCTACCGAAACCAGGACAAAGCTTTTTCCCTTTGGAGCGGCGGCATGCCGAAGCAGTGTTACTTGATACCGAACTGACCCTCCATTTTCGCATCCAGCGGACGAAAGAGTTGTGGCTCGATCCTACCTTCAAACCCCCGCCCGCCTTCATTGAGGAGGTAAGAGCGGCAGCAACGCATATCGATGTCGAGAAACTCAATCGCAGCATGGGCCGTACGATCGAAGACGATCACTTCGAGGATATTAGGCCGGTACTCGCTCGCTGCGCTCCTGACCTTCTTGCAGATATTGCTCGCCGCATACTGCAGAGCTTCGGCACATGCCCCTCGGAATCGCGCCACTGGAACGCGATCCATGCAACCGATCAATTCGTAATGGTCGACGGAAGAGAATCCGTTCCCGCACAGGTCCTCCGCACGAGCGCCCGCGCGGGCGACGAAGACCATGAGACCTTCGCTGCAAGCCAATTTCTCATTCTCGAAATCTGGAATCTGAGCGCGTCAGAACAGATCGCAGCGCTAGTCGAAGCGAACCTCAAATGCATCATAAACGGCTTCAGCCAAATTCTAAAGGCTCCAAGCCCTGAAGAGGTCGATCGCCTAGTCGCCCGATTCAGCGAAGGCACCTCCAAGCAACAGCGGGATCTACTAATACTGCTTTCAATCCATCCCGTCGCCTTTAACGACTACGCTTGGGCCTGGGCGGAAGGGTTCGCGCGCAGCACGCACGATAATGAACGTGGACTAGCCTACCGTACTCTCGCCCGCGTTGATGCGGTCCGTTTTGGGAGAACCCTCGCAACTTGGGACTGGTCCTGGTCTGCTAATGAGCATTACTGGGTCAACCACTATGGTTCCGGTGCACTGATTGAGGCAACACAAGCCGTTCCCTTTGACCAAGTTGCGCCTCGGCTCGCGCCTTGGCGCCTGCTGGAAGCCGTGCGACGGCGCGGCGCCGACCCAGCGGAAGTGCTCGTGGCCGCTGACATTTTCGGACACATTCTCTCCGCTGAGATGCTAGAAGAGCCTGATCCTGGCTCGATACTATCGGTCGACTGCGCTGACACGGATGATGATCCTCTCGTTTTTTCGATTAAGCCGCGCTCAAGCGAAGACAACACGAACGATTTCATCGCTGCGTTGCGAGCGACGATGGATTTTGATGCCCGAAAGCGAGCAGTGGACACGGCGATCCGGCGAATTCAGGAGGCACGAACGGCCGGAGCAAATCTCTATCTCACTCATGTCGGCGTGGAAGACTTTGCAGCGGTCTTGGAGCACGTCCCAGATCTCGTCGACGGGTGGCTTCAGGGGATGGTTGAGCAAACCCCAGACTTTAAACGTCGCGCAAGACTGGCTGAAGGAGCCTACCTCTCCCTTTGCGAAGCCCTCCTTGGACACGATCCTGATCGTGGCGCCACGCTGTGGCGCGCACTCCGGCAGGCGATCACGACCCGATTCATCGGTGTGGCAGGCGTTGAGGAATTCCTCCACATGGCGTTCCGTGCACCCGAATCCTCCGCTGTCGCTGCTATTCGAGATGCACTATTCGGATTAGACCTCTGCCATTCTGATGATGCCCTCTACGAGCTCGCGCTTGCGGCAAGCCTCAACAGGAAAGATGGTTGGCTAGAGGCCCAGATCACCGCCGATAGAGCATCGTCGCTCGCGTGGCGCCGAAAGCGCGCCACGGTCCTTTCTGGCTTCATCTCGAACAACAAGCTACCAGTCGAAGGCGCGTGGCCGTGCGGCGAGGTCCGCACGTCGGAGGCCGGGCTGACGAGAAAATCGGCTCGGCTACGCTGGATCGAGGCTTGTGCACACCAGTGGTGGCGAGCCTTCCTTGCCGCTCAAGATCCTGCCGACGCCTACGCTACGTGGATTCTTTTCCTGCGCTCTGCCGATCGTCGGGCATGGGTTTGGATGCGTGACGAAGCGCAGGCGGTGAACGACACTGATCAATTCTTTCAGCTCAAAATGACCCACGTCGAGCTCAACCGCCCCACCATGAAGCGGGAGACGGAGGAACGGCTCAGAGGCTTGGATAAGCGGTTTCTGGACAAAAAAATGGTCGACGAAATCGGACCTTGGCGAAAAAAGTAACTTAGCTAAGCTCCTAAATCCACGCGATTCCGGTTGATGGTTCGCGTAGATTTCGAGTCCCCGCTGATTTTCTGCTGTCGCCTGCCAAAGAATGCTAGAAACGAGACGATCGAGGCCGGTTGATCGATTTCATCCGTCAGACAAGAAAGACATTCGACCCAGAGCCAAATCAGCAAGCAGCTTCTCCAGGCGTCATCATTGGGGATACAGTTTTTGCGCGTCCGCGATGTGTCGTTGATCGCATGGTCCAACACCTCAAACGCCAGAACGGGATTTTCGGGATTGAGCTCTGCGGACTTCGATTGCGGCAATGCCTTGAGCCGTTTCAGCAGGAAGTCGAATCCCTTCCTGAACATCGCCGTGGCCTCGTTGATGTACTATCCTGGTACAGGGGAGCTAGTTCTGCTTGATGAAGCGGACTTTATCGACCCCCTCTATCATCGCCACGCCAAATTGCGCTGAATTGGACGCCTTACCTTTGGTTGCAAGGTCGGCAATGTCGAGCGAGCGTTTTTCTTGTGACCTCCATGCTAATGGCTGGGGAATAGTCCCGGCTTTGCCACTCTCTATATTCCGCAATGTTTTGGAATATTTCGTGAGATCGCGAGGGTCGTCGCCTGTATCCACGCCGAAATGGATCGCCTCGGGGTGTTCATGAATATCGACGGTCTTGATGTCACC
>DATDAX010000176.1:0-4558 GCA_036525175.1 Terrimicrobiaceae bacterium | reverse complement strand
ACGTTGATCTTCGTTGCTTCACCAACAAACCCGACGTCCACTTGGTCGCCGTCATCCTTGCGCTGCGGCGGAAGTCTGCGCGCAACGAAAACGGATTTGCCAGAAATACCCTGCGCCTTCCCCCCAAACCTTACGATTGTGTCAACGATCTTGGGATTGATTTCGTTGTCCAGGGTATCTTCAACGATATTTATGGATACGTCGTCGGTAACGCGAAGACCATTGACGAATTGGGGCTTGAGACCGGCTTCCCGCATTCGAGCCGTGATGGCCTTACCGCCGCCGTGGACGAGCACGGGATTGATTCCGACCGCTTCCAGAAACACAATGTCCCTTAGAAAGCGGTCAACAATCTGATCCTCTTCCATCGCGGCACCGCCATACTTAACGACGAAGGTTTGGCCACGAAAGCGCTGAATGTACGGCAACGCTTCAATGAGGCTTTCAGCACGGGCTTCAGGAGTCAATGGGACGCGCATATTTCTACTCCCCAAGGTTGAACCTCACGTACTCCTCAGTGAGGTCTGTTGTCCAGACCGTGTGGGAAAACTCGCCCAGGGAAAGATCAATCTTCACGCAAAATTCCTTACTTGCAGCGACAGCCTTAAGTTTAGCCCAAGCCGTTGGCGCGACAGTGCCTCGCCGCACGATCGGGAGCTCTCCGTACCAGATATGTGTCTTTTCCTCGATTATCCGCGCTCCGGAATAGCCAAGGGCGCACATGATGCGACCCCAGTTCGGATCGCCACCAGCCCATGCGCATTTGACCAATGTGGAATTGGCGACGGCTTCCGCGGCGCGACGGGCATCTCCTGCCGAGGCCGCGCCATGGACTTCAACCTCAATCAATCGCGAAACGCCCTCGCCATCTTTCACGATCATCCGCGCCAGCGCTTTCGCAGTCATGTCCAGCGCCTCCTGGAGCTGCGTGAGCGAAGGAGAGATACCAGACGAGCCGTTCGCCAACAGGATGACGGTGTCGTTCGTGCTCATGTCACCGTCGATTGTGATCCGATTGAAAGAATTCTCGACGGCTGCGCGAAGGGCGACGCGCAAAGCAGGCTGGGGGACAGCAGCGTCAGTGGCGATCACGCAAAGCATGGTGGCCATGTTCGGATTGATCATGCCGGCTCCTTTCGCGATGCCGCCTATTTGAAAAGAACCTGCTTCCGTCTCCACCGAAAATGCCACTTCCTTGGGGAACGTATCACTCGTCATGATCGCCTGGGCGCAATTCAGACTTCCGCGGCGCGACAGACGAATGCTCGCAACGCCAGCTTCGATGCGCTTGATAGGGAGCGGGATGCCAATGCGGCCGGTCGAGCACACCAGAATTTGCTCAGGTTTCAGTCCGATGCGCGCGGCCGCGATTGCAGCCATGAGGCGCGCGTCCGCAAGACCTTGACTTCCGGTGCACGCGTTTGCATTTCCGCTATTGAGGATTACAGCGCGAACGTTTCCCGATTTGAGGTGCTCCATCGACACTTGCACCGGTGCCGCCTGGACGAGATTGGTTGTGAATGTAGCGGCGGAAGTGCACGGAGTCTCCGACATCAGCAAAGCCGTGTCGTCCCGCGTTTCTTTCGGATCCTTGATGCCACACGCGACGCTGCCGCAGAAAAAGCCCCCTGCAGCGCAGATGCCGCCTCGAGCTTTCCTTATCATAGGAGTCCCTCAGCCTCCGGAAAGCCCGCCATGAGGTTGAAGTTCTGAACCGCTTGGCCCGCGGCGCCCTTTACGAGATTGTCCAGAGCGGCGAGGATGATGAGCCGCCCGGTGCGCGCATCGTGACGCACCGCGATATCGCAAAAGTTTGTGTAGTTGACATTCTTTACGTCGGGCAGCGAATCGGGCAAGCGGACAAAGAGCTCGGCCTCGTAGGCCGCCCTCCAGCAGGAAGCAATCAGTGACACATCAACATCCTCCTCTGGCGCTGCGAAAATCGTCGTGTGGATTCCGCGATTCATAGGAGCCAGGTGTGGAACAAAGGTGATCGAAACTCTGTCATTGGCCGCCTTGCTCAGCTCCTGCTCGATCTCAGAAAGATGGCGATGTTTCGGAATGCCGTACGCCCGGAGGCTTTCATGGCACTCCGCAAACATGAGTGACGCCTCACTCTTGCGTCCGGCTCCACTCACCCCGCTCGCGCTGCTCGCAATGATCGTCGAGCACTTGATGAGTCCCGCCTTTAGCAGTGGAACCAGGGGAAGCAGGATGCTGGTTGGATAGCATCCGGCAGAAGCGACCAGACGGGCTCGTGCGATCTGTTCCCGATAAATCTCCGGAATGCCAAAAACGGCCTCGGCAAGCAAATCCGGCGCCCCATGCTCATTTCCGTAAAATTCGTGAAAAACTGCCGCATCGCGCAGTCGGAAGTCAGCGCTTAGATCAACGACCTTTCTTCCCGCCTCAATGAGCGGCGCTGCGAACTCTGCGGCTAGTCCATGCGGAAGGGCCAGAAAGACAAACTCCGCACCGCTTCCAAGAAGATTCTCGAGACCGGCCTCGCTAAACTCCATCGAGCCGATGCCAGGCAATCCGGCAAGCCTGACAAGAACGTCCGTCACACGCTTGCCAGCGTGCTGGCGGGAAGTTACGGACGCGATCTTGACGCGAGGGTGCCGGGCAAGGATCGAACAAAGCTCCTCCCCCGAGTATCCATTCGCGCCAACGATTGCCACCTTCGTCATGACCCGGAAGCGTATCCAGCCCGATTCTTTTTCAAAGCGGAAATCTCTGGTTTCCAGCAAGACGTAATGAAGGAGGCGGTCTGGACGTCGCCTGAATGGAAGGCTGATTCTGTCGGCCCAAGGCCAGGACTTTGCGATGGTAACGAGCATACGATCATGCGCAAACTCCTCGACCTCCTCACGTGGTCGTAGCGGAACGACGCGCAGGGGAACATCTTCATTATCGAACTTCCAGGGTTCAATGAGGGCCTGGTTCACCTTGCAGGCGCGCGTATGCCAGACGAGCGGGCTTCTCGAGTGGGCAAAACCAGGCCCGGTCGCGTCTTTGTGAGACGCTCTTCGCTGCCTTCACGGGAAATGCCGAGACGAACGTTTATCCTCGACGCTCGAAAAGACGGCGCGCCCATCGTTACAATCAGCGCACTCAAGCCGAGATGAATTGGCTATGAAAGCCAACGCGAACAAAGTTGCCGCATGATGCGACGAGGGATTTTTGTGGGCCGACGAAATTCGGCCTTTCGTCGAGATCTGAGGTTCTGTTCAGGGAATGTCCCGATAGGTACGACACCTTACCATGTGGTAGTTTACAATCCGGGAATCAAATAGGCGGCCCTCCTCAAGAAATTGGGGCTCAATAACGAGGAGGGCCGCCGAATTTTTTTCCTACAGCTTTCCGCGGATTCAATTTTCTTCACGCCACGTCGGCGAACGAAGGCAAGGCAAACCGGACCCATCCCCGGGCCGCCGCTTCTTCTTCGGCTGCGCATCGTTCGAACCGTTTCTCGCGCGTCGCACATTCCCCTAGAACTACCTAAGGGCGGTGATATAGTGTACTTGGCGCAGGCCATGAGGCAGCTCGCTTCGAATCGGGCTTTTCTTGAGGCGGGCTGCTGAATCTGTAAGTCGAAGTCGTGTTCTTACACGATTTTGTCTGGGGCTTTCAAAAGTTCGGGCATTTGCGTGGCAGAATCGGGCCGGCGGGATTCGAACCCACGACCTCTTGAACCCCATTCAAGCGCTCTACCAAGCTGAGCCACGGCCCGTTTCAGACCTGCTAGAATTCAACGGAACCATCGCGAACGCAATTGCAATTTTGGTTCCAGGCTCGTCGGTGATTGCCGGGTGCTTTTGGATCCTCAACTTTGAACCGCCTTCGGCACTGGTTGCTGAACGCGGAGATCTGCGAGAAGCGGGAGATGGTCCGAAGAAACGCGGGTAAGATAGTTGCGGATAACGGTCGCGCGGTCCGTGGTGAAATGGTCGGATGCAAAGATGTGGTCGATTCGAGCAAACGGCCTTGTTGATATGAATGTGTATAGGGCTTCGGAGCCGTCCGACGCCACATCATGCAACCTGTCGGCTGCAAGCCGATACGGAGCGGTTCCTGGCGGCAGGTTAAAGTCGCCGCAGAGCACGATGGCCTGGCTGTCGAGGATCGGACCGAGCCATTCCGGGCCAAGCAGAGTCTGCATCTGCGCGAGACGTTCTCTGGCGCTCAAGCCAAGGTGAGTAGTCACCACGTTGATCGGCATATCACCGAGATAGACCCGGCTCCACAAGGCGCCGCGCGGTTCCGGCCAAATGCTAAACGAATGAGTCGGGAGTTCCGCGACTTTGACCGTCCTAATTGGCCAGCGGCTCAGCACCGCATGTCCATAGCGCTCCGCGCCGCGCGTAACAGTCGCAAGAAAGGTTACCTGGTAACCGAGTTGTTCCGCGATGGCCGAGGCCTGATCCTCGCCGCGAGAACGAAGGCGCCCATGGTCGAGCTCTTGTAAGGCGACGAGATCAGGTGATTGCTGCGCGATGACGCGGGCGATGCGTCGTGGAGAGACCCGCCCATCCATGCCGATGCAGCTATGAACGTT
>DATDAX010000175.1:0-6783 GCA_036525175.1 Terrimicrobiaceae bacterium | reverse complement strand
ACCGCCTCAAAGTCCATGCAGAGGCGCATGCGCGCTGGATTCACCGTCCTTGCGCCGCCGCGCCTGCCATAGACGACGGGGTTCACCTTCAGCTCGCCATCAAGAATGGGGCTCCATTGATAACTGCTTCCGCGAAGTTTGAAATAGTTGCCTGCCTTAAGGTCTCCGGGGCACTTCAAGAGTTGCTCAGTCACTCCGTAGGGGCCGAGTTCGGTCAACATGGGCTTCGCTTCATACGCTGCCTCATAGACGGGATCGTCGGGATTCGGCTCGATGAAAGGAAACGTGTTGTCATTGTCAGCAAGATAAGCGCCGACCGCGACTCCAATCTGCCTGAGATTGTTCATGCAAGCGGCGCTTCTGGCGCGCTCGACCAATTTTTGGTACTCGGGCATAACAAGCACCGCAAGGATCCCGGCGATGGCCATCACCAGCACAAGTTCGACAAGCGAGAAGGCCCGGATTCGGCTCGGTCTCACGACCTCGTCGGCGCCCCCTTCGCTTGCTCCTTTCGCCGGATGTAGTTGCGAAATCTCTGCTCGCGCTGTTCGGGCGTCCTCCTGGCATCGCGCGTGACGGCCCGGTCTTCCATACGGATCTGCACCTCCGGACTGTTCATATGCTCTTCGATCCTTGCGTGGCGTTCCTGCTCCGGCAGTCCGCGTATCGACTCCCAAAACGCGTGCATCTCATCGAATCGTCGCCGAGCTTCGGCCTGCTCTTCTTTGGGCAGGATGGCAATCCTGGCCTGAACGCGTTCCGTTGCCCACTCCAGATTTCCTCTCCGACCGTCACGCCGCGCGGAAAACACCGTTTCCCTTCGGGTCTCGCCGAATTCCCCTCGCCCCGGAGCCTCTTCAACTTGCGGAGACCTCACCGTCATGAGAAAAATCTCTTTCACATTCCCCTTCGCATTGCGGAGGAGATCGCTTGTAACCTTTCCAACCCTGCCCGAGGAGGGCAATCTTCCGAGCACCGGATTCCAGTCGAATGGGACCGCAAAAACTGCACCCGTCTTCTGGGCACCTTGATCAAGCATCGCCTGAAGGCTCCTGTCACCAGCTTCCGTGACCTTCCACTCGATGTGGCGCGGATCTGGAGGGGACACCTCCCCGGCCAGCGTCCTCCCACCAAAAGCTGGAGAAAAGACCACCCAGCCCCCCGGATTTGTGTCAGAGGAAAACGCGGTCAGGACATCCCTGATCTGCTTGCCATTCGGAGCCGCGATATAGACAAGCCGTGCGTCCGCATCGATGCGAACGGCCAGGGTGTCAATAGCCTCGAAGAGCGGAGCGCGATTCAGACGAATCGTCACTGGTGTGGCAAGGTCGGCGTTCGTGCCAATCTCGACCCTTCCCTGGCGCTCAATGGACTCGATCACCGTCGAAAGAGGCGCTTTCGAATAGTTGAGTGTCACAAGCCCTCGTTCCGACGCCCACCTCCACGCAAGCAGCCCCGTCAAGGAGGCTGTCACCCCGAGCAGCAAAGCGGTTCGCAGATTCCGCATTCTCTAAATAACGGCCGAGCGGGCGCAAAGTTACAACATTTCTTTCTTGGACCTTCACAGAATTGCGGCTTGCATTGAAAGGCCCCGTGCACGATTTTTACGCAAGCCTCAGTCGTTTAATGAAATGCATACATCAGCCGTCGCGAATCTCTTGAAGTTGTTCACGCGGCGGCTCTTCTGCATGGTTGTTCTCAGGTTTTCCGCGGGAAACGAACCCACTTCCGCGGGGAGATCGGCACGACCTGAGGCCTCAACAGCGGTATCGCGCGCCCGGAAAGGTTTCACCTGGAATTCCGCGCCGTCCGCCACTGCACCATATCAATCCAATGTCATCCGAATACACACCCACCAGCGGAAAGCGTCCCTCCAGAAAGGGCGGCCGCCGGTCAGGCCGCCCACGCAACCGCCAGGAACCGCCCGCTCAGCCGAAGAAAGAGACACTATGGCAGAAGATAGCCAGCTTCTTCCTTGGCAAAAACCCAGAAACATCCCCGGCGACGAACCCCGTCGACAGACCAAGCTCCGGCAATGGCGACTCAACACCCTCAAAGCGTCCGCCACGTTCCGCCGGATTCCGAAAGCCCGAGATTGTTGAGGTATCATCGCCTCGCATCTACGTGGGTAATCTGTCGTTTGACGCAACGGAGGGCGACCTGTTCGAACTCTTCAACGGCGTCGGCTCGGTCCAAACCGTGGAGATTGTTTCCAACAAGCATACGCAGAAATCGAAGGGTTTCGCATTTGTGCAGATGCAGAGCATCGACGAAGCGCAGCGTGCGGTCGCCGAGTTGCACGACAAAGATTACATGGGTCGGAAGCTCGTCGTCAGCGGCGCAAAGGCCGTAGAGGACAAACGTGGCGAGCGCCGCCAATCTGAGGAATAAGACCCCCATCATCGTCGCCGGCCCAACCGGAGTCGGCAAAACCGCTTTCGCCGTCGAGCTGGCAAACCGGCTCGACGGCGAAATTCTCGGTGCCGACGCCTACCAGGTCTATCGCGGCATGGAGATCCTTACCGCACAGCCCGACCACGAGTCGCGGTCCGCGGTTCCACACCATCTGATCGGATTTCTATCTCCTGCAGAACCTTTTGACGCGGCGCACTTCGTCACGCTCGCCCGAGAGAAGATCTCTAAAATTCTCGCCCGCGGAAAGCTTCCCATTATCACCGGCGGTTCCGGCCTTTACATCAAGGCGCTGACCCATGGCCTCGTCGACAGGCCGCCGGGGAGTTCCTCCCTTCGCTCCGAACTCGCCGAACTCTCCACACATCAATTGCGGGAACGTCTTGGAAAACTCGACCCAGACGCCAAGGTCGATATCCACAACCCCAGACGGGTCGTGCGCGCGCTCGAAATCTCGATACTCACCGGCCGCCCAGCCTCCGAATTGCACCGTGACTGGCAGACAAAGGCCACCCCAGGATTCCGCGGACTTCTCCTGGTTCGCGAGCGCGCAGAGCTCTCCGCCCGCATCGCCGAGAACGTGCGCGGTATGTTTGAGCGCGGAGTCGTTGCCGAAGTCGGCAGGATCCCCGAGCTCGGACCGACAGCCGCCATGGCAATCGGCTTGCGCGAGATTCAAGCCCTTCGACGCGGGGAGTTGTCGCAAAGCGAATGCGTGGACGCCGTGACGCTCTCGACGCGCCGCTACGTCAAAAGACAATTGACCTGGTTCCGCAATCAGTTTATGTTCGAAATCATAGATTTGACTGGCCTTCGCGATACGCACGAGATCCCTCCTCGCGCCTTGGAATTCCTCGGTGCCGCATGATGCCGGACCCTAGTTCGAGACTTCAGGAAAAGGCGATTCTTGTGGGACTTGAACGCGACGGTGTGAGTCGCTGGGACGTTGAGGACTCTTTGACCGAGCTACGTCAACTTGCGGCAACCGCGGGCGCTCAAGTGGTCGATACTGTCGTCCAGAGACTGGAGAAGCCGACGGCGCCCTTTTACATTGGCAAAGGGAAGGCTGAAGAGGTGGCCCGGCAGTGCGGCGAGAAGCACGTGACTTCACTAATCTTCGACGACGAGCTTTCTCCGGCGCAGGGACGTAACCTCGAACAACTGACAAGCCGTAAGGTTCTGGATCGCACTCAGCTGATCCTCGATATTTTTGCACGGCGCGCGCGAACGCGCGAAGGCCGCCTGCAGATTGAACTTGCTCAATTGCAGTACCTTTTGCCCCGTCTGACCCGCATGTGGACACACCTCTCCCGTCAGACCGGCGGCATCGGGACGCGAGGCCCCGGGGAAACGCAGCTCGAGGTGGACCGGCGCCGCGTGCAGGAGCGCATTGCACGTCTGGAACGCGATCTTCGTGGCGTGCGCAAGAACCGCACCGTGCAGCGTGAGGGCCGTCTGCGCCGAAACTGGCCCGTCGCATCGCTCGTGGGATACACCAACGCCGGAAAGTCGTCGCTCCTCAACAGCCTCACGGGAGCGCGGGTCCTTGCCGAGGACAGGCTTTTCGCTACGCTCGACCCGACGACCCGACAGCTCGTGCTGCCGAACCGGCAAAAGGTGCTCCTTACCGACACGGTCGGTTTCATCCGCAAGCTTCCGCATACCGTCATCGAGTCCTTCAAGGCGACTCTTGAAGAGGTCCAGCTTGCCGACCTTCTCATTCACGTCGTGGATATCAGTCATCCCCAGTACCGCGAGCAAATGGCTGCTGTGGAGGAGACTGTCGCCGAACTGGGCGCGGATGGGAAACAGACCGTAACCGTTTTCAATAAGATCGATCGCCTCGCGGACCCTGAGATCATCAGGAGTCAGCTCCGACACCATCCCGGAAGCGTCGCAATCTCAGCGCGCACCGGCGAGGGTATGGACTCGTTCTTCCAGGAATTGGAGGTTCGCCTTGCCTCGTGGCGGATGAAGGTCGAATTTCGGGTTCCAAACACCGAATCCGCGCTGCTGGCGGAGGTTCACCGCGTCGGCCACGTCCTGAGCCTGTGCTACGAAGGCGATACTGCCATCGTTACTGCTCATGTGCCGCCAGAGCTCAAGTCCAGGCTCGCTCCCTACGAGAGGGATGCAGATCCTTATGCCTAAGACTCATCACTGTGGTTCCCCTTCGACGTCATCTTCTCGTTTTGCTATCGCTCTCGCTGGGAGCCTGCGCCACCAAGGTCGTCGAACCCCGCCAGAAAACCGCCATTTACGAGACGAAGCCGGTGCATGTCCAAACCGGAATCGCCTCGTGGTATAGAGATCATCGCACCGCCAGCGGAGAGCGCTTTAACGTACACGCTCGCGCGGCCGCTCACCGCAGCCTCCCCTTCGGCTCCAAGGTTCGGGTTGTCGATCTGAAGACCGGCAAGTCAATCATCGTGCGAATCAACGACCGCGGACCCTACATCAGAGGACGCATCATCGACCTCACGGTCGGCGCAGCCAGAGAGCTCGGCATGTACCATCGCGGAATCGCGCGCGTGCGGATCGAGGTCTTGAAGGAAATCCCCATCCTCGAAAAACCCAATCTCCCCGAAAAGTCGTCGACAGCAAAACGCAAGAAAGCTTCCGGGAATCCGTTCGCGTTCCTTTTTGCCGACCGCTAGCCGGCAACCGCCTCTTTGGACGAAACGCTCGTTTCCTTCCAGCGCGTCTCCGGCCGCAGGTTGATTTCCTCGAGCTTCACTTTGAACCCGCAGGATTCCATGAGGTAAGCAACGCCTTCCCGGCTTTCCATCGTCTCCTTCAAACTGCGGGCAAAAATCTCCACGTATTCCTTGTAGCTGTCGAGTGCCAGTTGGCCCTCCGAAACATGCTTGGCAAGCTCTTCGTCGTGATTCTCAATCAGGGTGAATAGTCCGCGACGCAGCCTCGCTCGCATGACGGGATCTACCACGAGCTTGAAAGGATTGGCTGCGGGATCTGAAGCGCCGACACGATCAACAACGTCCAGCGTCAGTGTGGCTTGAGAGTTTTCAGCAGATTGTTCATTCATCCATGCAATTTCAATCCCGCCGGATAGGAAAGGCAAGCGTATGCAGAAAAAAGTAATTCGTAATTTTTTTCCTCTCTGAAAAACAAAAATCACTCAAGACCAAAGGGGCCGCAATTTCATCCGTCCCTGAAGCAAATCTGTCTCACCTTGGCGTCTGTTGAGAACCCACATAACTGTTGACTGGCCGTTCAAGATGCTAACATTTGGGGACCCGCATGCGCCTCTCGCACAAGTTCCAGAAGCTCCTCAACCGCGATGCCTACGAAAGCGCCAAGGCGACGCTTCTGAGGCTTTCGTATCCATTAGACGCAAAGCCATTTATCGATGCAATAGATCGCGACGCTTTCAACGCCATCAAGGAGCGCTATTACAATCCAAACGACGGCGTCTCGCCTAAGAAGTATCTCAATCTGGAGAACTGGATGCGCACGAATGTGAAGCGCGTGCGAGACCTGCGACTTAAGAAGGCGCCACCCCGCTTGCGGATCCTGGACATCGGCTGCGGCTCGGGTTATTTCCTTCATATCGCCAAGTGCCTCGGGCACGACGTGCTCGGGCTAGACCTTGATCGGGAGCCAATTTTCCGCGAAACGATTTCCTTGCTAGGACTGCAGCGCATGATCCACCGCATCGAGCCTTTCCAAGTTTTGCCGGACACCGGACCGCCATTCGATCTCATCACTGCGCATATGACGCGTTTCAATTGGTACGAAGAAGGAACTCCTTGGGGAACCCAAGAATGGGAGTTCTTTCTGAACGACCTGGCCTCACGGCTCACGACCACGGGCCGTCTGCAATTCGATCTCAACGCGTTGCCGGATGGGCGCCATATGGAGCCCGAGCTCAGACGTTATTTCTTCTCCAAGGGAGCGCGCATCGATCGGCGCCGGATCAATCTCAATCCTCCATTCGCGGTAAAGCGCGCCGATCTCGCCCATTGAACGACCTGCGCAGAGCACTCGGTAAGGGCAACTCTCCGAGTTGATGCATCTCGAGATGACGATATCCGGGGTTCACCATGTGGCCATCATCTGCTCAGACTGCGCAAGGTCCAAGCGCTTCTATACCGAAATTCTCGGCCTTTCTATCATCTCAGAAACGTACCGGCCGGATCGAGACTCCCACAAGATCGACCTGGCGCTGTCCGACGGCGTCCAGATCGAGTTGTTCTCGTTTCCCGAAGCTCCCAGGCGGCCTTCGTATCCGGAAGCATGCGGATTGCGCCACCTGGCATTCAAGGTACATGATCTCGAGCGCGCAGTAGCTGCGCTTTTGTCGCAGGGAGTTTCCGTCGAAGAGGTACGTATCGATGAACTCACAGGAAG
>DATDAX010000174.1:0-3714 GCA_036525175.1 Terrimicrobiaceae bacterium | reverse complement strand
ACCGTCGGCAACACGTGGCTGGGTGTCAGCTTCTGAAGCCCCACTAATGAAGGCGCGCATGATAGTATTGAAAAGCGACGAATTGCTGATCGGCTTTACGAGAACACCGAGCAGGCCCGCCTGCTCGGCTTGATTGCTCATAAGCTCACTGCCATAGGCGGTGATGAGAATAACCTTGGGCCGCGGCTGCAGCGATGTGGCCTCGCGAATCATCCAGGCCGCTGTTAGCCCATCCAATTCCGGCATCTCCCAGTCCATAAGGACCAGTTGAAATGGGTCACTTATATCTGCCGTGGTCAATTTGGCGAGTCCTTCCCGCGCCGAGGGCGCCAGCGTGACCTCAAAGGACATTGCTTCGAGCATTTCTTTGAGGATTTGGCGTGAAGTGCCGTTATCATCGATCACGAGAACGCGGGTACCGCGAAGATCGACGGCGGCAAGATGGTGCGGTCGGGCACCCCGATCCTGACAACCGAAGCGGGCGGTAAACCGGAAAGTGCTTCCTTTGCCGAGCTCGCTCTCCAGACGAAGCTGACCGCTCATCAACTCCACCAAGCGTAGCGAGATAGAGAGGCCGAGCCCGGTACCGCCAAATTTGCGCGTGGTGGAGGAATCAGCCTGGGTGAAGGGCCGAAACAGACGGGCTTGCTGGTCGGGCGTCATTCCGATGCCAGTGTCACTGACGGCGAATTCGAGTTCGACTTCGCCGTCACCGGTTCGTACCGGCTTCACGGAAACGACAACTTCTCCCTGCTTGGTAAACTTGACGGCGTTGGAACAGAGATTCACCAAAACCTGCTGCAGGCGCAGGGGGTCACCCACGAGATGGAGCGGCGTGTCGGAAGCTATTCGGACCAAGACTTCCAGTCCCTTCTCGTGAGCGCGCATGCCGACGACGCTCGTGAGATTTTCGAAAACTTCCTCAAGACCGAACCCGATGCGCTCCATGGTTAGTTTTCCTGCCTCGATTTTGGAGAAGTCCAGGATATCATTGATGATTCCCAGCAGCGAATGGGCGGAGCGGTCGATCTTCTGGAGATAATCGCGCTGCCTCGGTGTAAGATCGGTTTTCATGCAAAGATGAGCCATGCCGAGAATGCCATTCATCGGAGTGCGAATTTCGTGGCTCATGTTTGCCAGGAAATCACTCTTTGCCTGTGTCGCCTCCTCAGCCTTTTGCCTTGCCGCGCGAACTGCTTCCTCCGCGCGTTTGCGCTCGGTAATGTCTCGCCAAACCGTGTGGAATAATCTCCTCCCATGCTGCTGAATCGTCGTGAGCAGCACCTCGACAGGGAAGACCTCGCCATCGGCCCGACGATGCAACCACTCGAAGCGGAGGCTGCCAAGCTCGAGTGCCTTCGCCATAAGAGTCTTCGCCTTCTCGACCGACGGGATACCGTCCGCTTGTGTTTGGGGCGAGAGGTCGGCGGGTTGATGATTGAGGATTTCGGAACGAGAGGCCATTCGCAACATTGCCACGGCTGTCGCATTGCATTCTACGAAGCGCCCGTCGTCGACCAGGAGCATGGCATCGGCTGAATCTTCAAACAAACGGCGGAAGCGCTCCTCGCTCGCTTTGAGCTCATCCTCGGCTTGCTTGCGCTCAGTGATGTCCTGATAAAAGCCATTCCAGATCACGGTGCCGTCCGCAAGCGGGGGAGCGGCGTGTGCACTCGAAAGAACCCAGTGCGGCTGACCGTTCAAGAGAATGCGGACAACCATCTCGATGCTGCGTTCGCCCTCACCATGGCGGACTCGCCGAGAAGCCGCGACGAGAGTGTTTCGCGCTAATTCGCGATCATCGGGATGAACGTGACGCCAACGGAGCGATGAGTCGTCCATCAGGTGCTTGCGCTGCACACCCAGGATTTGCTCGACGCGGCTACCTACGAATGTGTAGCGGAGACTGCCATCGGGATGGACTACCATCTGGAACATTGCCAGCGGCAGGGCCTCGGACATCGCCACCAACTGTTGGCGGGCGGATTCGGCCTGAGCATTGGCGCGCTGGATCTCGCGCTCGGCTTCGCGCCGCTCGATAATCTCTGAGTTCAGGCGCCTGTTAAGCCTGGCGATCCAAAGGGCCACCAACGTCGCCACCAGTCCCAACATCGCTGCGCCTGCCAGAGATGCCTTCAGCCAGAGCGGAATGGCACCTGCTTCCGCTTTGTAGATCAGATCTTCGGGCACGTTTGCGTGTCGCAGCATTCCAAGAGAATGATACGTGTCGGCAATTGCCTGCCAGCGGGCTGGGTTTTGATAACCGAGTTCGATCAAGCCCGGTTGGACAAGCACTTCCGTCTGGTTTGCTTCGAAGAGAAGGGCCTCACGATTTTTGGCCTGGGAGTAACGGCGCAATATCAGATCAACGATCTCCTCTTTGTGCGACAGTGCATACTGCCATCCTCGAAGGCTTGCTGCGCGAAAGTCAGCGACGCGCTGAGGATGTGTCTTGATCTGCTTTTCGGACGTCACCAGGTTGTCGCTGTAGAAATCGATGCCGGATCCTCTCGGAGAGAAGGCGAGGTAAGGAACGCCCAACTGTTCAAGAACGAAGGGCTCGTTCGTACTGTAGGCGACCATCGCATCCGCCTTGCCGCTAACCAAGTCGAGCGGGTCGCCGTTGTGTTTGACGCGCGGCATTTTGGCGTAGTCCACACCCGCGAGCTTTAGCATCGCCGCGATGTCTTCGCTGCCCGGGGTGTCCATCAACAGTCGATCCTGCAGCGCAAAGATGCTGGAGACGCCGGCGCGACGCGGAACGAGGAGAATGGCCGGAGAGTGCTGAAACACGGCCGCCAAAACGACGACCTCTTTGCCCTGTGCGCGGGCTATTAAAGCGCCGGAGGTGCCCACGCCAAAGTCAGCGCGTCCAGTGACGACATCCTCGATAGCATCCACGTTGGGACCACCTTCGCGAATCTGCACATCGAGACCGGCTTCGCGATAGAAGCCTTTCTCGAGGGCTGCATAGTAACCGGCAAATTGAAACTGATGAAGCCACTTAAGCTGCAGCGTCACCCGATCGAGTGCCTGCGACTCTGGTGGCATAAACAGTGTGAAAACGATAACCAAGATGAAGCGGTAAGGCCGACCTTGCCGCCATCCTGGAACCGTATGGTCGATGAGAGACTTCACCTAGCCAAGGCGGGCGATAGCCGCGCGGAGTTTCTCAACGACAGCTAACCGCTCTGAGGATTCAACCTGGGCGGGATCCAGCGTTAATCGGAATCCGGGGCGGGTCTCTTCGATGATCGCTGGGTCTTCGGAGAGCTCGGGACCCATTACAGCATAAGTCTGGATCGGGCGTTCGAAGCCTTTAGCTTGAACCGGTTTCTTGGCAACACAACGGAAAACGTCTCTGACCAACAACCAAGTCTCCTGTCCGATCAGGATTTCCCCTGCCTGCGCCGCAGCTTGCAGCCGGTTGGCAAGGTTCACCTGCTTTCCAATGATTGTGTAGTCCATACGCTCGTCGCTCCCGAAGTTGCCAACGGTCGCGAAGCCAGTAGAAATCCCCATGCGAACTTCGAAACCTTGTCTGATCCCTTTAGCCAGCCACTCACGATTCAGTTCGACGATAGCCTCCTTCATCTCCAGTGCCATCCAAACACAAGCGGCGGCATCTTCCGCAACGCCGTTGCTTTCCGGGTCGCCGAAGAAAACCAGCACAGCGTCTCCGATAAACTTGTCCAGAGTGCCGCCATGCTTCGA
>DATDAX010000173.1:0-6707 GCA_036525175.1 Terrimicrobiaceae bacterium | reverse complement strand
TCTTTGGGTCCCAGAAACCAGAAGGCCGCCATGCCTGGCAGCACAAAAGCATAGAGAATGGGCCCTTTCGTCATGAGCGCGGCAAGCATGGCCGAAAAAAATCCCCATCGCTCCGATGTTGTCCAAGGCAGTCCGCTGTCGGTCTTCTTGTAAATGAGCCACCCGCAGATCGTGATCCAAAGTGTCAACATCATGTCTGTACGCACGAGCGTAGCGATTCGGGGAGTGAGCAGATTCAGCCCAAACGCGCAAACAACGAGAAGTACTCCGAAATCGGGGAGTAATCGACGGGCCTCGTGGGACAGGATCAGGAGTATAACGAGAGTGCAGAGGTAACCGGGAAGCCTCCATGCAAGATCCCACGAGCCGGTGGTCCAACGGAATGGCAGACTCAGCCAGCCGGCGAGCGGCGGCTTGGTAGCCGTTTCTCCGTGCGGGGTGTGCTGGTACCACCAGCTTCCGCCGCGCGCGATTTCATAGGAGATGTAGGCCTGCTTTGCCTGGTCGTAGTTATCAAGATGCCATGGCAGGTTGCCGACCGCGCAGATTGCAAGCACGAGAACAAACAGCACACGTTTGGCGACCTTGCTCGTGACAAGACCAGAAAGGAGATCTGGAATGTTTTTCAGGGTGGTGCGTGAGTTCGGTGCAGGCGAACAGCTCTTTTCTGGACGCTTTCGATTTTCGCCCAACGGCTTTTCCCTCGAGACGATTCTGCAAGAGAGGGGCGTGGAGACAGCATTAGCCTTGGTACCGCTTCCTTAGAGCTTTGAGCTTCATCCATCCCTTGCGCGCAACGGCGTCCAGGTTCTTCTCCGCCCATCTCAAGGTAAACCATGAGACAAAGAGCGAAATACAGGTCGAGACGACGACGTCGGAGAGGTGGTGTGCGCCCACCATGACGCTCGACCACGCAATGAGAGCGGCAAGGGCTATCGCGCCGATGCCCAGCCAAGGGCGTGCAAAAAGAATCACCCCCGCAAAGCCGAAAGCGGTCGCAGTGTGGCCTGAGGGAAACGAGTTGAATGGCGGGTCTCCGATGGTCAAGCGTCCTTCCCTCCATGGTCCGTAGAACCCCTGCTGGATTTTGGGACTTTCTCGCGGTCGGGTGCGACCGGTGGTCAGTCGCGAGGTATTGGCAAGGAGGCCCGCGAGTGTCGAGGCGATCATCGCGGCTGCGAGGATGCGCACCCATTCCCGCTTTTTCAGCCTCCAGGAAATCGCGAGGCCCAGGCCGCCCGCCACCATAAGCCACGGCCAGTCGCCGAACTTGCGGACGGCGCTCTTGAAGCGAAAGTCGTCCGATTTTTTCCACCCTTTGCCTTGGGTTTGCACGACAGCTTGCCTCACGGGTTCATCAAACTCGAAGGACGCCCAAATCGCACAACTGGCGACCAGCACGAGGAACCAGAGGGAGAGTCGTCGCAGGGCGATTCTGACATCCAGGTGCGCGCCAAGGGGGTTCTGCACGGGCGTTGAAAGTCTGCTAAAGGATCGGATTCCTCAATGCAACAGGCCGGGCCTCGCCCTCATTTTGTCTGGAGCCATGGCTGGTCGCTCTCCTTCATTTTGAGTGAATTCATCACCACAAAGAGCACGGCGTCGAGCATATCCGAGTTTGTCCAATAGATGTCGGTGACATCCGTTGGTGGCTGCCACGTCGAAGCTGGCAAGGAGGGCGAAAAGGTCAGGTCCTTGATGTCGGTAATGGCGACAAAATCCGGCTGCTTAATCTCTACGCGCCGCGGGAAGTAGCCGGGCGCGACCCACATCCTGGCACGAAACCCCTCGGCTTTGGCGGACTTTGCAAGTTCCGGCATAAGCCCGGCAGTAATGACACGACACTCTTCGCCATTGAGGCTTTCAACCTCGGCGACATCGGGGCGGGCTACGGTGAAGAGCGCCGGAAGAAATATCGCCTGCTGCGGGGTGATGGGAAGGTAGAGGGGAGTATTCTTCTTTTTGGTTGGTGGCGGCTTACCCTTGAATCGTTGGAGGAGAAACTCAACCTTCGCTCCAGGATAGGCCCAGACCTTGTCGCCATCGCGGCACACGGTAATTGTTTCCCCAAGAACGGGCGCCTGCAATTTGACCTTGTCGGGAAACTGAACTGCCGCTTGCAGCGAGGCGCCAGTCATCTGCTTTGGCAGTCTTCCGGAGACTTCCGCCATCTCAATCCTCATAGTGCAGGCTTTGTTCGGGCTTTTAGTATCTGCGAGGAGCACGCTCCAGAAGGGAGAGAAGACCTTGCCGATGACATCATAGGGATTGTCGCGGGGCGGTGCCTTTTGAGCGCGCGCGATTGGCACGTCGAGTGCCACGATGAGCGCGAGGAATGGGACGAAGCGAGAAATCATGCGCGCCCTACATACGCGCGAAGCTGGCTGCCGTCAAAACCGGTCTGCCAGATTCGCATGCCAGTGGCAGGCCACCGATGACACTCGACGGCCAGCCCTGCACGAACTATCTTACCGTTTCCAGGTCACATCGGCGGCGATGCGACCGGTTGACGATTGCTCGACGTGGCAGGTAATTCCCAATGAAGGATTTCGTGAAGTTCGCAGTCTTTTCCGACGTCCATGGCAATCTTGAAGCTCTGGAAGCAGTGCTTGCCGACATTGCGGCGGAGAGAGTGCAGGAGATGATCTGCCTGGGCGACATTGTGGGTTACGGCCCGAATCCCGCTGAATGCATCGAGATGATCCGCTGCCTGGGTTGCGCTGTCGTCATGGGCAATCACGATGAAGCATGCGTGGAGCCCGAAAAGGAAGCAGACCTCAATGAATATGCGCGAGCCGGGATCGCATTTGCACGGAGGCAGCTCAGCGATGCCCAGACGACGTGGTTGCGAAATCGGCCATTGCGGTTGGATTTCGAGGACTTCACCGCGATCCACGCGTCTCTCGATGATGCGGAGGAGTGGCAGTACATCTTCAGCCCTGCCGATGCGCGTCGGCACTTCTTGTTCCAAGAAAAACCACTTTGCTTTTGCGGGCACACTCACAGGCCTGGTGTGTGGACGCAGGAGGGAAGAAAGATCCGCGGCTCCGCACCAACCGGCAACGTTACATACCCGCTGGGCGCCCGCACTCTGGTCAATGTCGGTTCGGTCGGACAGCCTCGCAACATGCGTCCTGAAGCGTGCTATGCGATCTACAATCGCGCGGCGCATTCCGTCGCCTTTCGGTTTATTCCCTACAATCTTAAGGAGACCCAATGGAAGATCTTCGCCGCCGGTTTGCCGCGCTTTCTTGCGCAGCGGTTGGCTGTGGGACGCTAGGAGAGATTAGACACTGGCAGATTGTCGCATATGCGATAAGGTGCACCTTCAGAAACACTGATGATGGCGCCGCAACGAAATGCTGCTCGATTTCGGCACCCTGACACCAAGGCAGGGATCTTCCCTGTGCTGCGAAAGGTCCGCGTCGGCACTCGGCTGAGGGCTTTGCCCGCCGAGCAAAATCTCAACTTCCCGCCGGACTCGGCATTCAAGGTATTCCCACTCGCTGCGTAGCATGATTTCTTTCACGCCCCTGCTCGCCGAAGGCGGCCTCGTCTATTCCTTTCTGCAGTCCACGATCGAAGGAAAGATCGTCCTTCTTGCGCTTTTTCTTGGGTCCATTTTCAGTTGGTCCGTGATGGTGACAAAAATCCGATACCTGCATTTCGCGAAACGGCAATCCGAGCGGTTTTCGGCGTTGTTCCGGCGCGACCGAGCGCCGCTGAGAATTTTCGAACAAGGGCTTCGTTTCGAAGGCTCGCCGCTTTACGAGATCTACAAAGCGGGATGCGTTGAATTGTGCTTTCAACTCCTGGGGTCCACCGAAGTCGATGAGACTTTTCGCGACCGCTTGGAGACCGCAGACAAGATCAATCCGGCGCAAATGCGCGCGGTGACGGCGGCAATGGAGCGTGCCGTGGGCGAGGCCGGGCTCAAGCTGGAATCGCAGATGATCATTCTTTCCACGGCAGTGAGCGGTGCGCCGTTTCTTGGTTTGCTCGGCACCGTGTGGGGAGTCATGGACGCCTTCGGCGGGATCGCGCGCACGGGCAGCGCGAACCTGGCTGCGATGGCCCCGGGCGTCGCCGGAGCCTTGATTACGACGGTATTCGGGCTCTTGGTGGCCATCCCCGCGATGTTTGGATACAACTTTCTTGTGACCAGTGTCCGCTCAATGATCGTGCAGGCTGAAAACTTTGCGGCCGAGCTCTCGTCGGAGATCGAGCATCGATTTGTCGAGCATGGCTCGCGCGATCCGCGCCGTCACCTTGTCTAGACCATGCGATTGTTAACGGCATTTTCCCACGTGGAAGCAAAGTTCCCGCAACCCGTCAGAACGGCCACCGCTTGATATGCGTCGCTTTAGTTCCCGCAATGCCCTGCACACGCTCGCCGAGCTGAACGTGACGCCCTTGCTGGACCTCTGTTTCGTGTTGCTTATCATCTTTATGATCACGACGCCCCTTATGGAGAACAGCATAGATCTTGTCGTTCCCAGCAGTGCGACCGCTAAGACACAGGTCGATCCCTCGGAAACGCAGATTATTCAAATCGATCGCAATGATGTTCTTAAACTCAATGGCCAGGTGACAAACAGGGCCGACCTGGAAGCACAACTTGCAGCCCTAAGGGCGCGGGATCCCCAAATTTCCGTGGTCGTGCGACCCGATCGGGATTTGGCCATTCAGAAGTTTATTGAAGTGATGGACATTCTTAAGCGGGTTGGAATCGGGCGTGTCGGCGTGATGACCCGACGCGAGGAGGGCCATCAAGAGGCAACCGAGTGACCCCACTGAGCACGCTTCAAGGCGATTCTGGCGGCGTTTCTGTCTTGATTCATGGATGACCCCCGCTTCCGGCGGAATCTGATTCTTGTCGCCGCCTTCCACATCCTGCTTGTCGCCGCGCTGCTGTACTTTGCCCGCAGACAGGGCAGCCGCCCGGCTGGAGACATTGTTTGGATGGACCCCGGGTCATTTTCACAATCGGTAGAGGCCATCGACGAGGAGGACGATGCGGCAGATCCAACGCCAGAGCCAACTCCGTCCGCTACTCCGGAACCAACTCCCGAGCCGACTCCGCCACCCACTCCCGAACCGACTCCGGAGGAGGATACCATCCCACTGAACCCTACGCCGGCGCCTCAACCCACTCCGACCCCGACACCGAAGCCAAAGCCCACTCCGACCCCGACACCGAAGCCAACTCCAAAGCCGACGCCCAAGCCCAAGCCCTCGCCTAAAGCGACGCCTAAGCCATCCGCCTCTCCGAAGAAGAGCCCGAAGGCAAACGCATCGCCGAAGGCGAGTCCCAAAGCCGACAAATCACCGAAAGAGAAGGGTTCGTCCGCGGGACAGGCTTCGGCTGCGCCCACCGTGAGAGCGGCGAAGGCAGTGGGTGCCGGCTCCGGGCAGTCCAGTGGCGGAGCTGCGGGGCAAGCCGGCGGAGGCGGAGGAACCTCCGACTTCGGGTGGTATCACGCGCTCATCCATGACCGCTTTTACAGCCAGTGGGATCAGCCGACATCGATTTTCGACTCTTCCAAGGCCTTCGTTTGCACCCTTCAGATTCGTATCGAGCCCAACGGAAGGATTTCGGGCGTCAAAGTTGTAAAGTCGAGCGGAAATGTCGTCATGGACGACTCTGTGATGGCGGCGGCGCATCGCGTGTTGCAAATCGATCCCCCGCCTTCGGGATTGGGCGGCGGCGGCGCGTACACAGTCAATATCAATTTCGAGCTCCAGTGACCTGTCGGGCGACACTCTGGAGAATTTGTCATATTTTGTCCTTTTCAGAAATTTCTTGCGCTGTGCATAAGGTCGCCTGAGTGGGAAAGGTGGAAAGTAGCAACGTAAGTCGACAGGATCGATTCAAGGCATCCAAGGAAGTTTCTGTGATGGCGTGGATCGAGAACGAGTTCGGCGATATCCTGCTCCTGAAGCAAGTTCGTGGCAACAAGCTTTGGACGCTTCCGGGAGGCAAGGTGCGTCCGCGTGAATCGATTGAGGACGCACTCAGAAGGGAGGTTGAGGAGGAAATTGGTGTGGAGATTCAGTCCATTGCGCTTGGCGCGCTTTTTGACCGCCCGCAAAAGGCGGCGATCACCTTCCTTTTTACCGCCCGGATCAAGGGGCATAACGCCGCCATCAACCCAAGAGGAACTGAAGTCATCGCCACCAAGTTCAGCGCTTCGCTCCCGAGGGACTCGACGCCGTCGCTGCAGTTTTTCTGGAAACGCGTCCGTAAACAAGCCCTCAGACAGCGCTTGATCGTTTAACCCTGTCCCAAGCGCCTTTCTCATGGTTCAAACCGGATCCGTTCTGGAAGTCGTCAAAGAGCAAGACGGCCAGAGGCTGATATTCTCGGGACGGCTCGACGCAGAGGGAGTGGCCGGCGCCTGGGACCGCGCTCTGAGTGCAGCTGAGAAGGGGGGCCGAATCTTGGTCGATGCATCTGGAGTGGATTATTGCGACGGGGCGGGAATCGCACTTTTGTGGGAGCTCCAGCGCCGTGGCGCCGGAGAAATCTCGGGACTCAAACCGGAAGTTGAAAAGCTCTTGCAGCCCTTCGCGGATGCGGAACGAAAAGGCGACGACGATGGGCGCCCCAAAGAGTCGATGGTCGAGGCCGTCGGCAAGACCGTCGTCGACCTGATGCGGGATCTTTACGAGCAAGTTTCCTTTTTGGGGCAAACCGCGGTGATCTC
>DATDAX010000172.1:0-6042 GCA_036525175.1 Terrimicrobiaceae bacterium | reverse complement strand
AGTTGGCGCGTGCAGTAGTTGTTTTGACACCGCGACCGAGACTTTCAAAGCTAATGTCGAGCGTGGGGTAATTCTCCCAACCCGCGTAGTCGAAGTGCCACCACTCAAAGGCAAACGGAATGAATCGATGCTTCTTCATTGCAGCCTGCAGCTTGAGGCTGTTCGCCCGTTCTTCCTTCGTCCATTTGCGCGAAAAGCGGTGCGCTTTTTCGGAGAAGTCGTCGTATGCGGTGGGCATCCTGAGTTCGTTTCCGAGGCGATCGACCAACGTAACGTCGACCGCGGTGCCACGGGTATGTTTGCCGCCGCTCCCGCCGGGATCGGATACGTACCGCTCATCAGGAAGGTGCGTCCACATCTTGGACTGGACGGATATGGGGCGGTATCCGTCAAATATCTTCAGGCAAAGACCCTCCTTCCTCAGGTCCTCCTGAACCCTTTGCAGTGCCGCTGCGACGTCGCGATGCACGAAGGCGGTTGGAAACGGGTAAAGCACCTGCGCCGTGAAGTTGCACGTCGTCGCGTACCGGATCTCCTGTAGAAGTGGCGGATAGATCATTCCGACGTTGACCAAGTTGTGCTCGATAAGAACGGGTGGCGACGGGACAGGAAGAACCTGGCTCTGCTGCGCAGGGGAAAGGCAGGCTATCCAGCACCCGAATAGAAGGAAATGAAACGTCCGCAGCGTTGGGAGCATGAATCAATCAATACATGGTAACATGTTGGTTATCAGTCATATTACGCATGGTGTGCCACGTGCCTGATACGGGAAACCGATCCGGAATGGAGCGACTTGCTTCTGCTTGAGATGCGCACGCTGTTGGTTCATGGCATGCCGGATAGGCTTGTAAAGATTATTGGTCTGTCGGCACCCGACGGGAGGCTCTCGCATTTAGAGGTCCGAGCTCGATCCCAGGACGCAGACCTTGCGAGGTTGCCTGCCACGGTCTATCCTCGCTCCTTTCCGGTTTGATGACATGGTATCGGAGATGGCGAAAGAGACTTCCAACCGTTCTGGCGAACGCGCCGCCTCCCGAGCCGTTCCGAATTGCTTTGGGAGTCTTGGCCGCCATTCCGGCTTTATTCGGATCTGATGGAACGCCTTTTACTCATTGCGGCAGCCCTGTGCTTCCTGACGAGCTTTGGCTACACGTTGTACGCTCTTGGCGCCGGTCGCTTCAGACCGGGGCCGGTGAATTTCGTGGCTATTCTGACCGGATTCGCCTTCCAGACAGCTTTCCTTTATCTTCGGGGGAAGGCGGAGGGCTCGTGCCCGCTTAACAGTCTTTTCGATGTGCTGATTTTCCAGAGCTGGTCGCTTGTCCTTACTTATCTGATAGTAGGGCCGGCCTACAGGCTATCTCTGCTAGGTGCGTTCAGCGCTCCGATTGCTCTCTTGCTGATGCTGATAGCGCTCGTTGCGCCCATCAGTCAGGAAATTGTCAGGCGTCCCGGGATCAACCCTTGGGTGGAGACGCACGCCGCGCTCTCCATCATTGCCTATGGCGCGTTCGGACTCTCGAGCGTAGCGGGTCTCATGTATCTGATTCAGGAGCGCCAGCTAAAGTCGCAAAAGGCCTCGTCGTTGCTTTACAATCTTCCACCAATTAATGATCTCGCTGCTGCCATCGGCCGTTTGATGGCATTCGGCCTCGTCCTGCTCACGATAAGTTTCGCCGCAGGCTTCATCAGCCAGATGCAGGTGAACACTGTAAAATTCTGGGCATCGGTGGCAATATGGGTGGCTTACGGTGCGATGGTCTTGATGAATCGAATACATTCCCTTGCTCCCAGAAGGCTTGCGGAGTTATCAATTGTCGTGTTCGCCGTTGCTCTCATCACCCTGCCGGGAATCCAATACCTTTCCTCAAGGCCATGAACATCCTCTGCGCCGGTCTCAATCACCAGAGCGCCCCGCTCGAAATACGGGAAAAGTTTGCCGTCGGCGCGCACGGGATCGAGGAGGCGTTGTGCGCTGTTCGGCGAATCGATGGGCTGGCCGGAGCCGTGATCCTTTCTACCTGCAATCGTGTGGAGTTTTACGCCGCGAGCCTGTGCCCGGTGCGCGCGTTTGGCGCGCTTCAGGCGCTCCTCCACGAACGCACCGGCATTGATGCGCCGCTCTACTATCACGATACCCCTCGCAGTGTGCGGCATCTCTTCCGAGTGGCAAGCGGACTTGACTCGATGGTCCTTGGTGAAACCGAGATTCTTGGTCAGGTGAAGAAAGCGTATTCCACAGCTGCCGAACTCGGGGTCACAAGCCGCCATCTGAACAAGCTGTTCCAACACGCCTTCCGGGTCGCGAAACACGTCCGGACGGAAACCCAGATCACCCGTGGGGCGACGTCCGTGGGTGCCGTCGCTGTCGAGCTGGCGGGAAAGGTTTTCGGGGACCTGGCCGGGCGGCGCGTGATGATACTGGGTGCCGGCGAAACAAGCGAGCGAACGGCGCGAAGTCTCGTTTCACGTGGCGTCAAGACGGTCATCGTGTCGAACCGGACCTTCGATCGCGCTGCGAAACTCGCCGAAGAAATAGGCGGTCTGGCGATCCACTTTGACCATTGGCAGAACGCATTTGCCGATGTCGATATCTTGATCTGCTCCACGGCGGCACCGCATGTGGTCCTCACCCGCGAAAAGCTCGCGCCGATGATTCGCGCGCGCGCCGGGAGGCCTCTCTTCGTCATCGACCTCGCCGTCCCACGCGATGCCGATCCCTCCATCAACGAGCTCGAGGGCGTTTTCCTTTACGATATTGATTCCCTGGAAGGGATTGTCCGGCAGTCGCTCGAAGTACGCCGCACTGAAATCATCCGTTGCGAGCAGATGATCACCGATCATGTCAGCGCATTCGTCTCGTGGCTGCGCCATCACCATGAACTTCGCGCCTGAAGGAGCGCGGCTCGGCATCTCTGTTCGTTTCAGAAACAGGGGAACTAACGCGAGCAAAACTTTCGGGCCGACGATGGAAGACTTTTGAAGCCCGAAGCTCACATCATTCTTGGCACGCGAGGAAGCGACCTTGCGCTCGCTCAAACGCGGATCGTCGCAGAAAAACTCCGCGCCGGGCATCCTCGGCTCTCCATTGACACAAAGATTATCAAGACGACAGGAGACAAGCGGCTCGATTTAAGCCTTTCCGGCTCTCTCGAGAGAGGGCTTTTCACCAAGGAACTCGAGGAGGCGCTGGTCGCGGGTTCAATCCACGCGGCGGTTCACAGTTTGAAAGATCTTCCGACGGAGCGACCCGACGATCTTGTTTTTGGCGCGATCCTGGAACGCGCCGATCCTTCGGACGTCCTTGTTTCAAAGCAGGCGGGAGGGTTGGCTGGGCTGCCCATCGAGGCGACTGTCGCGACATCGAGCCCGCGCCGGAAGGTGCAGATCCTGTTGTTGCGCGAGGACCTGCGCATCGTTGAAATTCGCGGCAACGTGCCGACCCGCTTGCGCAAACTCGCCTCGGACACTGCGCTCGATGGTCTGTTGCTCGCCAAGGCCGGAATCGACCGCCTCGGCCATCAATTTGTCCCCGACGGTTTGCACATTGCGGTGGTCGAACGAATTCTGCCCGCGCCAGGACAGGGCGCAATTGCAGTCGAATGCCGCAAATCGGACTCGGCATCCATTGAGCTTCTCCGCGCCATCCACGATGAGACCACTGCTCTCTGCGTGACGGCGGAGCGCGATTTCCTTCGCGCACAAGGGGGCGGCTGTCACGTTGCCATTGCAGCGCGAGCTGTCATCGAAGATGGGAAACTGATCCTTCACACATTTCCACCTTCATGAAATCGGGCATTTGCTATCTCGTCGGGGCCGGTCCAGGCGATCCAGGACTTCTCACCATCAAAGGGCGTTCCAGCCTCGAGCGCGCAGAAGTCGTCGTTTACGACTACCTCTGCAATCCCGCGCTTCTCAAATGGGCGCCCGAATCCGCAGAGAAGATCTATGTCGGGAAGAAGGCGGGCGCACATACCCTTTCGCAGGAGGAGATCAACGCTCTGCTCATCAAGAAGACGCGGGCCGGCAAGATTGTCGTGCGGCTTAAAGGTGGAGATCCCTTCCTTTTCGGACGCGGCGGTGAGGAGGCAGAAGCTCTGGCGGACGCAAAATGCGCGTTCGAGATCGTGCCGGGCGTAACCTCGGCCATCGCCGGACCAGCCTACGCGGGCATTCCCGTTACTCATCGGGCTCACAATGCCGTGCTGACGATTTTCACCGGCCATGAAGAACCCGGCAAGCCGGAGTCGACGCTCGACTATCAGGCGATCGCCCGTGTCCCGGGCACAAAGGTCATGCTGATGGGGATCGAAAAGCTCGATGCCATCGCCGGGGAACTACGGACTGCAGGCATGCCGTCGCGAACCCCCGTTTCCCTCGTTCGGTGGGCAACGACAGGCGCCCAGCAGACGCTGGCGGGCACGCTTGAGAACATCGCCGAACGCGTCCGCGAAGCCGGGTTCAAGCCACCGGCCGTTGTCGTATTTGGCGATGTGGTGGCACTGCGCAATAAGCTCAACTGGTTCGAAAGTCTTCCGCTCTTCGGAAAGCGAATCGCAGTCACACGGACGCGAAAGCAGGCCGGCGAGTTCGTGGAACGCCTTCACGCGCTTGGTGCAGACGCATTCGAGCTACCGACCATCCGTATTGAACCGCCAACGGACAAGAGGGAATTCTACGGACTCGTCGCCGATTCTCATATCTACGACTGGATCATCTTCACGAGTCCCAACGGCGCAGACGCATTTTTCAATGCGTTCTTTGAAATCTATCGCGATGCTCGCGATCTGGGTGGCGCCCGCATCGCGGCGATTGGACCAGCCACCGCCGAGCGCGTGCGCAGCTACCGGCTGCAAGTCGATGTTCAGCCCGAGAAATACGTTGCCGAAGCGATCATCGAAGCCCTGCAAAAGGAAACCAGCGTGGAGAATCTCAAATTTCTTCTCGCCCGCGCGGAAGGCGCTCGCGAGGCGCTGGCAGTGGAACTCACGCGCCTGGGCGCAATCGTTGACGAGGCGATCGCATACCGCACCGTGCCGGAAACCAACGACGTCACGGGAGGGATGCGGCGCTTCCGAGAGGAAGGTGCCGACATGATTACGTTTACCAGTTCCTCCACAGTCGAAAACTTTCTCGCGCTCAATCTGCCGCTCCCGGCGGGAACCAAGACCGCGAGCATCGGGCCGATCACCTCAAGGACGATGCGCTCCCGCGGTCTCGCCGTAGATGTCGAGGCCAAGTTGCATGACATTCCCGGCCTTGTCGAAGCGATCAAGAAATACTGGTAGAAGGTCAATCCCTCCCGCTGCATCATCGGGGGAGTGGCAAGGCGCCTTAGGATGTAGGCCTTGCTGAAGCGGACTATGGGACTAAATTCATGGGAGAACCATTACTCCCATGCGAGCGTGGATTCTTCTGGTTGTGTGTGCTCTGAGTCTCTGCACCTGTAGCAAACCTCGCGTTCCGACTCAGGAGGCGACGAGCCGGCCCCCCGACGCCGCGGCGCGGCTGGCACCCGAGGGGATTGTCTATCTCTTGCGACGCGTGGTCGCGGCTACCGAAGAGCGCCTCCAAGGCTTCCCTGCGGGATCTGAAGCAAGGCTGATTGAACAGAGATCCGAAAAGCTCCTGGTTGAGATACAAGGGATGCAGTTTGAGATCGATCGCGAGAACGCGACTGACAATGTTGACGAGAGAGACCGCACTCTTGCACGTGCCGCAGAACAACATTCCGCTCGGCTGGTCACGAGTACAGCGTCCCAAGCAGCGGACCGGAAATTTCTCAAGGAGGAAAACGCCCGGCGACGCAGCTTCGCGGAAGCCCGAATCGAACACCTGCGCAGCACAATCCTTTCCGCCAGAGAAGAGGTCGCCATCCTCGAAGCCGATTACGACGACACCGCGAACAACAAACCCCGCCAGCAACGTGTCGCTGACCTTCAAACGAGTATCGCAAACTGCGACAAGGAGATTCAAATCTTGTCCGATGCCATGGCGGACGATAACTGAAATTTATACGATCATGTCCCTGCATGCCGTGGG
>DATDAX010000171.1:0-5150 GCA_036525175.1 Terrimicrobiaceae bacterium | reverse complement strand
CGTCCAGCGCGTAAGAAACCGAAACGAAGACGCGAGAGCGGAAAGTTCCTCAGAAGAGACGTTGGGCCATCGCCTGTCGAGACTCTCGAGACTTCCCACAAGTTCCGCGCGTGTTTCTTGAACCAACTTGTACGCCTCGCGGATGCGCCGGAGAGCTTCAGCAATTTCGGGCGACAGCAGAGCACGAGCGAGAGCAGAGCCCGTATTCTCCAAGCGCTGCGACACCTCTCGAGCCGCCTGAACCGCGCTCCCCGCCTGCACGAAAAGTTCGGCGTGCGGCGCGGCACCGCCATTTCGGCGGTGAGCGGGAAACTCCAATTCGATGAGGTGCCGCAACCGCGCCGCTGGTTCGCGAAGCGTCTTATACGCCTCCTGCACGAGATGAAAGTCGACGTCGGCACCGCCTGAAACGTCCGGATGCCGGTCTGCGGCAAGCCGCAGATATCTCTCCTTGAGCGCTACCTCGTCGACCAGCGGCCTCCGCTCAAATCCAAAAAACGCGAATGCGTCGTCCATCTCTGCTGCGCGAATCACCGGCACCCGCGGATAAGCTAGGCCGAAAAGCTCTCCCCACACGAGCAGTGGGCTACGGCGTTTGGATTCGAAACCTTGAAGCCGCCTTTCTGCAGGTCGTCGCTGAAATCTAACTCCGACCCACTCACAAAGAGTGCACTCTTCGGGTCAATCACGACACGCACCCGATTGGACTCGACGAGGATATCGCGGTTCGCAGGCCCGTCCACAAGATCCATCTTGTACTGAAGACCCGAACAGCCGCCGCCTATCACCGATACACGCAGCGCTCCGCTCGCGCGACCCTGTCGCTCCAGCAAAGCACGCAGCTTCGCACTCGCAGCATCCAGAACGCGAATCAGCTTTTCGTTGCCAATCTTGAAATTGACCGGCGTAGTGGCGACTTCCATCCTTTCGAAAATACCGCCATCCAACAAACGCGCAAGCCCAGCGGATCCCAGCGACTCTACAAATCCGAAACCACTTTTCGCTTGTTATTGAGATTTATTCTCAATATGTACGGTCTGTGCTAAAAGGGAACGAGTTTTGCGAGGAGCCGGTTTGGGCTGGGGTTGAGGGGGAATGGCGTCCAGTATTTGGCAGTTTTCCTGGTGATGGAGTAAGCGTCGAGTGGCATGACTTCGAGTGTGCGCGGACTCTTGATTGGTCGCGAAGCTTCCACCCAGATAGCCTTGAGATTTGTATCAACTTTGAGGGCTGCGGAGCCATTCATGAGCATCCGGCGATGACGACGATCGTGAATCCCCAGCGGGTTTGTCACTACGCCGCGGACGAGAACCGATTACGGGCCGACCGTCATGCCGGGCAAAGACACCGCTTTCTTACGGTGGAGATTTCGCGCGGCTGGCTCGGCGAAGCCGTACGCGGTCACGAGACGGTCTTGAATCGCGAGACGCAGGGATTCCTTGACGGCAAGGCACGGCTTCGAACGGCGCGGGAGCAACCGCTCAACCCGCGGGTCCGGCGCAGCGCCGAGGAAATGCTAGATCCCCCTATCCAAGGTCTTGGCGCTGCATTTTGGTTCCGCGCAAAGATTCTGGAGATTACCGCACTCACCTTGGTCGAGCCTGGGGAGGAGCTCTTTTGTGAGAGGCATAAGAGATTGGCGATCGAGCGGGTGGGTCGCGTGAAGCAGGCGCTGGCACGGGATCTGGAAAATCCACCTACGCTCTCGCAGCTTGGCCGCGAAGTCGGCTGCAGCCCATTCTACCTAAGCCGCATCTTTTCAGAGAATACCGGCATGACCATTTCGCGCTACCTTCGCAACTTGCGTCTCGAGCGCGCTGCGGACCTGCTTCGTAGCGGCCGCGTAAACGTCACCGAGGCAGCGATGGCCGTGGGATACTCGAGTTTGAGCCATTTCTCGAAGGCTTTCGCCGAGATGTTCGGCGTCTGCCCCTGCGTTTTCCCACTCAAGAAGAGAACCGGCCGCTAGAAAGTCGTTTGAGATCCCTTCGTCGTCTCCTCAAAGGAGGACGCCCGGGCTTTCCCGTTAAGCGGACAACGCCGACGCGGATTAGGCACCCCCGAAGCCACGCTGCATAAGTAATTTGTAGCAAGCCTTTTGCATGCGTGCAGGACATTCGGATGGAATGTCTAGCACGCAAGGTGCATAGTTCCGGCACAAACAATGCTTTCGGCGAGGTTCGATGATTTATTCTAGTGCGTATAGAGAACTCGGTGACCTCACAGGACGCGTAGGGTCCTCGCAGCTGTTTTGGGTCTGCTATTCGATGGCGTAAAATTGTTCTTAAAGAATTTCTTATCATGGACTTGGAAACAAAGCTACACGAAGAACCTTTGACCCAGCTTGATCGCTACTTTGATGCGATTCAATCAGTGATCTTGGCCCGGCAGCATCCCGTGACCGGTCTCCTGCCAGCGAGTACTGCAGTAACGGTACACGGGGACTACACCGACGCATGGGTAAGAGACAACGTCTACAGCATCTACGCGGTTTGGGGTCTCACCCTGGCTTATCAGCGCCATGCACCGGATGATCGCCGGACTCGTGAACTTGAGCATTCTGTCGTTCGTCTGATGCGCGGGTTGCTCGCGGCGATGATGAGTCAGGCCGCAAAAGTGGAGCGATTCAAGCACACGCAGGATCCCTTGGATGCCCTGCATGCGAAATACGAAACCGCAACGGGTCGTCCCGTGGTGGCGGATGACCAGTGGGGGCATCTCCAACTCGATGCGACATCGCTCTACCTTCTTACCATGGCTCAGATGATTGCCGGAGGCATCGACTTGATTTGGAGTCCGGTCGAAGTGGCCTTCGTTCAGAACCTGATCTATTACATCGGCCGTGCATATCGCACCCCCGACTACGGTATTTGGGAACGGGGCCACAAGATGAACCGGGGTCACCGCGAGATCAATTCCAGTTCCGTCGGGATCGCGCTCGCGGCCCTGGAGGCGTTGGATGGTTTCGACCTTTATGGCTCTCGCGGGGATCGGACGACCCAGGTGCATGTTCTTCCCGACGAGATCGCTCGGGCCCGAGTGACCCTCCATAGCCTGTTGCCATGGGAGTCGGCCTCCAAAGAGATCGATGCAGCGACCCTTGCTGTCATCGGCTTCCCCGCCTTTGCCGTAGAAGATGAAGAACTTACCGACCGGACCCGTTCCAAAATCGTTGATCGGCTGCAGGGGCGATACGGCTGCAAGCGCTTTCTGCGAGATGGTCACCAGACCGTCCTCGAAGATACCAACCGCCTTTATTACGAGCCCAGCGAGCTCAAGGTTTTCGAGAATATTGAATGCGAGTGGCCCCTTTTCTTCACTTATCTTTTACTCGATGCCTACTACCGGGGCGACAGCGATGCGGCCGAGGATTATCGCAGTCGCTTGGAGAAACTGGAGCAACAACGCAACGGAATCGGCCTGCTGCCGGAGCTCTACTACGTTCCAGCATCGAGTATTGAGACGGAAAAGAAGAACCCCGGCAGTCAAACGCGCTTGCCCAATGAGAACGTTCCCCTCGTTTGGGCTCAGAGTTTGTGGTGGCTCGCCCAAATGCTTCAGGATGGACTTCTCGAACGCAGCGACATGGATCCTCTGGGACGTCACCGCCGGCGGCTCAAACCTCCGGTGGCTCTCCAAATTGCCGTTCTCGCCGAGGATTTGGAAACTCAGACGAACCTGGCCGATCTGGGAATCATCGTTGAGCGGGTGGACCAGCTGGAAACCATTGAACTTAGGCCGGCTCGAGAGTTGGCGCGGTTTTACGAATCCCAGGGCGCAAGCCCCGCTCTCGGCTTGACAGGTCGCCCCCGACGGCGTCTGCGGAGCTTGACAACGTCGCGATTTTACCGCCTGGGTGATCGCAGGTTGGCATTCGCCCCTTCCCTGATGGCCGACCAGGATTACCTGGCCATGGACATGGCTATTCTCGCCCAGCGCCTGCGCGGCGAAGTCTCCTATCTCTCCCGCAACTGGCAGGGTCAGGGACGTCCCACGCTCGTTCTTCCTCTGGGTCAGCGTCATTTGGAGTCCAACACCGAGCACCTTATTGCTCTTCTTCAGGAGTGGCGCGACGGCCATTGCGGTTCGGTGACGGTACGCCTCGGGTCTTTGGCTCAGCTCATGCCCTCGGCGACATGGATGTCTCTGGATCCCAATGCCGGACCCATGCCGGAAGCGCAGCCTGGTCTCGTCCAGGCACCGACACCCCAATTGCGCCACGACCCCAGCAACGACTCGCCCCTTAGTGCTGCGGAAGAGCTGACCCTGGAGTTGGAGGCGGAACAGGACCGATTACGCCTCGTGCAGCGGCTCCAAGCCAGCGACAATCTTTACGAGCAGGCCGAATGCCTGCAAGGCCTCGTGTTGTTGATGGGACGCGATGGCGAGATCCCTTGGAGGGGTTCCACCGATGGCGCCTCGCCTGATGTCAGCGGATCCATTCATTTGGAATCGCTTCTGGATCAGCTCTGGGAGGAAGCCAGCTGGGGATGCCATTGGAGCGTGCTGCGGCGGGTCGCGGGATTACGTGAGTGGCTGGATGCGGGGCTCGAAGAAGCCGTCACCAACTTGTTGATTCGGCAAAAACAGCTCTTGGTGGGCAAGGCATACAGCCCCGAATCATTGATCATCGAACCCATGACCGGCGAGGCGATTGCGGCTCGCATTGCCCGATTTTCTCGTGAAGACGTGCGAGAGCGCGTTTTGGCCCAGGAAATTCTTCTTGGTCTGGATGGTCTTATAAAATTGGATCCCGAGCTGCTGCAAGGTTTCCTGACGCTTCGGGTTGGCCATTTGATATTGCTGCTGACCGCGGAGGTCGCGGCGGAATCCGATCTGACTCAGGACGAAGCTTACGAACGACTCGTCAGGCTTTCCCCGTCCGAGATCCAGACGCGTTTGGCAAAAGTTCTCCGGGAGTACGCGGAAGCTGCGGAGTTGCTGAAAAATCAGGAAACTCTCAATCTCAAGCCGGGCGTCGAGGTTAAGTGGCACCCCAAAGCCCCTGGTGGCAAGGCGCCATTGGAGCCGTCCCCCGCCCCCGCCACCGGTTGGTTGGACCACCGGCTGCGGGCCGGAGCACTCGGACAGGCGCCCGCGGGCTTCTATTCCGGCGTTTGGCGAATTCTGCACCACTGTCGTGGCCTGGT
>DATDAX010000170.1:0-4254 GCA_036525175.1 Terrimicrobiaceae bacterium | reverse complement strand
TGTATCCTGCTTGGCATCAAGCACGGGTTCACCTTTTCGCACGGCCTGATCGACTATGTCGTGCTCTTTCCGAAGTCGACCAATGCGCTATGGCTCTTCGTTCTCGGACCGATCTGGGCAGCCATGTACTTTGTCGTCTTCAGCTTCTTCATCCGCAAGTTCAACCTGATGACGCCGGGCCGTGAAGCCGTGGACGAAGCCACCGCTGCGGCGCACACCGTTAGCGGCGACGCCTTTTCGCTGCAGATCGTCCGCGCTCTTGGCGGACGCAGCAATATCGTGGACCTCGATGCATGCATCACGCGCCTGCGCGTGAAGCTCAAGGATTCAAGCAAGGTCAATGCGGAAAAGTTGAAAGCGATGGGCGCGGCCGGAGTCGTGATGGTCGGCGATGGCGTCCAGGCCATCTTCGGCACCCGCTCGGACGTGTTGAAAACCGAGATCGGCGAATATTTGAAGATCGCAGGACCTGAAGCGGACGAGGTCGAGGCGCCATCCCCGGTCAAGGCGCCGGCCCAGGCTGGAATCCAGCCGAAGCTGCGCGACCCGCTCGCCGCGGACAAGGCAAGCGCTATGATCAAGGCGCTCGGAGGCAAGGCGAACATCCAGCGCGTGGATGCCTGCGCCGAGACGCGCCTGCGCATTGTCACGACCAACGGCGCCCTCGACGAGGCAGCTCTAAGGGCTGCGGGAGTCGAGGGAATCGTGAAACTCCCCGATCACGTCGTGCACTTGCTGACCGGCCTCAACGCAGATCAGTACGCCGCGGAAATGCGCGGGCAGCTCGCGAAGAACTGAAGCGCGGCGAACCCCTAAATTTCGTCAGATGCGGCAAAGAGCGTGTCGCAGGCCCCCTGTTCAAGCTCGCGCGTCGATTGCACGTCTTGCGTCGGCGTGTCGGCCAACAGGGCACTCCCCTTTGTGGTGGAAGGCACCTTCACAGGACTCGTTCTGTATCAAGAGTTGATTTCTAGGCCAGTGCTCACAGCATAGTATTTGTTGACAAACCCCAGGCCGTTCGAGTAGTTTTTCAATGCAAAATGTAGCTATGACTACATTATGAAACAAGGGCCACGAATCGGTTGGATTGGAGCAAGATGAACACCCCGTTGGAGAATCTTGATTCGGCGGTCTATTCCCGACGCGGCTTCCTGCGCGGTGGAGCGCTTACGGTGGCCGGCGCGACAGGGCTGGCGGCATTTTCCGTTCGTGAGACGCATGCATGCATGGAGTGCCTGACGGAAAAGCTCGACGGCAGGTATCCAGTCGGCAAGACGACGCTAAGCGGCGACGAGGTGGTCCCGGTCAATTCTCCTGCCGCTCTTCGATCTCCAGGAATGGCTCAGCCTTCAGAAGACGCAGAGATGAGTCCCATGAAGTATCTGACGACATTTGACTACGGGAAGGCTACCCGGCGCGCGGATGGCACGTCAGAGCGTGAGTACGTGGTCGTGGCCGAGGACAAGGAGATTGAGGTGGCCGAAGGGGTCAAATTTCCCGCATGGGTGTACAACGGATTTATGCCTGGTCCTACGCTTCGTGCGACTGCCGGCGACCGGCTTATCATCCATTTTGAAAATCATGGAAGCAAGCCACACACGATGCATTTTCACGGGATCCACCCGGCGAATATGGATGGCGTGTTCGAGGTTGTGCCCGAAGGCAAGGCGTTCACCTACGATTTTGTCGCCGAGCCCTTCGGCATTTTCCCGTATCACTGTCACATGATGCCGTTGCGCAAGCACATCTCGCGCGGGCTCTATGGCACCTTACTCGTCGATCCTGTCGCACCTCGCCCGCCGGCGACGGAAATGATAATGGTCATGCACGGGCTCGATGTGGATCTCGACATGGAAAACGAGTTTTATGCGGTCAACGGCGTGGCAAATTACTACGCCGAGCACCCCATTGAAATACGAGTGGGTGAGAGGGTGCGTATTTATCTCTCGAACATGACGGAGTTCGATCTCGTGAACAACTTTCACCTCCACGCCAACATGTTCGAGTACTACCCCAACGGCACTTCGTTACAGCCGGCGGAACTGACCGACACGGTGAACCTTTGCCAGGGCCAACGCGGCATCCTTGAGTTCACCTACAAATATCCGGGCATGTATATGTTTCACGCGCACACTTCGGAGTTTGCGGAGTTGGGCTGGATGGGATTCTTCAACGTGAAGGGCTAGATCAATGGATGCCGCGACGCCCATCTCGTTCAGGCTTTCAAAATCGCTTGTGTTCCTCAGCGCCATCGCTCCGCTGCTGCTGCTGGCGGGGTTGATTTGGTGGTTCTTCCATGGCGGCAGTGAGTTCGTTGAGCGCCCGGTCCCGCCAGTTGAACAGATCACTATTCGGCGCGCCGAGCTTAAGCCTGGCGAGTTCCGGCTGACGATCCGCAATACAGGTCCGCTGCCGGTCGAAATGACGTTGGTCACGGTGGACGAGGCAATTTGGAAAGCTGAGTTCAGTCCCAGTCGGCGCCTTGAGCGGCTTGGGGAAGCGACCGTGCGCATCCCGTTTGATTGGGTGGCTGGCGACCCGTACAAGATCGAACTTTTCACCGCCAACGGCCTGTCATTTGAGAAAGAGATTCCCGTGGCAGTTGAAACTCCAAGACTCTCTGCGCGAATGTTTTTCGTTTTCACGGCGATGGGATTGTATGTCGGCGTTCTCCCGGTGGCGTTTGGAATATTGTGGCTTCCATTCCTGCGGCAACTCGGAAAACGTTGGATCAACTTTTTCCTCAGCTTCACTGTCGGTCTGCTGGTTTTTCTCGGAGTTGACGCCTTGCATGAGGGTTTCGAGGTTGCCGGAAAATTGCCGAGCGTATTTTCAGGCGTAGGACTGCTGGCCATCGGTTTCTTGCTCGCGTTCCTGTTCATTACGGGCATTGATCGATTTCTGCGTACGCGTATAGACACGCGGGTGCAGGGCACCTCCTTGATTCTGGCTTACATGATTGCCTTCGGCATTGGCATTCACAATCTTGGAGAGGGCCTTGCGATAGGGAGTGCTTACGCTTCGGGAGAGATTGCGCTCGGAGCGCTGCTGCTGCTTGGCTTTACCGTTCACAACACAACGGAGGGGCTAGCCATCGTCTCGCCACTTACGCGTTCGAAACCAAAACTGATTCATTTAGCTCTGCTTGGCATAGTCGGAGGCGCACCGGCGATTCTCGGTTGCTGGATGGGAGGCTTCTCCTACTCCGAAATCGCGTTGGCAGTCTTCCTCGCTATCGGCGCGGGCGCGGTATTTCAAGTCGTGTGGTCCATTAGCGCGCAGATGATGAAAACGGAGGAGGGCAATCTCTTTCACTTGGGCAATGCGGCAGGACTTGTGCTCGGCATGGTGATGATGTGGGCCACGGCCCTGCTCCTCTCGACATAACGAAAGTGCGATCGATACTGTGAGAACCATTTCAAGCAAACTCGGGTTGCTACTCTTTGCGGTCATCGGGCTCGTCGCGTGCGATTCAAAGACAGGCGATACGCCAAAAGTTCGCATCGTTATCGTAGCGAAAGATCAGGCATTTCATCTCGAAGGCCAGCCCGACGTTCGCAACCCACCGATCACGTTAAAGCGGGGCCAGATCACTGAGCTGGTGCTGCGCAACGACGATCCAAGCCGTATCCTACACTGCTTCTCGATCAGCGGTCTCGACGTCAAGATATCCAGTATCGACTCCGGCCAAACAGTATCGGTAACGGTCCGTCCAGCCGAGCGCGGCACTCTCACCTACGCTTGCTTAATGCATCCGCCGATGGCCGGGAAGTTGATCGTTCAGTAGGACAGTCCCTGTCAAGGCGCCCAAGCGGCCTGGAGCTTGACCCAAGTTTGATGAACGTCCAATTCGTTATCGTGTAATATCATGATATCACACTGGGCCCCAATTGAAGGAGCCTGCTCAGAATACCATTCTCAGTCCGACCGGGCCCTCCATTTCTCCCACGTTCGCAAAAGCTCGCAAAAGGGGCAGGAGTAAAATGGTGAACCACGATCGATTCGTTTCTCACGCTTTTCTAGATTGGCGGAGAAGATAAAGAGAAACCTGTTAACCGTTCGGAACGTATCGTGTTCCATGAGATCTGGTACTGTACTCGGGTGCATGATTTGTTTGATGTTTCAAGGATGCGCCACCTCTCCTTCCGCAGCCACGAGCGAGACTGCGCAGTTGCGTGCACGAACGGAACGTCAACAGCAACTGGAGCGTGACTGGCGTCTGTCGCGCGAACATGGTCGCATTGGTTATGTTGG
>DATDAX010000169.1:0-13519 GCA_036525175.1 Terrimicrobiaceae bacterium | reverse complement strand
TCCCGAAGTTCATTGGCCAGCGCTTTCTCCATCGGGATGCCCTTGCGGCCTTTCGCAAAATTGACGATCCATCGCATGGCAAGCGCAATCTGCCGATCCGAGGGAACTTCCATGGGCACCTGGTAAGTCGCTCCACCGACGCGGCGGGACTTCACCTCGAGGCGCGGCTTGACATTCTCGATGGCCTTATTGAGCGTTTCAAGCGGATCGACCGTATCGGTACCCTCGCGGGACTTGTCGATCGCCGTATAGACGATGTGTTCGGCAATGCTCTTCTTGCCACGGCGCATCACAGTGCTGATGAGACGTGCGACTACCGGACTCGCGTACCGGGCATCTTTCTTGACTTCCTTATGAATTACTCTGCGGCGACGGGACATCGGGAACTTTCTCCTCTATTTCTTCTTGGCACCCTTGGTCTCTTCCTGGCCGGGCTTCGGGCGTTTAGCCCCGTACTTCGAACGCCCACGACGACGGCCATCGACTCCGAGGCTGTCGAGCGTCCCGCGGACGATATGATAACGGACGCCTGGAAGGTCTTTGACGCGACCACCACGGACGAGGACGATGGAGTGCTCCTGAAGATTGTGACCCTCTCCCGGAATGTAGGCAATGACTTCCTGGCCGTTTGTGAGGCGAACCTTGGCGACCTTGCGCAGCGCGGAATTCGGTTTCTTTGGCGTGCGCGTCATCACCTGCACACAGACGCCGCGGCGTTGCGGACACTTCACGAGCGCCGGCGACTTCGACTTGACTGTCACCTTGCGGCGTCCTGCGCGGACCAGTTGGTTGATTGTAGGCATTTGGCTGGTTGTTTATTCCGGGCCCGACACGCTCGGAGGACAAAAAAAGCACGCTGAGGTGCTTCTCAATTCCCCGACATTGTGCGGGAGGGAAATACTAGGTCGGAGGGCCGGGGAGGCAAGTGAAAAGATTGAGGAAATTCAAACGCCGGGGCGGACGCATGAACGCAACATCTGTCGGGCGGCCTCTATCACAGCCTCCGCTGAAAGGTTCCGCAGGCGGGAAACGCGATCCTTGGAGAGAGGCGCCTGGACCGCGAGGTTCCCATTGCTTGAGTAGTGCCAGTTGCCGCGATTCGTTGGACCGAACAATGTAACGCTCTTCACTCCAAAAGCTTGGGCGAGATGCGACGCAGCTCCGTCCACGGTAAGCACGGCCTGGGCGCGCGAGCAGAGCCAGAGAAAATTCTCCAGACTCGTCGAACTTGCTAGACTGCGCACCAGAGAACCGGACTTCTCTTGAATTTCGCGGCAGTGCTGGATCTGCCAGTCGACCGACGCGCTGGTCATCACGAACTTTATCCCGCTCTCCTCGTGCAGGGCGCCGAGCGTCCTCACCCAGCAATCAGGCAGCCAGCTCTTTTGTCGCCAGCCGGAAGTTGGATTGATTAGGAAGAATGGATCGCTTTCAAAACCCTCCGGCCGCCAGTGATCGGGCGGTTGATCAAGTCGAGGGGGTCGGAACGGGGCGGAGCAAGGCACCGGTGTGCTGTCCCAAAAGTACTCCGCCACATAGCGATCTCCCAACTCCGGGACGATCAGTTCACGGAAGAGAGAGCTGTGATACCATCTCATCTCGCGCTTTTCGGGCAGGACGCACTTCTTTACTCTTGAGGGTGCGAGCATAGACCTCAGCGCCGACTTGCTCAGGGGATCAAAACAATAGAGATGACCGCGATACACCAGGGGAACCCCACGGCGAAACTGTACGCCTGGCATCAGTTTCAACAAGGGAGCATGACCGCCGCGCGTCATGCATTCCACAGGCGCGCCATGATGCTCGCAAAGCTTCGCAAGTGTAGGCTCAAGCAGCACGAGATCACCCAGTTGCTTGTGAAATACGGCGTAGCATCCGGGCATAACATCAAACTCCTCGAATAGCCCAGATCTGCCCGATTTCAAGGGCGCGTCCGGCAACAACTCTACCCGCGACAGGAAAAATCGCTTTTGCGAAGTGATGGGTTCCGGCAAATTGCCTTTCACAACTTGTGCGCATCTTTGTTTTCAAGCCGGACGGAATTGGAGATTTTGTTCTTGCGACGGGCGGTCTGCGGCTCCTTGCTGCAGAAGCGGGCGAGCAAAATCTTCTCATTTGTGTTCGGTCGGTTATCGTGCCCCTGGCGCGCTCTCAATTTCCGCTAGCGACCGTCATCGAGCTTCCTACCGCGGCCGAAAGGAAAACTGTTAATCTGTTCGTTCGCAATTTCTTTTACTGCCTGCCACTTTGGTTCAAACTGATGACGATCCGTGTTGATGTCGCCGTGTGTTTTCGAAGCATGAGGAACTATCTCGAGACTTTCTTGTTCTACTCGGCAAGAGCGAATCGGTTCTTCGCCTGCGAAAACATCCTGCTTCGGCCCGAAAAGAAAGTCCGCGGGTACGTCGAGGCGGCGGCGAAGAGGTTTTTCCGCCCAGAATTGGTTTCCTACCCCGAGGAGGCCGGCGAATTTCCGCTCGAAATCGAGGCGCACCGCCGCCTTGTCGCGCGAGTTTTGAACCGTCCGGTCGAAATAAGCGAGGTTCTGCCCGCCTTACGACCCACGGTGGAGGCGACCGATACATCGTGGATTTGCGCACCTGTCACAGAGGCTTCCAAGATCTATCCTTTCCCGCTTTGGAAGGAGGTTTTCAGTGCGCTCAAGCCGGAAAGCCTGACAAGAAACATCCTGCTTGTCGGCTCCCACGATCAGCGCGGCGCGCTGAATGAGCTTAAGGAACTCCTTAAAAGTGCGGAAATAAGCAGCGCTAAAGTCCACATACCTGGGGACCTTGTCGAGTTCTTGAATCTGACTGCCAAAGCCGAACTGGTTCTGTCGGTAGACACGGCCGCCGCTCACTTTGCCACTGCGCTGGACAGAGCCTGCGTCGTCTTGTTCTCCGGATTGCACTCGGGAATGTTCGGCCCTTGGACCCGTAGCGCGAGACAGCGCTGGTTGTTTCCGGAAGCACCGCCCGGCAAGACAAAGTTCAAGTGGCACGCCGGGATCTCTCCGACCCGAGTGGCGGCCCAAGCGCGAGAGGTCATGAAATTCTCACCTCAGGGCGCGCCGTCTGCGCACACTTCTTGCTCACGCTAGCCGCGTTATTTATGCTTGATCACACTCATACGCACGGTGAATTCCGGCTCCGGTACGGACATCCCTTGCCCTTCGGTGCGAGCCACGTTCCGGGCGGGGTGAACTTTTCCATTTTCTCTGCCAACGCGACGTCCTGCACGCTCGTGTTATTCGAAAAGGAATCTCCGTTACCCTTTGCAGAGATCCCGTTTCCGCCGGAATACCGCCTCGGCAACGTCTGGGCGATGACAGTCTTCGATCTCAACTATGAGCAGGTCGAATACGGCTATCGCTTCGATGGATTGGACGATCCGCATCAAGGCCATCATTTCGATCCCGAAAAAATCCTTCTTGACCCGGATGCGATGGAGATTAGCGGCAGAGACGTCTGGAAGCAGCCCTCGAAGCAGAGCGATATTTATCCATTTCGCGGTCGGATTCCATTCCAACAATTCGATTGGGCGCATGCCCGCCCGCTAAAGCGTCCGGAGAGCGAAATGATCATCTACGAGATGCACTTACGCGGCTTTACAGCGCATGAGAGCTCCGCAGTAAAACATCCGGGAACGTTTGACGGCCTCCGCGAAAAGATCGGCTATCTCAAGGATCTCGGAATCAACTGCGTAGAACTGATGCCCATCTTTGAGTTCGATGAACTCGAGAACCATCGCACGAACCCGCTCACCGGCGAAGAACTCTGCAACTACTGGGGATATAGCACGCTGGGATTTTTCGCGCCCAAAGCAGGCTTCGCGGCCACCGGCAGGCATGGCACACAGGTGTATGAGTTGAAGCAGCTTATAAAGGTGCTTCACGAGGCCGGCATCGAAGTAATGCTCGATGTGGTGTTCAACCACACGGCGGAGGGTGGCAGCGACGGTCCTACGATTTCCTTTCGAGGGATAGACAACAAGACGTACTACATGCTCGACAGCCAGGGCCAATACCTGAACTACACCGGCTGCGGAAATACAGTTAATTGCAATCACCCCGTCGTTCGGGGGTTCGTTCTTTCCTGCCTGCGTTATTGGGCGGCGGAGTTCCATGTCGACGGCTTTCGCTTCGATCTCGCCTCGGTGCTCGGACGCGATTCCCACGGAGCTCCCCTTGCCAATCCGCCGCTTCTCGAATCCCTTGCCTACGACCCGGTGCTGGCTCATTGCGATCTCATCGCGGAGGCCTGGGACGCCGGAGGGCTTTATCAGGTCGGAAATTTCCCGTCCTACGGACGATGGCTCGAGTGGAATGGAAAATTTCGTGATGCAGCGCGGCGCTTCCTTAAGGGTGACGTCGGCGTGGTTGGCGAGATGGTCCAGCGCATCATGGGCTCACCGGACCTCTACCTTGCTGCCGGACGCAAGCCGGCTGCCTCGGTCAACTTCATCACCTGCCACGACGGATTTACCCTTCGAGACCTCGTTTCCTATAACGAGAAGAACAATCTCGACAACGGCGAGAACAATAACGATGGAGCCAACGACAATTACAGCTGGAATTCGGGTGTGGAGGGCGAAACGGATGATCCAGAAATCAACGCTTTGCGGCTTCGACAGCAGAAGAACGCGATTGCCCTCCTCTTCGTCAGCCAGGGCGTGCCAATGCTCTACATGGGCGATGAATGTGGCCGCACACAACGCGGCAATAACAACGCGTATTGCCAGGACGAGGAGTGGAACTGGTTCGATTGGTCGCTCCTCGACAAGTATGGCGACTTGCTGCGATTCGTGAAGCGAATGATCGCCTTCAGGAAGGCCAATCCTGCGCTGCGACAATCGGAATTCCTGAGCGGCCGCGACACCGTCGGCAGCGGATATCCTGATATCTCGTGGCATGGAGTCCAGCCTTGGAGACCGGACTGGAGTCTTCCGAGCAGATCGATCGCCTTTATGCTTTGCGGCCGCCATGGCGCGGCGATTGGCGGTCCGCCGCATTTCATATACTGCGCCTTCAACATGTACTACGAGCCCCTTGAGTTCACGCTTCCCGTATTGCCCAAGGGGATGGCATGGCGTCGTTTTGCGGACACATCGCTTCCTGCGCCGGACGATATCGCCGAGCCCGGCGAAGAGGTTCCTCTCACTGGCAAGAAGCTGCTCTCCATCAGCGACCGAGCGACTGTGATCTTCGTCGGACGATAGATACGCGGTCGTTTTCAGGACTTTTCTTTTCAAGCGAGCCGTGCCGCGCCCTTTGAAGAAAGAAGGTTTGGATTAAAATACCCTTGCACTGATCAAGGTATGAGGCTAGATATTCGCCCCTTTTCAACCTCAAGAATGGCGAACAATACGCAAAAATCCCCCAAGGCGAAGGTGTTCGGCAGCGTAGCCAAGCAAGCCAAGGCCGCTCCCAAGGCGGCGAAGGTCAAAACAGTGACGAAGAAGAACTCCGACGTAAAAAAACAGACTCACCCGGACGAAAGAACGCCGGTGGCCGACAAACCTTCTTCGAAGGCCCATGTGGCCCCTCCGGGGATTGCCAAGCGCACGGGCGCGCTGTCGCCGTTCGAGCAAAAGCAAAGGGAAAAGCTTCTTGCCCTGAAGGATACTCTTCTCGATTCGATGAATGGAGTGGCCAAAGACAGTTTGCGTTCGCGGGCCGAAGGCAGCGAAGCAAGCGCCTTTGGCATGCACCAAGCCGATGCCGGAAGCGACGCCTACGACCGAGATTTTGCGCTGAGCCTGCTCTCGCAAGAGCAGGACTCGCTTTATGAGATCGATGAGGCGTTGAAGCGAATCGAGAATGGCACATACGGCGTCTGTGAGATGTCCGGAAAATCGATCCCGCACGCCCGCCTGGAGGCGCTTCCCTTTACCCGCTATACGGTCGAGTGCCAGGCCGAACTTGAAAAGCGAAACCGCTTCCAGCGCGTTCGCCAGCCTGTCATTTCCCTCTTCGGACTTTCTGAGGAAGAAGGCGGCGAGGAGGATGAGGAAAGCAGCTCAGACAGCAAGGACTGAATAAGATGCCACAGGAAATCATCACCCTCGAATGCACAGAGGCCAAGGCCGAGGGCAAGCCCGCGTCGAGATACGTTACCACGCGCAACAAAAAGAGCCCTCGCACTCCGAACCGTCTCGAGAAGAAGAAGTACAATCCATTCCTGCGACGGCATACATTGCACCGGGAGATCAAGTAATTCGCCATGCAGCCAAAGACAGCCAAACGCCGCTCCGCTTTCCGTCGCGCCAACCGCTCGATGCCCCGGCGCAGAACGGACATCGCTGAAGAGGCAATCGACTATAAGAATCCCGAGCTTCTTAAGCGTTTCGTCACCGAGAGTGGCAAAATCGTCCCGCGCCGCGTAACCGGCATGTCCGCCCGGCTCCACCGCAAGATCACACGCGAAATCAAACGTGCTCGTGCGGCGTTGTTGATGAAATGACTGTCTAGCTCCCGCCGAGTCTCGGGATGATTTTCGGCCGCCACTCGGGTTTGGATACGGACCCGGTGGAGACATACTCAAAGAGTTTGCTTACCGGGAAAAGAACCAGTCCGGGGATTCCACGCGCGTTGATGCGCACCGACATGTTCATCCTGTCGGTGACGAAATAGATGTCTCCGTTACCGTAGAGGCTGAAGCCCGCACCATCGACTTTCAGGTTTTTCGTGCTGATCCTTTCGTCTCCCACCGTGAAGTCAGCTGTGGCAAGCCTCGCGGTTTGAAAGCCCGCTCCCGGGATGATCTTATTGATGATGTCTGAAAGGGGACCCAGAATCGGGATGGCAAAAACATGGCCGTCCTCGACGCGGAGGCTGCCTTCGCCGCGCATCAGCTGCTCCTGGCCCATGCGGGCGGTAAATTTATAGTTTCCGCTGCCAACTCCAAGAGAGTCGTCGTAGTCGAAGTAGAGCTTTGTCATTTGCGCGAAATTCACCCGCCGGATGTCGATTCGCGCGCCAAAGGTCGGGTCAGCGGGATCAATGGAGACTACCGCATTTACGCCGACATTCCCTTCCATCAACTCCGCACTCTTAATGTCGGCGATCACCTTTGTGCCGGTAATGTCGACGTTCGCCAATGTCCGTCCGAATTTTAGAGTCCTGTTCAGAAGATCATAGTCCAGTCCGACATCGGACTGGATGGCCAAATGAAGGTCGTTCTTTTTTGGATCCTTCATGTGGATCATGCCATCGGCCTGAACATTGGGTGGCTGGCGGAAGCGATATGGTTTGATGACTTCGGCAATTTTCGGGTCGATCCACATCATCACGTCTACCGGAGGCATTGTGGATTCCACATCCTGCAATCTTATTTGCTGTCCGGCGAAGTCATAGACGAAGGTCCCCTTGCCGACAGCCTTGCCGCGTCCAAGGGAAAAGTCCCGATAAGTGACTGCGCTATCGGCAATCTCAATCTTCGACTGGCCCCAGTCCAGAGTCGAGCCTCGCATCGAGGTTCGACCGAGCCGCAGAAATCCCGTGCCCGTCAAAGAGGCAAAATCCGGTTTAGAGCCACGGAGGTCGAGCTGCAGGTAAGGAGCATCCCTGAAGTTGATCAGCTTCATGACTTCTCGCTCCTTTTTACCCATCAGAGGAGCGAAGGCCGTCGGCGCGATCGTATTATTCAGCCGAACCCGAAAATCCTCCGGTGCAAGAAGCACGCTCGCGCCAATTTCCCCTCCAGCCGCACGGAGTTTCGTGTCCCGCAAGAAAATCTTTCCATTGCTGGTCGCGAAATCGGTGGAGAAAGCATCAACATCCATTCCCCTAAAAGAGAATTTCCCGATCTGAGCGGATCCGGTGAAATTGTACTCAATTGGGAAGGAGGAATGAACGACCTGTCCGGAAGCCTCAAGTTGCGGCCCAGACGTGAACTTCAGGTCTCTCAACGGGGAATCCTCAGGCAACAGTCGTGCGAAAGGTTCGATGGTCAGCGTGCTGGAGGCCTCGAAGTCGACAACGCTGTTCTGCCACTGGGCCGTCAAATTGAGCGCCCCTCCCTGGCCGCGCAATTTGAAGCGCTTGATACTTACGGCTCGATTCTGGAACTCCGCTTCGGCGTCAACGCCCTCGACGCGCCACTTCGGCGCGATAATCGGTCCCGATCGCACCAAGATCGGCGAGATCTGCAGGGTGGAGAGATCCGCCAGATCACCGTTGATCTTCACCTGTACCTCAGGCTGCATGCCGGGGAATTTCAGGGTTGAAAGCGTCTCAACGATCTGGGCAATGAGCTTGTTTCGTTTCTCGGGGTCCTGTTGCGTTGACTTTTGGTCGAAACGAAGGGCTCCTGGATTCCGGAGCAACCCGCTTAGGACGACCCTGATACCTTGCACGCGCGCCTCGAGCGAGCTGATCCGTAGCTGCTCGGCTAGCAGAGAGAGTTCCGCTGAAACCCCGTCCACATCGAGCCGCGGGCTGTCCGGATCTGTTCCCAACGGAATCGACACGTCTGTCTCATCGAGTTGCACCTGGTCAATCGTGACCCGTCCGGCGAGCAGGTCGGCAAAGTTGACCGAGACCACGAGGCGTTCGATGCGCGCGTAGTCCCTTCCCTCCGCGGAGGTATCCCTCACGACAACATTCTCGGCGACCAGACCTTTGAAGGGATCCACGGTAAGCTTTCCGATCTCGGTTCGAAAGCCGTCCCCACTGAGTGCCACGGCCACGCGCTCCTTCCATTCGTATCCAATCCCAACCTCTCTGAGATAAATGATCGCTGCGGGCAAGCAGACAAACAGGACGAAAAGGACTGCACGGATCGTCCATCGGACAAGAAAGCGTGGAATCGGAGGAAGGTGCATTCGGCAACTCGTGGAGGAAAATGCCGTTGCGAATCACAAGAGATTCACCGGATCGACATCCACCGCGACGAAAACATCCTCGGGCAACGGAAGAACTGCAAGGGTTTGTTGAATCGCCTGTGAAAGAGATCGAGCTGAGGCTCCCCGCAAAATGACTTGAAATCGATGATATCCCCGGGCCTTTTCCAGCGGGGCAGGCACGCAGTCGCCAATCGAGGAGTTGCCGGCGATGGCTTCCCTCAACCTGCGAACAAGGGTCTGCCCGGTGAATTCAGCTCGCTCAAGCATCTGAGCTCGCACGGTTATGAGGATCATGCGGGTGAATGGCGGAAATCCAAAGCGTTCGCGAAATTCCAGTTCCTGCTCCGAAAAGCCGTCAAAATCGTGATGCCGCGCAAACTGGATGGACGCGCTGAATGGCGTGAAGGTTTGGACGAGCACTTCACCTTCGACTTCGCCCCGCCCGGCCCGGCCAGCCACCTGAGTCAGAAGCTGAAAGGTGCGTTCTCCGGCCCGGAAATCTGGCAGGTGCAAACTCAAGTCGGCATTGATGATGCCGACGAGAGTCACGTTCGGAAAATGCAACCCCTTGGCAATCATTTGCGTGCCAACCAAAATATCGATCGCACCTTCCTTGAAGGCCTGCAGGGTTTGATGGAAGGTATTTTTCCGGGCCATCGCATCCGCGTCCATCCGCGCCACGCGCGCCTTCGGAAAGATGCGCTTCACGGTGTCTTCCACCTTCTGCGTTCCGACCCCGGAGTGGCGGACTCCAGGGTCTTTGCAAGCCGGGCAAACCTTGGGCGCGCGCTCGCGGTGGCCGCATATATGACAGGCCAACTGCGCGGCGTCCCGGTGGTATGTTAACGCCACGCTGCAATTCGGGCACCGGCAGACATGCCCGCAGGCCTGACAAACCATCGTCGTGGAAAAACCCCTCCGATTGAGAAAAAGAATCGTCTGTTCCCCGGCCGCAAGCCTCTTCTGGATGGCGTCCAGCAAAGCCGGCGCGCAAATCGCTTCCGCCCCGGCCGGCCGGGGTGCCTTGCGCATGTCGAGCACGCGAATGACGGGCATCCGCCGGTCGTCGACGCGCTGGGAGAGTCTCAGGAGCCGATACTTTCCCGTCCGGCAATTGTGCCAGCTTTCCATCGAAGGCGTCGCGCTGCCGAGCACGACTGCGCATTCCTCGCGCTGTGCCCGCAGGACAGCCACATCCCGGGCGTGGTAACGTGGCGCTTCTTCCTGTTTGTAAGTGCCCTCATGTTCTTCATCGACGATAATGATTCCGAGTCCGTCAAGCGGCGCGAAGACGGCGCTTCTCGCGCCAATAACGATGCGGGCACCGCCGGAGTGGATCTTGCGCCATTCATCATAGCGCTCGCCGCCTGAAAGGTGGCTATGCAGCACCGCGACCTCCCGCTGCGCTCCGGCAAACCGCGCCTTGAACCTTTCGACCGTCTGAGGAGTAAGCGAAATTTCGGGCACGAGAACGAGCGCGGTGCGACCAAGAGCTATGGCATGCCGAATGGCCTGCAGATAGATCTCCGTCTTGCCACTTCCCGTCACGCCGAAAAGTAAAATAGGTCGCGAGGGAGCTACGATCGCCTCCTTGATTGCCTCAACAGCGAGACTTTGTTCCGCGTTGAGCACAAGGTCGCTCGTCGGCAGAAACGTTTCATTGGCAAACGGGTCGCGTGCGACCTCTCCGGATTCGATCGCAATCCAGCCGTTGCGTTCCAGCGCTCGAAAAACCGTGTCCGACACGCCGGCGGTTTCCGCAAGTTCGGCAACCGGCCGCGGCCCGCCGGCATCCTGAACAGCTTGTAGCGCATCGGCCTGACGCGGCGCCTTACGGGCAAGCGCCTCAATCTCGCCGGCAGAAGCCGTGCGCAACAATCTGGCAAAATTGAGGCGACGCGGCGAAACTGCCGCCTGCCGAACGACCTGCGGCAAGACACAACCTATGGCCGTTTCCAGCGGGCAGCAGTAGTACTCGGAGATCCAGCGTGCGATCTCGATCAATTTTGGCCGAATGAGCGGAGCGGTACCGATCATTTCGTGAATCTCGCGCGGAGACTCGACCGCCGAGGTTTCAAGCACTTCGACAACTGTTCCGAGGACCAGCCGCGTGCGCAACGGCACACGCACGCGAGAGCCGGCGGCAAGAGATTCCACGAAGCGGTCAGGAATCCGGTAGTCGAGCGCACGGTCGCCCGCGCGATCGAGATGGACCCTGGCGTAGCGTGACATGATCGGAGTTGGAATTTAGCTCAGCGTAGCAGGTATCCGTCAGGAAAGAATAAACCGGTTCGTTGTGACCAATGAGCCCAAAATGCGGTAGAAGCGTCCTACGAACGCATGATATGATTCCCGTTTGTCGATGAAGAAGTTCCTGGTCGCCTCGCTCGTCGTGCTGGCAGTCCTGGCCGCGGCCGCCTGTATCTACATCATGACGTCAGAAGATCCGAACTACCTCCTGAGGGAAACGGCTTTCGCCTGGCGCTATAAAAAATACGATGACCTCATCCGTCAGGCTGCGGCGCGCTACGGGGTGGCGCCGGAACTCATCAAGGCCGTAATCTGGCGCGAGAGCCAATTCCAACCCAACAAGGTCGGCGCTCAGGGAGAGCGCGGCCTCATGCAAATTACAGAGAACGCGGCAACCGATTGGGCCCGCGCCGAGAAAATCCAGACATTCGTCTCCACCGATCTTTTCGATCCCAAGGTCAACATCGAGGCGGGCACATGGTACCTGAACCGGGCACTGACGCACTGGTCTGCCAAGGACAACCCACTCCCTTTTGCTCTCGCGGAATACAATGCAGGACGCTCCCGCGTTCGCCGATGGGTGCAGGACTCCGGGATGGGAGACACCGCGGGAGCCGGCGACCTTCAAGCGGCGATGGACTTTCCAACCACAAAGAGTTACATCGCCACCATCATTGCGCGGTATGACTTCTACAAACGCCGGGGAGAATTCGCCGAACTGCGCTCCCACTAAGGCAAGGAATTACTCTGTGATGATGTCTTTGTAGGTCATCCCTGAAGGAATCATCGGCAGCACGTGCGCTGTATACGGTGTCATAATATCCAAAACGTAGGTCTCCTTGGAATCGAGCATGCGCTCGATGGCCGCTTCCACGTCCTTCTTATGCCGAACCCGCTCACAGGGAACTCCAAAGCCCTTGCAGATCTCGACGTAGTCGGGATAGATGCGCTTGAGGTCCTTCGGATCGCCGAGAAACGTGTGGCCGCGGTTTCCACCATGAAAGCGATCCTCCCATTGCACGACCATGCCAAGATGCTGGTTGTTGAGGATGATCACCTTGACGGCGATGCCTTCGATGTGCGCGGTGGCAAGCTCCTGGATGTTCATCAGGAATGAGCCGTCCCCGTCGATATCGATGACCTGCTTGCCTGGATGCGCGATCTTGGCGCCCATCGCCGCCGGATACCCAAATCCCATCGCACCAAGTCCGGCCGAAGTAATAAACGTGCGGGGCTTCTCAAAATTGTAATATTGGCCGGCCCACATCTGGTGCTGGCCGACCCCAGTGGTGATGATCGCCTCTCCCTTCGTCAATTCGTAAAGCCGCTTGATGACATACTGCGGCTGAATCGCATCTTCGGTGTCCTTGAAAGAAAGCGGGTGATTCGACTTCCACCGATCGATCTGCTGGTACCATTGCGGGAAGCGCGTGTACCCTTTCGAAAGGCGCGTGCGGCCCATTGTCTCAAGAATGCGATTGGCGCGACCCAGCGCATACTTGAGATCGCTCAAGATCGGAAGTTTCACGAGCTTGTTCTTGTTGAGTTCGGAATTGTCGATGTCGACGTGGACGATCGTGCCGTGCTCGCAGAATTTCTCGACCTTGCCGGTCACCCGGTCATCGAAACGCACGCCAATCGCAAGGAGAAGGTCCGCCTCGTTGGCTGCGTTATTCGCATAGACCGTCCCGTGCATCCCGAGCCACTTGAGCGAAAGCGGATGGGTCTCCGGAAACCCGCCGATGCCCATCAACGTCGTCGTCACCGGGATCTGTGTCCGCTCCGCAAACTCCGCCAGTTCCTTGGACGCATTGCCCGTGATCACGCCGCCACCACAATAAATGAGCGGCTTCTTGGCGTGTTCGATAAGCCCGATCATCTCATGGATCGCCAAATCTTCAGCCTTCCGAGTCGGATCATATCCGCGAAGGTTCACGGACCGCGGATAGATCGGCTGCGTGCGAGACACCTGAATGTTCTTCGGAATATCTATAAGAACCGGGCCGGGACGCCCCGTCGTCGCAATGAAAAAGGCCTCCTTGACGATGCGAGGAATGTCATTGATGTCCCACACTAGATAGCTGTGCTTTACCATCGGCAGCGTCATGCCAAAAACATCCGTCTCCTGAAACGCACCGCGCCCGATCATGTTCTGATTCACCTGACCGGTAATCGCCACCAGTGGAACGGAGTCCATGAAGGCATCCGCAATGCCCGTCACAAGATTCGTCGCGCCAGGTCCGGAAGTGGCCATGCAAACGCCCGCCTCGCCGGTGGCCCGCGCGTACCCCTCGGCAGCGAATGCACCGCCCTGCTCATGCCGGGGCAACACAACGCGAAGCTTCTTCGACTTGGTCAAAGCCTGGTGAATCGGCATCGAGGCGCCGCCCGGATACGCGAAAACCACATGCACTCCCTCCCGCTC
>DATDAX010000168.1:0-7191 GCA_036525175.1 Terrimicrobiaceae bacterium | reverse complement strand
ACCGGCGCGTCTTTGGAGGAGGTCATAAAGACGGCTCAGAAGGCGATCGATTCCACTCGCAGCATTGGCATCGGACTGTCGTCCTGTGTGATTCCCGCTGCCGGAAAACCCAATTTTCATATCGAGGCCGGAAAGATGGAGATGGGCATCGGCCACCATGGGGAACCTGGGGTAAAAGTGGATGACCTCAAGAGCGCCGACGAGATGGCGCAGATCGCCCTCGATTACATCCTGCCCGACCTGCCGCTCAACTCCGGAGACGAAGTTGTCGTCTTGGTTTCCGGCCTGGGTGCGACGCCGGTCATGGAACTTTACATAGTATACAGAAAGCTGGCTGAGCTTCTCGGTAAGGCCGGGATTTCGGTCTACCGGCCGTATTTCGGCAACTATTTCACCTCACTCGAAATGATGGGTGTGACAATCACCATCATGAAGCTCGATGCGGAGCTCAAAGAGCTTATCGCTGCGGAGGCAACCTCCATTGGGCTTACGCAGGCCAAACTCTCTTAACCCTCCCCAAACAAAATGTCCTCCTATCCCACCTCCGAAGGCCGCAAGCTCCTTCTTGCTCTGATTGAAACAGTCGACACAAACGGCGCCTACCTCAGCGAAATTGATGGAGCCACCGGAGATGGCGATCATGGCATCAACATGACAAAGGGCGTGCGCCGTACAAAGGAGAAACTTGGCGAACAAGACGTCACCGTTCCCCAGGGTCTCGACATGCTCGGTCAGGTACTACTTGCAGAAATCGGCGGAGCCATGGGCCCGCTTTACGGCAGCTTCTTTATCGACATGGGCACCGCGTGCGGAGATGCGTCCGCCATCGACAAAGAAGTCTTTGGCAAAATGCTCAAGGCGGGCACGGCCGCGATGCAGGATCTTGGCGGTGCGAAGGTCGGTGACAAGACCATGATGGACGCCTTAATTCCGGCCGTCGAGGAGTATGACAAGGCGGTTGCGGAAGGAGTCAGCTTTTCCGAGGCGCTAACTCGCATGGCGGACGCGGCGGAGAAGGGGAAGGAAGCTACTCGTGGGATGATCGCAAAGCTGGGGCGTGCCAGCCGGTTGGGAGAACGCTCCAGAGGAATCCTTGATGCCGGCTCTGTATCGTGTTCGCTCATACTGAAGACTTTCTCCGATACTCTTAAAAGCCCCTGAACAAATAAGATCTTCCATATATAGCTTAGCTTTATTGCCGGCATCGGCCTCTCATCGCGACGACCTGTCGCGCTATTCGATTTTCGCTCGACTTTTGCCGCACTTCTTCGGCTCGCACAATCGAGGACGAAGGAAGCGGGGGAAGTTGAGTAAATGAACGGACCGTCCTTCCTGGTATAGCCGCACTCCACCCTCAGACTGCATGTTGTCGGCGTCTAAACTTCCAGCAAGTGGGCGCCAACGGCCCGCTTTTTGCGCAGCCTCGGGCTGCTGAAGTTGCTCTTTGCCAGTGGACGGGACAGCTTCGTCCAGGAATGTGGCGCTTGACAGCTTGCCACGTTCTATAGGACGGAGAATGCATGACAGGTCTAAAAACTTGATACCGATGAAGTGCTGCGATGCAATAGGGTTGCGATTAGGGGTCAACGGCTTTCAGGTTTGGCAGAAGGGAGCCAGGTTCCCAGGCTGGGTGAGGAGGTCACGCATGCCTTCTTATGGGCTCGGCTCCATGGCGCTTATCCAGCGCGAGCGAGCCGATGCGGCCTGGGAGGTCGAACGCGCTGAAATCGGATTTGGACGCGGCGCCGCCTGCGAGCGCTCGGGTACCAGCAGCCCAAATGCCTAGAAAGTTTTGCTTTAGGTGAAAGAGACTGATCGAGCGTATGAACTGCCGGGCGATTCAGAGCAGATCGTCAGAGCAGCATGGTTGTATCATGTTGCCGGGAACACGCAGGAGCAGACGGCGGACCTCTTGGGAATTTCTCGCGTAAAGGTAAACAGACTCCTGGCGGAGGCCAGAGAGGCTGGGATTGTCAAGATTTCGATCGAGCATCGCTTTGCCCGGATGGTGGATGTTGAAGAGAACATTCGTCGCCGTTACAATCTTTCGTTCTGCCGCACCACGCCGCCCTTGATGTCTTATTCTCCAAGCCGGAGGAAAACCCTTCCTTCGCGGGCAAAGCTCGAGATGGAAAGTCCGATTGCCCGCCGCGCAGTCGGCATCGTTGCGGCGGAACTCTTGCGTGAACGGCTTCAAGCTGATGAGAACTGCGTTATTGGTGTCGGCTGGGGGCGAACCATGGCAGAAGTTCCGAATCACCTGGTGGGCGTGGCGAAGCCCGGCGCGAAATTTGTATCTGCGATGGGCTCGCTTACGCGAACGTCCGCAGCCAATCTTTTCGAAGTCGTTTATCAATTTGCAGAAAGAACCGGCGGTGAGGGGCACTTTCTGCCGGTGCCATTTATTGCGAACACAATAGCGGATCGGCAGATCTTCATGTCCCAGCGAATTTTCAAGGAGACGCTCGCTCTCGCGGAGCAAGCAAGTTTTTACATGGCAACCTTTGGGCCATGCGATGAGCACAGCCTGCTGTTTAAGCAGCGTTACTTGTCGGGAGTTGAGCTTCAGGATCTTAAGCGGGCAGGGGCCGTTTGTGACTGCCTCGGCAAGTTTTTTGATGCGAACGGCAAGGTCGTGGAGAGCGACGTAAATCAGCGAACACTCGCAGTTGATCTCGAGCACCTCTTCGAGCGGGAGGTCGTACTGCTTTGCGCGGGTAGGGAGAAGCTGCAGGCGGTAAAAGGGTTGCTGCGCGCGGGATTCGTAAAGGGACTGATTGTTGATGGAGACACGGCACTCTGGCTTAGCGAGACGCGTGATGAAGGCGCTTAGATAGAACTTCTTCCGAGACCGTTTTGGTCGGCGTCGAAGAGCGCCGGTGGCGATTCCAATGTTTCATCCATGCCGAATGATCCTCGCGCGTCACCTTCTCCATGCGTTCGGCCGCCGCCCTTAGCCAATCCCTTCCTAGTTCCTGGTTTAGACGAGCTAGCGCCGCGTGAAGCTCAGCCGGACTTTTGCTGCCAAGGTGAATATTTGCCGACTCGAATCCCATCGCACGAATTAGATCAGGTGTAAGCAGTGGACGGACGCTGCTGCGGAACACAGAGATCTCCAGCTTGACCGTATCGGGACCGAGCTGACGAACCAGCCAGCGGTCGTGCACCTGCAGCAATGGGTCTGGGCTGCGGACGACGCGTTGAAGCAACGTGGAAGTCAGCGAGGGTGCTGCAGGTCGCATCTCGAGCCAGTGGACGGCAGAGGGAACGAGCGCTTTTGCCTCTCGCGCGACAGGGTGGCCGTCATCGTTGCGTACGAACGCGGTGTAGCGTCGCCGCCCTAGGCTTCCGAGACCACCAGGCTTTCTCTGCCGGAGGTACGTGGGCTTGGCGCCACGCGCAAAGGCGGAGCAGAAGATGTCTTCAAGCCCTCGAGGAAGCTCTTTCGGTCTGATCGCTGGGTTTTCCTTAGAGTTAAGCTTTCGAGCCCAAAATTCTTCCTGCGACTCTTTTCCAGCGCTCACCATATCCGTCATCTCCGCACACCCTCGTTCAGAGACGAAAATCGGTCCGCCGGCAGTGCCTAGACCCTCCTCATAGCCGGAGATAAGGGACTTCGCGATCTCTTCGAGCGCGACCGAGCTTCTGACCACCTCGCCCGCCAGACTGATGCTGGTGGCAAGCCGTACAAGGTCGATCGTAAAGGGCATCTGGCATGCTTCGTCATAGTCGACAACCCCCCAAACGACACGCCCCCGAGAGTCGCGCCAAACGCCAAAGTTCTCCAAATGAAGATCGCCGATGGCGAGAAGGACGTCTCCCTCCCGCGCATCGAGTTGCCGGCATTCCTTGCGCCAGCGCTGGAGCCACCTGTAAAATGTTGCGCGAAGAAAGGGGAATGGTCCGTTCGCCATTTGCTCGTGCTTCCTGCCAAGTCGCTTCTTTTGCAAATCGGTTTGATCGGCTAACCATGCCTCGTAAAAGCGGGTGGACTCGACAATATTCACGTGAACGTAGCGCTGGAAGCCTATGCCAGGATAGCGCCTGGGCATAATGCGCAATTGTTACGATCTTGTCGCAATTTAGCGGGTGCCTCGCGGCAGATCCGAAGATATTTTCGTCGTATGGCTCCACGATGGTAGCGCTCTTCCACGGACGATACCGAAAGGAATCTCAGCCATTGAGCAGCCCGCGATGGGCGGAATATCGACCTGGTCGCGGGCTGCTTGAAAGGCTGGCGACTCTAAATCTATCGCTCTTCCAATAGACTCCCAGTCGAGTCGGAAAGACCCTATGGATAGGGCAGGGTCGCGCCGCCCGTGTCAATGAAAGCCTTGCACGAGGCATATTTCTGGTAGCAGAAAAGCGCGTGAATCGCAGCACCATCAGGATTGGCCGCCTTTTTTCGACACAATGGCCACCTTGGGAGTTCCGTATATCTCGCTCATTCCAGTGAAATCACAGCGCGACAAAGGGAAACGTTTGCGATGCATCGATTAAGGCCTTTTCCATGCGGGTCGGAAATCATTCCTGAGATTGCCAAACCCTATTTTCAATGGCTTTCTTGGGTCATCCCACAGAAGGCTTAGACCGGCCTCTGGTAAGTAGCTTAGAGAACAGCCTGGACAGCCCGGGCAAAGGCGGTTCCGTGTAATCCCGGAGCGCTCACCAGCTTAGCGGCTTTGCGAGCGCTTTCGCGCCCGTGATCCATGGCCACGGAAAGTCCTGCCCACATCAGCAGTTCCACGTCGTTATTTCCGTCACCAAACGCGACGACGTTCTGACTGTCGATTCCCAAAGCCTTTGCGACGGCTTGCGCACCAATGGCTTTATTTGTCGATGGTGCCGCTATCTCTAAAATCTCATCCGCCGTCCGGACCACATACATTTCCGATCCGAAACGCCGTTCCGTCTCAGGTTGGATGGTATCAATTCTTTCAGGCGAATCCGTGAGAAGCAATTTCTGAAGTCCAGTCGCTGCCAGATCTCCGAGTCGGCCACGCTTTGGCTTCCAACCGGCGTTCAATGCATAGCGGAGGGTCCATTCAGAGTCCCGTTCGGCGAAAGCCCCGTCTCTGTGGTATCCGATCACCGTCAAATCCCTCTCGGCACCAAATCGGCATACATCGAGGGCCTGTCCGAGAGTCAGCGTCAGTTCATGCAGCATGTCGAACGTGAGCGCATGTCTTACGACCGCACCATTCGAGGAAATCACCCAGCCTTGCTGGCCAATGCGATCCTGAAAACTCATGATGTTCTCGTGGTGACGTCCCGAAGCGATGATGATCTCAAAGCCATTCTCTCTCAACAACTTCAATGCTTCGAGGTTGGCTGAACTTATTTCCTTCTCCGGCGATAACAAGGTGTCATCAAGATCGATTACTGCCATTCTTTGCATGTCTGCATTCTCCATGACGATAGGCAATTCTTCCAATGGAAAGTTTTTATTTGGGTGATAACATTGCGTTATGGACATGCGTGAACTTCGTTCGTTTGTACTTCTTGCGCAACAGCTCCACTTCGGTCGAACAGCCCGTCTTCTCAATTTGAGCCAGCCAGCGCTTACCAAGCAGATACGGCGGGTGGAGGAGGACCTGGGCTGTTCGCTTTTTCAAAGGGGAAAGCACGGAACAAAACTCACAAGTGCCGGAGAACAGTTCCTGGAAGAAGCGAAGCCAGTTGTGAGTGGATTCGACCGGCTTGTTGAAGCTGGCCGCCGTCTCTCCAGAGGCGACAGCGGTCGTTTGAGAATCGGCTTCGGGTTTCACACGTTCGAATTGGTCCCGCGTTTGATCGCCCGGCTTCGGCAGCTCGTCCCCGGTGTGGAAATTAGTCTGCGCGACATGTCTACGGCCGAGCAAACCGAAGGCTTGCGAGCCGGTCGAATCGACGCGGGATTCGTACGCGCGTCAGTTTCGAAAGAGTTCGAAACGATGCCGGTAATTCACGATAGGTTGATACTAGTGACCTCGACGGACTCCCGGTTGCCAGAGAAGGCCACACTAAGGGATTGCGTTGAGGAACCGTTTGTCTTGATCTCCAATGAGCGCGCTCCAACATTCCGGCGGCACGCCATTGCACTTTGCGCGAAGTTTGGATTTCATCCCCGCTCTATTCAGGACACGAATGAGGTAACGACATCTCTGGCTCTTGTGCGCGCAAACCTTGGAGTGACGCTTATTCCTCAGTCTTTTGGCACTGCCCACATTACAGGTGTCCGTGTGCACGAGCTAAATGATCCCGCCGCTTCATGGGCTGTTAGCGCGGCTTGGCGCCGGGACGATACGAATCCCGTGCTGAAGCGGTTTATTGAGCTCTTAAGGCAGGAGATGGGGAACCGTTGATCTGACCGGGCGTCTTGTGCCAGATTGCAGCGCCAACGGTGCCCTGCAATGACTAGATCTGGAAACGACCGTTTACTCGGAATCGCAGTCCGAGACTCTACGATGAGAATTGAATCTCTACTGATTTACTTTTTTACCTGGCTACTGCTCGCGCTGACCCCCGGGCCTGCGGTCATGTGTATTCTGTCGCAATCGGCAAGATACGGATTGCAGGCGGGCTTTTGGGGAATTCTTGGCGTCCAAATTGGCAATATCGTCTTTTTTCTTTGCATAGCATTCGGGCTTGCTGCCTTGCTTGCGACGGCAACGAATGCATTCGCAGTTCTTCAAATTGCCGGCGCGGGGTACCTCGTTTATTTCGGCCTTAGAGTTATCATTTCGTCCTTTCGGCAGCCGCCGGTTAATGGGGCTCAGCCATTGCGATCGTCGACCGAAAGCCGCAATCTGGTTATGCAAGCGCTAGTCGTTCAGCTCACCAATCCGAAGGCCCTTTTATTCGTGTCAGCGCTCTTGCCTCAGTTTCTTGATCCGGATGGGAACATGTTGCTTCGGTTGGGCCTCCTTCTGAGCTGCACAGTGGTTGTAGATATGATGGTGCTGGGATCATATGCTTTTCTCGCCGATCGAGGAACGCGTTCGTTTCGCCGCTCTCGACTTTCGAGATGGCCGGAACGCGCGTTTGGCGCAGCACTGGTGGCCTTCGGCGTCAGGCTTCTCGAGTGGCGCAGGTGAGTATCGTCTCTCAGCCGTCCGATTCTAGAGGTTTTCTTGCATCTGCGACGCACGTACAATGCGATTTCTCAGATGACTATGTCCCTGACCTTTCCGCCCGGCGGTGGCGAGTCCT
>DATDAX010000167.1:0-4630 GCA_036525175.1 Terrimicrobiaceae bacterium | reverse complement strand
GGTGGCGAGGAAGCACATGGCCCAAACGCCCAGCGCACTGGCAATTAAGCACATCACCCAGCAACTTGATAGAGTTCGTAATGGCCTTGGTAATCGGGTAGTCCTGCTGCCTCTGGGCGAGAATCAGGGAGTCGCTGACTTCAAGCATGGCAAATGAAAACGCAAGCAGGGCTCCCGCCAGAAGATTGGCCATGATGAGGGGACGGTAATTTTCATCAAAGTTCTGAGCGGTGGGCAGCCGAGGTTTTGTGCGGCTTCTTCAAGGGTGACGCTGGTTTGCTGAAATCCCGCCGCGGCGGAACGCACGACGTAGGGAAGTCGGCGGACGCTACAGGCGATCACGAGAATCGGCAGCGGATCCTTGACCGGGGTTAAGCGCTCCCAGGAGCTTCCCCTCCTGTGTCATGATAGCCAAACGCAAGCACGATGCCGGGGACCGGTGCGGTCGCACGTCGGAATGATCTGCACCGGTGAGACGTCAGGCATGCGGCAGATGCCGAACGGGGGCCTGCCTGCCAACGGGCGAGAGGGGTGGAAGGCGCTGGTAGAATCGGGGAGTGATGACGAGAGGCGCCGAACGGCAGCGTCGCATAGCCCGCGCGCCTAGTCTGAGCTATAACTGACTGAAAAACTTTGTTCCGACTAAAAGCCCTTCGCACCCCGTCCCGCGGTCAATAGCTTGTTCATCCTCTTCCGAAATATTATGGAAGCAACATTCAATAAAGAAGCGATTGTCGCTTCTCTAAGGCCAGACGCCGTCGGCGGACGCCTCTGCCGCTGTTGAGTATACCTGAAAGACTTCCAAAAGTCCGGTGACCTCAAAGAGCTGGCGCAATTGAGGGCTCAGGCCGATGATAGCGAGGCGACCCCCGTTTCTGGAAACTTCCTGTGTGGGAACGATGAGAGCGCCGATGCCCATGCTCGCGATAAAGGTCGTTCCACCGAAATCGACCAGAATGGAGCGCGCTCCCTCGTTGATGCGTCGCAAGGCGTATTCCCGAAAGGACTCGGCGGCGTCGTGGTCAAGTCGTCCAGACACGACAATGACAAGGATCTGCCCTTCCTTACGCTCGGAGATCTGCACGTGGCAAGATAATCAGGCATGATGAGCGGCGACAAGCCCGCTTTGTTTGTGCCGCATCGCCGTGCTCCAGATTTCGCAGCGCTGCGGGATAGTGACGTCGTCGCCCTTTTCATGCTGAGAAGCCGATCGCCCGTGTCGCCTAGATTGTCGTGGAGAAAAACACGGGGCTTTCTACAGTTCGCTGAGAAGTTCTTGCATTGTATGTGTAACAAGGTGGTCTGGATCAGTTGCCAGCGGAGTGGGATGTCTAACCCCTATTTAGGCGTCTTTCTACGTTTCGCGGAAAGATTCTCTCATCTCACACTTGACGTTGGAGTCCGCCTCCAGGCAGATCGGCCTCCGAAGGAATGCCAGAAGGCCTCTTCCCCGCCAATAAACGTTTCGATGCGCCCGATCTGGCATGATTCCGAAAAGGACAAAATCACTTATTAGGCCTGGGGGGAATGCGTTCACTGGCGTTCGTTTACATAGAGCGACGCTTTCTTTCCTCGACGCGCAGACGCTTGATTTGAATCCGGAAAACCGACTATGGCCTACCACGACAAAATTGAGCTTACGCTCATCATCATTGCCCTCTCGATCAAGCGGAGGAGGGCGACCGCCTCTTTCGGAGCCACGGATCTTGGATGGAGGCTACGCACCACCGCAGCGGGGAGAAAGCTCTCCTGAGCTACAACGTGTCCAAGGGGCCGGAGCTCTCGAACCCGATGGATCTCAACTCTGCCCCGACCGACAACACGTGTTTCGTCCTGAGCGAGATCTATGAAAGCAAAGCTGGTGTTCTCGATCACTTTAAGCAGGCAGATGAGAATTGGGGAGACGTCCACGCGTTTCGCAAGTGGTTGGAGAAGTGCAAAGTCACGTTTGTGCCTGCAGCTTCCATCATTAACTCGCTCTGGTGAATTCACCGAAGGCGGCCCCATGCCGCCTAAGACCACCTGGAGCCGACAGCGCACGCGAAATGCGGCTAGTAGCAGCAACCGTGTAAAAATTTGCTGTCACCGCAGTCAGCTAGTCTCTCCACGAATACTCCCGTGTTTTCCGATCGGGGTCGAAAGGCTTCCTACAGCTTAGAGTAACGTAAGAACGGTGACAATGAGGAAGGGCAGGCGGAGCCTCTTGCACGAAAAGTGGATAGGAAAGAAAGATCCGCCATCGATCACGAGCCGAAAAGCTCAAGGCAATGCCCAAGATGAAGGAGGGACGGCTGTTCGATGATGATGCCGAGGACGAAAGGGCATGGATGGATTGGTGATATTTGTGAAGGAACATCGATTTCTTGCATCACTCTACGCCGCAGGAATGGTTTTTATTGGCCAGTGAGTAGGAATAGCGGACGGCCTGTCCGATGTGCTTTCATCTTACGCTTGACGTCGGAATCCACCCATAGGCAGATTGCCCTTTCGAGTGAATGCGAGAGGCCCTTCCCCGCCAATAAACGTTCGGATAACTCCCAATCTGGCATGATATCCGAAAATGGCAGAATCACTTGTTCGGCGCGGCAAAATGGACTTTCCAACCCTCGGCCGCGACTTAAGTTTGTGAATCCTACCAGGCAAACAACATGCGGCAATTAGCGATCATTACGGGCGCGACGCGCGGCCTTGGGTTTGCACTCACGCAGCGACTCCTCGCCGAGGGCATGCGCGTTGTCGCAATCGGACGGCGGCTGGACAATCTGAAGAGCCAAAAGGAGGAATATGGCTCAGCGTTGCGAACGATAAGCGCCGAGCTGGGAACCCATGATGGTATTCGCGCTGCGAGTTGCGACCTCCGGCACGTCGTCAAGGGAGAGCAGGTGCATTACTTGGTCAATTGCGCTGGTATCATCACGCCGATTGGTCCGATTTCCACCATAGACTTGGCGGATTTCTTGCAGCTCATGAATGTCAATTTCTTCGCCGCTTTCCAACTGATCAATGTCCTCATACCGCAGTTCACCGACGGAGCGCGCGTGCTAAGCATTTCCAGCCGGGCAGCTGAACTGCATTTGCCCGGACTCGGTATGTACTGCGTCAGCAAGGCCGCCTTGGAGAGCCTTACCGGTTCCTACCAGGTAGAACTCGCCAAGGTGAGCGTGTCGACCTGTATTCCGGGGGAGGTCGATACCGACATGCAATCGGACTTGCGTAGCGGTCCCCAGTCCCCGTCAAGCGACACAGACAGCTTGGGTGGATTCTTCGACCGACAGTTCTTCCTTAAGAACAAGACGCGTCTGATCCCTCCGGCGATTTCAGCGAGATTTTTGTACTGGCTCCTGACCGGCCCTGATAGCGAAGAGTTTGAAGCCAAGAGGCCTTGGACAATCTATGATCAGGAAGTGCAGCCCAGGTGGCTGGAGAATGGTGAAGCGTTTTCTTACGAGTGTCCTTAGACTCTCGACTGGCGGCGGGCAGCCTGTGGGTAGCACTCGCTTGTTTCCTTATGAGCTGAAGAGAAGTCTGATTATGCGGCCGAACAAGACTGCTTTTACGAAGATGATTAGAAACAGGAAGTTCGAACCAAGCGGTGCATCGAATCCCTGTCCCTCCGGGACTTCTGTCATGCCTCCTGCTTCCGCAGGAGACACGCCAGAAGCAAGCAGGGATCGCTGACCGCCAACGTTAGCGCGCATGACCAAGACCCGCCTCTTAAAAACTACAGGAGTGTTCCCATGAGAAAACTCATCGTATCTACGTTTGCGTCGCTTGACGGAATCATGCAAGCACCCGGCGGGCCGGAAGAAGACCCCACTGGCGGTTTTACCCTTGGAGGTTGGATGTTCGGCTACGGGGACGAAAGCATGGACATCTCAGCATCAGGTTTCGACGGCAAGGATCGCGAGCTGGTGCTTGGGCGCAGGACCTATCAGATATTCGAAGCGTACTGGCCTTATCGGCCGGATGACCACCCGATTGCGAAGACGCTCAATGCAGCGAAAAAGTATGTTGCTTCGCGTACGTTGACGACGCTCCACTGGAACAACTCGACCCTGCTCCACGGCGATGTAGTCTCGGCAATCATCGCTCTCAAGACCCAACCGGGCCCTGACCTGCAGATTATTGGCAGCGGCAATTTGATTCAAACGCTGCAGGCCGCATCACTGATAGACGAGTACAACGTGTGGACTTTTCCAGTGGTGCTTGGGCGGGGCAAGCGCCTCTTTGGCGGGACTGCCAAACCATCGGCGCTGCGGCTCGTTCGCTCTCGGGTCTCGACCACTGGCGTTGTGATGAGTACCTATATACCAGGTGGCGATATCCGGCCCGGTTCGTTCGCGAGTGCCGAGCCGAGTGAGAAGGAGTTGGCTCGACGCAAAAAGATGGCGGATGAGAATGCAGTGATGTGAAGAGGACATCAGTGCGCGCTAACAATTCATTCAAGCCGACGCCACTTCGTGGCGCGGCTTAGTTCAGGCGTTAGGCGGACTTCGATCTGGCAGCCAGGTCTTTGCAGCTCGCCCATTTGGAATGTGGCTTGGTATTCTCTCGAACTCCAAGGGTTCAATCACCGCCGCAGCCTCATTGTAAATCGGGTGCCGCCGCCTGGCGCGTCGTCCGCTGTGAC
>DATDAX010000166.1:0-4119 GCA_036525175.1 Terrimicrobiaceae bacterium | reverse complement strand
GGGCGGCTGATCGAGTTTCCCGCCACACAGGGGATGGTTTTCAAATTCGGCGAACTGCTGGGGCGTCTTGACGAGACAAATTTTGTCGCCCGGGTCGACTCTGCGCGCGCCGATTTTAACAACGCGCACAACGAACTCGCCCGGCGGCGTCAACTGCACCAACGCGGCGTCATTTCCCGCAGCGAGCTGGACGGATTCCAGCGCGCCAATGATGTGGCTGAGGCGGCCTTGCGTGAGGCTCAACGCGCGCTCGATGATACACGCTTGGTGGCTCCTTTTGACGGACGGGTTGCTCGCACGCTGGTCAATAATTTTCAGAACGTGCAGGCGCACCAGCCCGTGCTCGTGTTCCAGAGCACTTCAATCCTGGAAGTCGATATCCAGGTGCCCGAGACGGACATGTCAGTGGCCGAACGTGGGATCACGGCCAGGAATGCGCGTGACCTTCTCGAGGCAAGGGCCGAATTCCCCACTATCCCGAACCGACAGTTCGATCTCGAGCTCAAGTCGTTCAGCACAGAGGCCACACCGTCCGCTCGCACGTTCCGGGTCACCTTCAACCTCTACCCGCCCGAGGATCAGAACATCCTTCCGGGCATGACCTGTACCGTGCTGCTGCGGCCAAGGAGTCGGCTCACGGCCCAACCCGCCGAAGAAGGCATCTTTCAAGTGCCGGTGCGGGCGGTTTCCACAGCGGAGGGAAAGAGCTCTCTTTGGAGGTTGGATCCCGCGTCCATGCAGGTTAGCCGCGTGGAGGTCGAGATGCTGGGGGTGACCGGTGATTCGATGAGTGTGCGAGGTTCCGCTCTTGCCGCAAACAACGAAATTGTTACGTCCGGCGTCCGGTTCTTGTCAGAGGGGATGAAGGTTCGGCGGATGCAAGCGAACAACCCCTGACTTGCCGTTCATGAATATTGCCGAGGCGTCAATTCGAAACAAGACGGTCACACTCGTCTTCGCAGTCCTCATGGTCGTGCTGGGGATTTGGTCTTACATTCATCTGCCGCGTCTGGAAGACCCCGAGTTCACTATCAAAGACGCGCTTATTATTACTCCCTATCCCGGCGCCTCCGCGCAGGAGGTGGAGAAGGAGGTCAGCGACGTCATCGAATTGGCGGCCCAGCAGCTCGAGCAACTCGATCGCGTTGTCTCCCGCTCCGAGCGGGGACGCAGCACGGTGACTGTTACAATCAAGGACCAATACGACCGCCATTCTCTGCCGCAGGTATGGGACGAACTTCGTCGCAAGGTCTCCGACGCCCAGCGACGGCTGCCGCCGGGTGCAGGGCCGTCCCTGGTGGTCGATGATTTCGGTGACGTCTTCGGGATTTTCTTTGCGCTCACAGGGCCGGATTTCTCGGACGCGCAGCTCTACGACACGGCGAAATTACTCCGCCGCGAGCTGCTTCTCGTACCTGACGTAAAGAAAATTGAAATCTTCGGGCACCAGCAGGAAGTCATCTACATTGAACTCGCCCGCGACCGCATGGCCCAGTTGGGCATCCGCCCCGAGACGATTTTTGCGGCCTTGCGCGAGCAAAACCTGGTTGTTCCGAGCGGGTCCGTGGATGCCGGTCCGCTTTCGATCACGATCAATCCCACCGGCGAATGGACGGGGGTCGAGGATTTCGAGAATTTGCTTATCCGGGGAGCGGGTGAACGCGGCGAACTGGTCTATTTGAAAGACATCGCGACCGTTCGTCGGGATTACATTGATCCACCGACCACCTCGCTTCGCTATGACGGCGAGCGCGCCATCGGTATCGGCATCTCCACTGTCGGCGGCGGAAACGTGGTCACTATGGGCGCGGCGGTCGAGCGGCGCATCCGCGAGCTCGGCTCACAAATCCCGCTTGGGATGGAGCTGCACAAGATCTCCTTCCAGGCGGACACCGTGACCAAGGCGATCGACGAATTCATTCTAAATCTGGGAATGGCGATCGTGATCGTCTTCGTTGTGCTCCTGCTTGCGATGGGGGTGCGCAGCGGACTCATCATCGGCGCGATCCTATTCATCACCATGTGCGGCACGATGATCGTGATGGCGCAGACGGGACTGATTCTCGAGCGCATCTCGCTCGGCGCCCTCATCATCGCGCTGGTGATGCTTGTGGACAACGCGATTGTTATCACGGAAGGCATGCTCGTTGCGATGCAAAAAGGCCGTGACAAAATGCAGGCGGCAAAGGATGTCGTTTCCCAAACGGCGATTCCCCTGCTGGGCTCGACGGCGATCGCGGTGCTCGCCTTCGGAGCGATCGGTCTCTCGGATGATAGCACGGGGGAGTACTGCCGTTCCCTTTTCGTCGTTCTTCTTATTGCTCTCGGGTTGAGCTGGATCACTGCGGTGACAATTACCCCGCTCTTCGGGTACTTCTTTCTGAAGTCCGCTCCGCCCGGCGACGCCGACCAAGCGAAGGATCCCTATGCGGGCGCGATATACCAGGGTTACAAGAAGATCCTTCTCGCCTGCATGCGGGCGCGCGGCCTGACGATCTTGGTGCTCTTGGCAATGCTCGCACTGTCCATTTTTGGATTTCGGTTTCTGAAGAACAGCTTTTTCCCGGACTCGACGAGGGCGCAGTTCATGGTGGATGTCTGGCTGCCGGTGGGGACCCGACTGGACCACACCGACCGTGTGACTGCAGAGATGCGAAAGTCCATCGCGGATATCCCTGGCATTACGCATATTACAACGTCCGTGGGCCAGGGTGCCCTGCGATTCCTTCTGACCTATTCACCAGAGGGATTTGACTCGTCCTACGCGCAATTTCTCATTGATGTGCAGGATCAGAGTCTCATCAATGAAGTCTTGCCCCATGTTCAGAAGGAGCTCACCGAAAAGTATCCCGACGCGCAAATCATCTCGAAGCGGTTTCTACTCGGACCTGGCCAAGGGGGACGCGTGCAGGTGCGCTTTTCCGGAGAAGATTACAACACCCTTCGCGGCCTTGCTTCTCAGGCCGTGGATATTCTGCGCGCTGACGGTGGGGCGAAAGGTATCCGGATCGATAGCCGCGAACCCGTCCCTACGCTTCGGCCCCAGTTTTCCGAAGTACAAGCCCGCCTGACCGGAATCACGCGCACGGACCTCGGCAGAACGCTTGAGGCGGCCTTCAGCGGCCAGCGCATCGGCGTCTATCGCGAAGGCGACGAACTCCTGCCCATCATGGCAAGGGGCCCCGAGGCCGAGCGTGCAGACCCCGACTTGATCCGCGACGTGCAAGTGTTCAGTCCGGTGGCAGACCGCTTTCTCCCGGTGAGACAGGTTGTTTCTGATTTCACCACGGAATTGGAAGACCCCATCCACATGCGAAGGAACCGGGTGCCGACCATCACCGTGCATGCGGACCAGACCTCCGGACTTGCCAGCACGATGTTCGGACGAGTGCGCGAGAAGATCGAAGCGATCCCATTGCCGCGCGGCTATCGCATGGAATGGGGTGGCGAACACGAAGATTCCTCCAAGGCGCAAGCTGCGCTGGCTGGCACGCTCCCCGCCTTCCTGCTGATGATGGTGCTCACTGTCATATGCCTCTTCAACTCGCTTCGGGTCACGCTGATCATATGGCTCACGGTGCCGCTCTCTCTCGTAGGCATAGTGATTGGTCTGCTGGTTTTCAACCAACCGTTCGGGTTTATGGCGTTGCTCGGCGCACTCAGCCTCTCGGGCATGCTCATCAAGAATGGCATCGTCCTGGTTGACGAGATCAACTCCCAGCTCGCCGCCGGGCGGCCTGCGTGGGATGCCGTGGTGGACGCTTCCGTCAGCCGCGTGCGTCCGGTATCCATGGCCGTCCTCACGACGGTTTTCGGGCTGATCCCGCTCTTGTTCGACGTTTTCTTCGGTGCGATGGCAGTCACGATTGTGGTCGGCCTTCTCTTCGCCTCGGCCCTTACTCTTCTCGTTGTACCTGTCCTCTACGTCACCTTCTTCAAGGTGCGCGCCGAGAAGCCCGCCTGAATCTGCAACACGCGTGGGCTTCGCAAGAAGTTACAATAGCCAGGGAATTCGCGTCGGACGCCTAATACAAATCCGCTGTATCCCAGTGCAAGTTGAACGCAGGCACCTTCAGAAGGAGGTGCGCAACCGGAGGTAGAAGACGCCGACTGTCTCAG
>DATDAX010000165.1:0-3025 GCA_036525175.1 Terrimicrobiaceae bacterium | reverse complement strand
GTCGGACGGTTCCCGTCACGTTCTTCTGCGACTCAGTGATAAGAGCTTGCAGCGCCTCACGCTCGGGCGCGAACCAGAAGCCATTGTAGACCAGAGCGCTATAGCGCGGAATGAGCGTGTCACGCAAATGCATCACCTCCCGGTCCATCGTCAGGGATTCCATTTGCCTATGCGCAAAGTGAAGGATAGCCCCTCCGGGAGTCTCGTAAACGCCTCGGCTCTTCATTCCAACAAACCGGTTCTCAACGATGTCGACGCGCCCAACGCCATTGCGCCCGCCCAAACGGTTCAACACCCGCATGACCCAGACCGGGCTGAGCTTGTCATCACCGTTTCCGTCATATCGCAAGTCGCCAAGAATCTCCCAAAGCTCGGGATGGACCAACCCGACACAGTTCCCCTTGTCGAAGAACAGTTCCAAATATTCCGGCCGATCCGGGGCATCCTGCGGGGACACACTTAGCTTATACATGTCGCTGTGCTCGGGCGCCGAGGCATCGAACCACGGGTCTTCGAGCATGCCGCTTTCGAAACTGATATGCAGAAGATTGCGGTCCATCGAATAGGGCTTTTTCGCAGAGGCTTGGACGGGGATTTTTCTTTCGTCACAGTAGGAGATCATTTCAGCCCGGCCCGGGAACTTGCTGCGGAACCGCGCGTCCCGCCAAGGCGCAATAACTTCCAACCGCGGATTCAACGCCGCGGCCGTCAGCTCAAAGCGGACTTGATCATTACCCTTGCCCGTCGCTCCGTGCGCGACAGACTCCGCACCCTCGGCATTGGCGATCTCCACCATCCGCTTGGCGATAAGCGGACGGGCAATGCTGGTGCCAAGCAAGTACTGTCCCTCATAGATCGCGGCAGCCTGCATCATCGGGAAGATGAAGTCCCGCGCGAACTCCTCGCAGAGATCATCCACATAGCACTTGGTTGCGCCGGTCTTCAGCGCTTTCTCCTCAAGGCCATCCAACTCCTCCTCCTGGCCGATATTCGCGCAGAAGGCCACGACCTCGGCGGAATATGTTTCCTTCAACCAGTTCAATATTACGGAGGTATCGAGCCCACCGGAATAAGCGACGACGATCTTCATGAGGGCGGGACTCTCGCGCAAGTAGCACCACTGACGCAAAGGATTTTCCTGAAAAGCATTGTTTCACCCTTCGCTGCGTCTCTGCTCTACTCGCTCGAAGAAATGTACGACCTCACACTGGTCGATTGGGTCCTCGCCGTGCTGGCAGCGATCTGCATTGGCATGGCCAAGGCGGGTTTCGGGGGCCTGGGAATGCTTGCCATCTTGATAATGGCGCGGGTGCTTCCTGCGCGAGAATCCACGGGAGCCATTCTCCCGATGCTCATTCTGGCCGATATCTTCGCCGTTTATACGTACCGCCGCCACGCCAAGGGCGGTCTGGTCCTGAGGATGTTGCCGCCCGCTGCGGCAGGCATCGTCTGCGGGTGGCTGCTGATGCCGCATATTCCCGCACAGGTTTTTGCACCGCTCATTGGCTGGCTCACCCTGGCGCTCATCGCTCTTGTGCTCCTTCAGAAATTCGCGCCGCGACTGATGAATCTTGCCGTGGAGCATCCGGGAATCGCGTGGCCCTTCGGCTGGCTTGCCGGCTCGACTACGATGATCGCCAACGCGGCCGGCCCGGTCATGACGATTTACCTCCTTGCGTGCCGGCTTCCCAAATTCGAATTCGTGGGCACAGCCGCTTGGTTTTTCTTTGCAATTAACCTCCTCAAAGTTCCCTTCAGCGCCTCCCTGGGGTTGATCAATTCCGCCAGTCTCACTCTGAATCTGTGGCTGGCTCCTGCAGTGATCGCAGGTTTGGTGGCCGGACGCTGGATGCTCGGAAAAATCAACCAGGCCGTCTTCGAATGGCTGATGATCGTCTTCTCGCTCCTCGGGGCCGTGCGACTGATTTTCTCCTGACCGCTAGACGACGGAGGTGGGACTTCTTGCTCCATCGACTTCCTCGACAACAACGCGCTCTCCTTCCACCAACGTAACGCGGACCTTCGCGCCGCGATCCAGGAACTCCCCGTCGGTTACAACATCGACAAGCGCCGCGCCGAATTCGGCCTTGCCCGCAGGACGCAAGATCGTTTGTGCCACGCCTTCCTCGCCCACCTTGACGGAGGGTTCGAAAATCGCGGGCGTCCGCGTTTCCATGGATGGGCCCGAGGGACTGTGCTGCGCGAGGATGAGCCTGTTGAAGAATGGCAACTCGGGGAGAAACCGCGCCAACAGTGAAACTGCAAATACAAAGAGAGCGACGGCTATCCCGAGATTCACAAGGGGACGAAACAAGAGGTCCAGAGAGAAATCGAATGGCTGGCTTGGGTAGAAATCGACCATCGCAAAGAGCAGAGAGCCCATCATCAGCGCCGTCCCAAGCAACGCCAGGATGGTCACTCCCGGAAAGAACAGAAGCTCGGTCAGCACAAGAAGCATCCCGAAAATGAACACCGCAACGACCTCAAATCCGGTCAGTCCCGCAATGTAGTGGCCGGCAAAGAAAAGCAGAAAGCAGATCGCCGAAAGAACCCCTGCGACGCCGAATCCCGGCGACTTGAACTCCAAATAAGCGCCAATCATTCCGCCCAGCAGGAAGAGCGGTGCAAGGACGGTGATCCACTGGGCGAGGCGCTCGAATCCTGTCGGCTCAATGCGAACGATATCTTTGGCACGCAATCCCGCTTTTTCACAAAGTTCGTCGAGATTGGAGGCGATGCCCTGTGCGAGAAGCGGCTTGCCGTTGTATACCTTTACGGCCTCTTGAGCGCTCAAGGTCAGCAGCGAACCCTTCGGATTGATCACGGTATCGCCAATCTTGACCTCCTTCTCTTTGTTGATGAAGGCCTCAGCCAGCTCCGGGTTGTAACCGTTTTTCTCAGCCGCGCTGCGAAAGTAACCCGAGAAGTAGGAAATGACCTTCTGGTTCATCGTCTGCTGCAAGTCCTCGCCTCCTCCGCTGATCGGCGCCGCAGCGCCGATGGCACTGACCGGGGCCATGTACAC
>DATDAX010000164.1:0-3010 GCA_036525175.1 Terrimicrobiaceae bacterium | reverse complement strand
AAGCCGCTCGGCTACGCCACGGGACAATTCGGCAAGAACCACCTCGGCGACAAGGATGAGTATCTGCCGACCAACCACGGCTTCGACGAGTTCTACGGCAACCTCTATCATCTCAATGCGGAGGAGGAGCCGGAACAGCCTTACTGGCCAAAGGATCCGAACGATCCGATCCGCAAGAACTTCACGCCACGCGGGGTGCTCCATTCTTTTGCCGATGGCAAAATCGAGGACACGGGTCCGCTGACGCGCAAGCGCATGGAGACGGTGGACGATGAGACCACGGCGGCGTGCATCGATTTCATCCAGCGGCAGACGAAGGCGGACAAGCCGTTCTTCACTTGGATGAATTTCACCCGCATGCACGTCTTCACGCACGTGCGCGAAGCGATGCGCGGTCAGAGCGGCATGCCGGGCAACGAGTATGCCGATGGCATGATCGAGATGGATGGCAATGTGGGCAAGCTGCTCAAGGCGCTCGATGACTTGAAGATCACCGAGAATACGATCGTCATCTTCACGACGGACAACGGTCCGAATCAATTCTCCTGGCCGGACGCGGCGACCACGCCTTTCCGCAACGAGAAAAACTCGAACTGGGAAGGCGCCTTCCGCGTGCCGGCGATGATCCGCTGGCCAGGCAAGATCAAGCCGGGCGAGGTTTCGCGACAAATGTTCTCGGGTCTTGATTGGTTCCCGTCGCTGCTCGCCGCGGCCGGTGATACGACGGTGAAGGACCGCTTGCTCAAAGGCTGGAACCCCGGTGGTCCGACGACCTTCAAGAACCATCTCGATGGTTACAACCAGCTCGATTACCTGACGGGCAAAACCGATAAGAGCGCGCGAAACGAGTTCTATTACTTCAACGACGACGGCGATCTCGTGGGCATGCGCTTCGGCGACTGGAAGCTGGTCTTCATGGAGCAACGCGCTCCGGGCGGTTTTGCCGTCTGGTCGAATCCATTCACCCCGCTGCGCGTGCCGAAGATGTTCAACCTCCGCATGGATCCCTATGAGCGGGCTGACATCACCTCGGACCAATACTACGACTGGTTGGTGAAGAACGACTACATCATCACTGGCGGCATGCTCAAAGCCACGGCATTTCTCGAAACATTCGCCACCTACCCGCCGAGTCAGCGTCCGCCGAGCTTCAGTATCGATCAGGTGCGCAAGCAGGTGGACAAGAAGATCGACGAGTCCTTCAAGAAGCGCGGCTTGGAATAGCGGTCGTTCTCGTCCCTCGTCCTCGATTCCACCAAGGTTTCGAGGACGAGAACGACGGACGAGGAGAATGAACCGCAGACGATGCAGATAAACCTTCTTCAAAGTATCTGCGTGCTGGAGTGGTTGGCGGCAGCATTTTCGCGTTCCTGTTGTGGAGAACACGTGCATTTTGGCTCGGGCTGATCGATACGTTCCGTCCGGTGCACCTTGCCCCGCTGAATCCTTCGCCTTCTTCCACAACAAAAATCTCGCGGCCTACATGAAACTCGCCACATTGAAGATTTTGGAACCCCGCAGATGAAAGCAACCGACCGGAGCGAGATAGCTGCCCAGGCAGCCCGGAGGGTAAGCGAAGCGATGGCAGATAGGAGCTTGTGATTGTGAAGTTAGAAATCTAAAAATCATCTCCCTTTGATCTGCGTAATCTGCGGTTCATCCTTCAAATTCGAAACCACCCCTATGAAACTACCAATCGCCTGCACTTTTTTCGCTATCGGCTGGATACTAACCGCTTCTCCGGTACGAGGAGAGGATCCCAAACCATATTGCTGCACGCCTGCAACACGTGCGGCAGCGGTGACGGCATTGACTCAACTGACCGCTGACGCCTCTGGGGCTGACAAGGCTGCCGGCGGCAAAACAGCGCCGGCGGGAATGCTCTGGGTGCCAGGTGGAGAGTTCTCGATGGGCACCAACGAGAAAGAAAGCTATCCCGCGGAACGCCCGGCGCACCGGGTGAAAGTCGATGGGTTCTGGATGGATCGAACAGAAGTTACTAACAGCGAATTTGGGAAATTTATCGAGGCAACGAGCTACGTTACGGTTGCCGAGAGGAAGCCCGATTGGGAGGAGATCAAAAAACAAGTGCCGCCCGGAACGCCGAAACCGCCGGATGAAATGTTGCAGCCCGGCTCGCTCGTATTCGTCCGGCCGGCGGGAGCCGTCGATCTGCGTGATGTCGGGAATTGGTGGCATTGGGTGATCGGCGCAAACTGGCGGCATCCGGAAGGGCCCGGGAGCGATCTGAAAGGGCGGGAGAATTATCCCGTGGTCCAGGTCGCCTGGGAAGATGCTGTCGCGTATGCGAAATGGGCGGGAAAACGGTTGCCGACCGAGGCGGAATGGGAATTCGCCGCGCGTGGCGGGCTCGATAACAAGCGCTACGCATGGGGCGACGAGCTAACACCCGGGGGAAAATACGTTGCGAATATTTTTGAAGGCGATTTTCCCAATCGGGACACGGCTGCGGATGGCTACGCGACCCTGGCGCCGGTGGCCACTTACCCGGCCAATCCATACGGACTCTACGATATAATCGGCAATTCCTGGGAGTGGTGCTCGGATTGGTATAGCACGGCTGCTTATCAAACGGCCAACGACGGGCAGGTTAACCCTAAGGGACCAGACACATTTTTCGATCCGGAAGAGCCCATGGCACCGAAGCGTGTGACTAAGGGCGGGTCGTTTCTATGCAGCGATCACTATTGTGTTAATTACCGGCCATCCGCACGCCGTGGCACAGCCGCCGATACCGGTATGAGCCATCTCGGCTTCCGCTGTGTGAAATCCGCGACGCCTTGAAAATCAGCGTCCGGCTGATTTAACAGAAGAAAGCGAAGGAAGGGAGGATCAAATGAAGACGAACCTTTTCCTCCTTGTCCTCGCGGCGTCCTTCGAGCGGGCTGGGACACAAACGAAGATGCAAATTGAACAGGAGCAAACTGAGAGAACAGAGAGATGATGAATTTCCTGCCTCGGCGATCTCGGTTCCCTCCTGATGATTCCG
>DATDAX010000163.1:0-3485 GCA_036525175.1 Terrimicrobiaceae bacterium | reverse complement strand
CGCCCCTTGTTGGTATCGAGCCATCTGCGATTCTGGGCTTCCGGGACGAGGTTCCGGATCTTGTTCCTGAGCGACTGGTTGAAGCGGCAAAGACCCTTGCTGGCAATGCGCTCTTGATCGACGAATTCATTGCGCGCGAAGCTGACGCGGGCCGCATCCGCCGCGAAGCATTCACGCAAGAGATGCGCCATATCAAACTGCACGGCCATTGCCATCAAAAGTCGCTTGCCTCGCTTACGCCGACAGTCAAGGCCCTTGAACTACCTGTCGATTACAAGGTTCAGGTCATTCCATCGGGCTGCTGCGGGATGGCGGGGTCGTTCGGGTACGAGAGAGAACATTTCGCCGTATCGATGAAGGTCGGGGAACTGGTGCTCTTGCCGGCGGTCCGCTCGACTCCGGCTGACACGATCATCGCCGCGCCGGGCACGAGCTGCCGGCATCAGATCAAGGATGGCACGGGACGCATCGCGCAGCATCCCGCGGAGATTTTGTACGATGCGTTGCTGTGAGATAAAAGCACCTAAGCCGCGATGCGCTCCAATTTCTGACGGCAAACCTAAGCGTAGCTTGACAATGTCACCCTTCCTACCATTCTGATTGCATGCCGTTGGTTTACATTGCGATCCTCAAGGGCAAGTCGCCGGAGTATTTAGAGGCTGTCACTGGCGGTGTTTGCTCCGCCGTAATTGAGACGATGAATTTTCCGCTTAGGGCCGTTATCAGATCATCACGGAGCACGAACCCGACAGAGTCATGATGCTTTTGATAACGCGAGCCGGCCACTCCCCTGAGTCAAAGAGTGCTTTCTACAAGAAGACCGTTGATAATCTCTCCTCCAATCCCGGTATTGATCCGGCCAATGTGATGATTTCCATTGTTGAAAATAGCGATATCGAAGCGCCGTTCGGCGACGGTGTCGCGCAGTTCGTTCCTTAGTTTGCTTTGTATATGAATGTGGCAATATTTGGCGCCGGTAGAATCGGCAAAATTCATGCGGCTAACGTGGCACGCCAGCCTGGCGTCTCCCTTAAATACGTGGTGGATGTCTCCCCCGAAGCGGCAGCAGAACTAGCGAGACAACACGGAGCGCTTGCGACAGTTAGCGAAACGGCCCTTGGTGACCCGTCCGTGGACGCCGTGGTCATTGCATCTAGTACGGATACCCACGCGGATCTGATCGTGAGGTCTGCCGCGGCCGGCAAGGCGATTTTCTGCGAGAAACCGGTCGATCTTTCGCTTGAGCGGGCCCGCAAATGCGCGGACGCTGTTTCCAAAGCGGGCGTCACATGCATGATCGGATTTAACCGCCGATTCGATCCCACGTTTGCCGCTCTAAAGGCGCGGCTGGATTCCGGCGAGATTGGTGAGCCCGAAATGCTCATTATTACGAGCCGGGACCCGGGAGCGCCGCCCGTGTCCTATATCAAAGTGTCCGGCGGAATTTTCAAGGACATGCTCATCCACGACTTCGACATGTTTCGATGGGTCTTGGGTGACGATGGGCAAACCGTCCACGCCACCGGGAGTTGTCTTACCGATCCTGCGATCGCGGAGGCGGGCGACATTGACTCCAGCGTAGTGACCATCCGTACTCGTCGCGGGCGGCTCTGCCAGATCAACACAAGCCGCCGCGCGGTGTATGGATATGATCAGCGTTTCGAAGTCCTCGGAAGCAAAGGAATGCTCCAGGCAGGCAACGTGCGCCCTACGGAGGTCGTCACCTACACCTCAAAGGCAGTATACACCGACGTACCCGAAGCGTTTTTTCTTGAACGTTATCGCGCTGCGTACGCCATAGAGATGGCGCAATTCTTTGGGGCCTTGATCGAAGGCAGACCCGTGCCGACGTCCATTGACGATGGTGTAAAGGCGTTGGAACTCGCAGATGCCGCCACCCGTTCCTGGGCTGAGCAGAAAATCATCACGCTGGGAGCTTCACAATGACGCCGCTCTGCTGGAGCATTTGCTCTTAGCTGGGCGACCGGGCTAGCGACTGGGTCCATGCGGCTCGCTCAGGATCTGTTAGTGGAAGCGGCAACACTCGACCCTCCTTAGAGGATGCGATTGCCGTTTCAAGGACGGCCATTACGACGATCGCTTGCACCGGCGGGACAGGGTTGATCGCCTTGTTGAGTATCGCGTCGCGAATGCCAAAATAATACTGGCGCTGATCCCCTTTAGGCACGGGAAGCTCAAGCGGCGGACTGTCGGTGCCTTTGTAGAGAATACCCGGTCGAGGATCTTCGCCCCATCCGGACTCCCCCGGAACAAGACCGCGAACAAGTTGTTCCTCCTGGACATCCATGCCGTACTTCAGCCAACTGCCGCGGGTTCCATGCATCGCCATGCGGGGAGTTCCCCCCGCGACTACAAGGGAACCATGCAGAATGACGCGCAGGCGTTCGTAGTTGAGCAAAACGTGGAACCAATCATCCGTCTGCGCCTCATTACGTTGCGATACCAGGCTGGCGCTTAAGGTCTCCGGCAATCCAAACAGTTGCAGGGCCTGGTCGACGAGGTGAGGTCCAAGATCATACCATACCCCAGCGCCCGGACCGGCGATCTCGCGCCATCGGACGCGGACGTTGGGGCGGAAGCGGTCGATGTGTGATTCGAAATGCAGAATCTCTCCGAGTCCGCCTTCGTCTATCATCGCTCGCGCCCCAAGGAATTCGCTATCCCAGCGACGGTTTTGAAATACTGAAAGAAGGCGCCCTTTTTCCTGAGACAGCTTCCCTAGTCCACGCGCTTCCGCGAGCGTGATAGTAAACGGCTTGTCGACGACGACGTGCTTGCCTGCGCTCAACGCGATAGTGGCTAGAGGCACATGAGTTTCGTTCGGGCTCGCGATGACGACCAAGTCGACATCGGCGTGACAGGCCGCTTGCTCGGGATCGGCGATGACTTGCGCTCCCGGAAGATCGGCTCGTACCTTCTCGGGCTGGCGGGAGCTGACGACCGTGATCTCAAGACCTGGTATGGAACGGATAAGGGGAGCATGAAATGTTTTCCCGACAAATCCATAGCCGATAAGAGCAACGCGGATTCGATTGTTAGGTGTAGTCATAAGGGCCTCCAAAGAAAGTTTCAAGAATAGGACTTGAATGAGGGTCGAGCGAGAACGAAACCGGCTTCAGCGGAAATACGGCGTGGCGCTCTCAAATGCGGAATTAACTTATAATCGCCGGGCCATGCGAGGTAATTGTTTTGTCGCCTTGAGTTCAGCCCTCGAGACCGACATTCTGTCTGTTTTGCGCGGAGCGACGAGCGGCATCCAGAATGCGAACCACGGTCATGTTATTCACTAGAGAGGAGCGATCCGTATCCGACACGTTCAGCTCGCCACGCACCACGGCGGCGAGATAGGCGAATCCATCTTCATATTGTGCGGGCAGGTCCTTGGGCGTGACGGATCTCTCGTTTGGCTCGCCTCGCAAACGCATGCGGACGTTCCTAGCGTCCGGAGTGGAGACGTATCCATG
>DATDAX010000162.1:0-6282 GCA_036525175.1 Terrimicrobiaceae bacterium | reverse complement strand
GCCATTCCGGCAGAGAGCATCGCGCCAAGCAGATACCAACGCGCCTCCGGCGCGTGGCAGAACGTATGCAGCCTGAGCTTCGGATCAAACAACGGCGTCGCGAGCGGTGCGAAAACCTGACCGCCCGTTCCGATGGTCACCGAACCCTGTGGCGGATCGATCAATCCGTTGCCGACCGCCTGTGCGGGCTGATCAGCGCATCCCGCGGACACGGGGATCCCGGTCTGCAATCCCAACTCGTCCGCGGCGCTCCGGCAAAGGCTGCCCACGATTTGCGCCGAGGGATGCACCTTGGGAAAGATCGATCTTGGAAACCCCAGTCGGTCGATCACTTCGTCGGCCCACATTCGCGCTGCAACGTTAAATATTCCGGTGGCCGCTGCGTCGCTCTGGTCGGTGCCGAGTTCGTTTGTCAGCCTGAAGCGGACATAGTCCTTTGGCATCAAGAGAGTCGCAACGCGATCGAGCGAGCTGGGTTCGCACTTCTGAAGCCAGAACAAAGTGGAGATCAGAAAGCCCGCTGCGGGCGCGGTGCCACATGTTGTCGCGAGCAGCTCGGTTCCTATTCTTTCTTGAATCTCGGGCAATAGCGCCGCGCTGCGCTGGTCGGCCCAAATGATTGCCCGGCGCTGTGGCTTCCCATCTGCGCCCATTGGCACGAAGCCGTGCATCTGGCCAGAGAGACCGATGGCGAGGATTTCCGTAGCGGCCGCCTCGTGCAAGGCCTGATGCACAGCGGCGACCGTCGCTTTCCACCAGTCAGTCGCGTCCTGCTCAGCATAGCCGGGCTGCGGGGTGAGAATGGGATATTCCGCGGTGCCAAGACCTTCAATGGCTCCCTTCATCGAGGACACCACAACCTTCACGCTCGAGGTGCCCAAATCGATTCCAAGCAGCGCTTTCATGCAAGCCCGACCTTAACGGAATCCTCTTTGAGGAATTCGAGCCGGCATGTCGCGAGTTCCTTAGGCATGAGGCATAACGTTAGGGTTTCAAGTTAAGCATATGAACGCCGGCCGGCTGCGCGGCGAACGCCCTACGTTCGCTTTAGCCAGAGGTGCGCCATCCAGCGCTCGCGCACGAGGGCAAGGGCAATGGCAAGGATCATCGTTGCGCCCCAGATGGCCTGGGTGAGGTGCGGGCTTAAGCCGAGGAGGTTGAAGCCGGTTGAGATCACCTGAAGGAGGACGAGCGAAAGAACGAGTCCCAATACTTTGCCAAAGCCGCCGTTTGGATCCACACCTCCCAGCACCGCCGCAAGGATCGTGATCAGCAGATAGGATTCCGCATATCCCGCGCGAGCGGAGTTGAATCGCGCCATCATGACTATCGCGGCCGCCCAGCAAAGGGCGCTCGAAAGAACATATACACCGACGAGCATCCACTCTGTGGGCACGCCTGAGTAACGCGTCGCCCGTTCGTTTGAGCCGATCATGCGCACAGATACGCCGAAGGGCGCGTGATTCATGATCACTGCGACGAGTATGGCGCAAGCAATGAAGATAAGCATCGCAACGGGAATCCCAAGGAGGGTGCCATTTCCCAAGAACAAGATCGCTGGCGGGAAACCTCCTATGACACCGCCGCTAGTGGCGAGCACGGCAATTCCCTTAACTGCCGTCATTGTTCCGAGGGTCACCAGGATCGGATGAACACCAAGAAACGCGACGATCATACCGGTGATGAGGCCGACCACCAGAGACGTGAGCAATCCTGATGCAAAGGCGAGTGCGATTACCCCTGCTGTAATATGTGCAGGACTCTCGGGTCCAAGCATCTTGGTAAGGATAGCTGCCATGACCAGCGCGGAGAGGTTTGCCGTCGCGATGATCGCAAGGTTGAGCCCCCCGCTCATGAGCGGTATCATCATGGCGAGTGCGAGGATTCCAAGTTCAGGCATCTGGAAAGCGATGGAACGGAGGCTCTCTCCCGAAAGGAAGCGCGAGGGCGCAAGCGCGCTGAAGGCGATCGCAGCAAGAAGGAGGAGCCCGCTGAGCATGGTGACGGTCGGGTCTCGCCCAAGCAGATCCCCTAGGGAACTGCGTGCTGCGGCGGAGGAGGGAGGAGTGGTGGTGGCTTCAGACGACATTGCCTACGGTCCTTTTTTGCTGGCGCTTGGCCGCAATGGCAGTGGCGCTCACACTGATAAGAATGATAATGCCTGTGACGAATCCGAAGGAGTACGATGACACACCGAGGAGGGTTAGGCCATTCTGAACGATCGCCAGCAAGACGATACCCAATATCGTTCCGCTGACGGTACCAATGCCGCCTTGAAGGCTCGCACCACCCAGAACAACGGCCGCGAGCACATCCAGTTCCCGGCCGATCAGCGCGTTGGGCACGATTTCTTCAACCCTATGCGCCTGCACCAGGCCTGCGATGCCAGCGGTCAAGCCGGAGTAGCCGTAGACGAAGCACTGCAAGCCGACCAGGTTGCATCCCATACGCTTGGCGCCTTCGGGATTGCCCCCAAGGCCGTAGATCTGCCGGCCGATCGAGAGTCGGTTCAGAAGAAAGGCGGTAGCAACAAGAACGATCGCAGCCACCATTACAGGGAATGGGATGCCCAAGGGCGAAATGGTCGCAGTGAACCAATCTGGCAGGTCATAGATGGATACGCCGTCCGTAATGAACATCAATATCGCAAAATAAAACGTCATCGTGGAAATGGTGACGATGACCGAAAGCGCCTGAAGATAGTGAATCAAAAGGGCGTTCACGACCCCGAGCAGACTCCCGAAGATAGCTGACAACGCAAAGGCGACGACCCAATTGCCACCCATCTGGACGATAATTGTCGCCACCACATATTGCGTCACGGCAGCGATCGCTGCGAAAGAAATGTCAATCCCTCCCGCGATCAATACGACAAGGAGGCCTGCCGCCATGATCGCCATCACAGAGTAGCTCTCCAATAACGTCACAAAGTTGCTTGCCGACAGAAAGCCCGTGGACAAAACAGAGAAAAACGCGCCCAGGAGGAAAATGATACTCGCTATCTGGACCTCGTGGCGGCGAAAGGCAGCCTTCAAGAAATGGTTGGCGTTAGGCATGAATGGACTCCCTGAGTTCGTCCTCGCTGACGTGATGGGGATCGTAGGTCGCAGCGATTCGCCCTTCCCGCATCACCAAAATGCGATGACTCTGGTGCAAGACCTCTTCGACCTCATCCGAGATGAGCAGGATCGCCAGACCGCGCGCGGCGAGAGTGTCTACGATTTGAAAAATTCCGGCCTTGGCACCGATATCGACGCCCACCGTGGGAGAGTCCAAAATCAACACACGCGGAGTTGTCGCGAGCCATTTCGCAAGCACGACCCGCTGTTGATTGCCTCCGGAGAGCTGCTGGACGGGCCGGTCAGCTGTGTTGGTCTTGACGCGCAGTTCCTTGAAAATCCAACGGTCGATGGTTTGGGAGCGCTGTGCGCCATCGATAAGGCCCAATCGGCCCGTTAAGCGATCCAGCACAGAAATGACCGTGTTGTCGGCGATGGTTTGCGGCATCACCAATCCCAGCGAAAGTCGATCCTCTGAAACGTAAGCGATCCCGTGGCGAATTGCGTCGCGATTGTTGTGAAAATGCACCGGCTTTCCCTTGATTCGAATTTCTCCGGAGTCGGGAGGGTTCATCCCGAAGAGCGAGAGCGCAAGTTCGGTGCGGCCGGAGCCCAGGCGCCCTGTAAGGCCAAGAATCTCACCGGGGCGCAGTGTGAAATTGACATCCGCGTACTGCCCCGTGCACGTGAGTCCACGCGCCTCCAGCACTGGAGCGGCGTCGCTCGAGAAAGCCGGCTTGACGCTGCTCTCGAAGACGTGGCCTGTGATGAGTTCGCCCAAGCGACCACGATCAAGATCCCGAACCCAGTAGGTCCCCAGATTGCGGCCATCCCGCAGCACGGTGACCCGCTCTGCAATGGTCATCACTTCGTCGAGCCGGTGACTGACGAAGACGGTTGCAATATGTTGGCGCTTCAGTTCATGAATCGTCTCCAGGAGCGCATCAACCTCCTGGTGGGTAAGCGAGGCGGTGGGCTCGTCCATCACGACAAGTCGCGCTTGCGCTGCAAGGGCACGACAAATGGCCACCAGTTGGCGCGTCGCGATGGGCAGTGATCCGACCAGGGCGTCCAGCGGAAGCGAGACCTTGAGGCGCTCGGTGACCGCTTGAGCCTGATTGCGCATGGTTTGACGGTTCGCGAGGCGCACCGGCGTTTCCACGTGATGCCGGAATGCGATGTTCTCAGCCACCGAAAGGTTCGGAAACAGCGAAAGGTCCTGATAGATAATTTGCACCCCAAAGCGCTGTGAGGCAGCCGGAGACAAGTGGGAGTGCGCTTTTCCCTCGAGAACAATCTCTCCTTCGTCCGGAGCGTGAACGCCGGAGAGGATCTTGATCAACGTGCTCTTGCCGCATCCGTTTTCGCCGGCAAGGCAATGAATCTCGCCGGAACGAATGGAGAAGCTCACATCGGTAAGGGCCCGCACTCCGCCGAAGCGCTTGCTGATGCCGCGCATTTCGATGAAGTCGGGGGCGCTCTGCTGCGCGGCCTGCTCCGAGGTCTTGGGAGTGGAGGTCATGTGCCGCTTGTGCCGCGCCCACAACGGTGGGCGCGACACGGAAGGGCCAAAGGCAACCTAGAGTCCGAGTGCGACAAGCTCATCCACGGTGTCCTTGTTGATCGCGAGTACCTTGATGGCGCGAATGACCCGCGTCTCAGGATCTACGCTGACTTTTCCAAGGCCGGGAATCTCCATGCCGTCCGTAATCGGCTTTCCGTCCAGAACCATCTTCGCCACAGTAATGATTGCTTTGCCAGCTTCCGGTGGGCTCCAAATATAGCCGACCTTGATGATGCCTTCCTTTACCAGCTTTTTTCCCTGCGTCGGGGAGCATGCTCCGACCAGCACGATTTGCTCGGCTTTGCCCCGTTCCTTGATGGCTCGACCAGCTCCGATCGGCCCCTGACTGCCAAAGGTGAGGATACCCTTCAAGTTCGGATGAGCAAGCATCGCATCCAGCGCGGTTTTGTAACTGTCGTCGACACTTTCCGCCACACCGTACCGGTCGGCAGCGAGCTTCATCTTCGGGTAATGCTCCTTCTGATAAGCAATCGCTGCGTCCGCCCACGCATTGTGCAGCGGCACCGTCAGGCCTCCCACGTAGACGATATATTCGCCCTCCTCACCCATGTATTTGGCAAGGTCCTTCATGTGCCGCTCTCCGAATTCCTTGTTATCGATCATCTCGATGTCCCATACGTTGCCCTTTTGATCGGGCGACTCATGGGTGATGATCGGGATGCCCGCCGCCTTGGCGCGTTCGAATACGGGTTCGAGCGCCTTGGCGTCGTTCGGCACAACTCCAATCGCGCTGACTTTCTTGGCGATGAGGTCTTCGACCGCACGCACCTGCTGGGCCGGATCGGCCGTTGTGGGTCCGACCATGTAAGCCTTAACGTTTTGTTCTTTGCCTGCCTCTTTTATGCCCTTCTCCATGGCAGTGAACCATGGGATGCCTCCAATTTTCACCACGACGGCAATCTCTTGCTCCTCGGCTCGAACCTGAGTGGTAAAGGCTGAAGAGAGAAGGACAAGCGCGAGGGCCGCTGTCCGTTTAAGGGTAATGTGCTTTTTTTTCATTTGTTCTGCTTGCGGTGGGGTGTGATTTGGGGGTGAAGTTGAAGACCTGCATTGCTACAGGTTTTCTGGTTCCGGGCGAGTTACGTTGATTTTTCGATACTTCGCTTCCGTTGTCAACAATACCTTCTCTAAATAACTTCAAGTCGCTAAGCAGTTAGCAAGCTCAGGATATTTTTTGAAGTAGAAGTGTTGTTTTTTCCGAGTGGTTGGACAAAGCAAACTCACGGTGACGCAAGAACACTTGGAAGAACTTCGGCGGCTATTCGGGCTCTAGCCGTCGATTCGCGAACAATGAGGCTGCAGTGCACCTCGGCATGCAATTTTGGCGAACGATCGTTATTCAAGCGAGCCATCAGCATCGACCACGCTTGGTCTGCAAAGTCCTCGGCCGGCTGGCGGATGGTGGAAAGGAAGGGCTTCAGAGCGGTGAACCACTCACAATCGTCAAAGGCCAGCAGCGAAATGTCGGCCGGAAAGTCCAGTCCCGCCTCCCAAATGGTCTTAAGTGTTCCGATAGCCACAGATTGGGTGACCGCGAACAAGGCGGAAGGTCTCGAGGCCCCTTGCAATAGCGGCCTGAGAACGGGACTCACGGTGTCGGCGGCATTGCGTCCAACCACAAGGACTTGCTCGAAGGCG